>CAYPTK010000024.1:0-18990 GCA_964413555.1 uncultured Bacteroidales bacterium | reverse complement strand
TGTTTTATCGTATTTTTAATGCTCATTACGAAGTTCTAATACATAATTTGGGTTTCAGGACTGGATGATCACGTATTATTTTATTATTTTTAATGCTTTAAAAACTTATAAAATATTAATCCCGGCCATGCCAACACGTACTACCAATATTATTCTATTTGATGACCAGTATTATTCTGACCTGCTTCCCTTTACTTTTACCCGGCCCCCGTGTGAAATCCGCGTTGGCATACTGACAATCAGGGAAAAATGGGAAGCAATCATGAACACATCGTGTTCTCATTTCACGAGGGACTATCTTACGAAAAAATTTCCATTGCACCTGGAAGAAGAAAACCTTCTAATCAATGGACGGATTCTCCCGGATGAACATCTGTTGCACAACATCAACAAACTCCAACATCATGAAGCACTTGTATCAGACGATACATTGGTTGCTGTTAAACTCGAAAAAGGAGCTGTTACTTCGTTTAAACCGGATAATTACTCCCGGTATAAGGTAAAACAAAACGATAAAGCCCCCCTGAGCATACGGTATCCCTGGAATATCTTTTCATACAATGGAGTGGCCCTGGCCCGTGATTTTGAACAGCTTACACGGGGACGCGAATCAGCAAGCATCAGCAATACCAATCAAATATTTGGTAGCCATGAATGCTTTGTTGAAGAAAGTGCCAGGTTGGAATATGTAACCATCAACACGGAAAATGGCCCGGTGTACATTGGAAACAATGCTGAAATCATGGAAGGATCCGTGATCCGGGGGCCTTTCGCCATGTGTGACCATGCCGTGGTAAAACTGGCAGCCAAAATATACGGCCCTACAACACTCGGCCCTCATGTAAAAGCTGGAGGAGAATTGAACAATGTTGTATTTTTCGGTTATTCCAACAAGGCTCATGACGGATTTGTTGGCAATGCCGTGATTGGCGAATGGTGTAATCTCGGTGCAGACAGTAACAGTTCTAATTTAAAAAATAATTATAAAGAAGTAAAAGTTTGGAATTACACGACACAACGCTTCATTAACACGGGACTGCAGTTCTGCGGGCTACTCATGGGAGATCATTCCAAATGCGGAATCAATACCATGTTTAATACCGGTACAGTGGTGGGAGTAAGTGCAAATATTTTTGGCGACGGGTTTCCCCGGACCTTTATTCCATCTTTTTCATGGGGCGGGGCAAACGGGTTTAAAACATATCAGCTTAACAAAGCCCTTGAAGTAGCAGAACAGGTTATGAACAGGAGAGGGCAACAGCTAAATGACGCTGAAAAACAAATTTTCCAGGCAGTGTTTGAAGAAAGTAAACAATACAAAAATGATTAACCCAATCCATGTATCAGACAACTGAAGTAAGATGGTTTCAACAAGGCGACATCCCGGAACAAATACTTGGTATTTATGGTATTTCACGCGAAGAAATCCGGGCATCCCCGGCGCGAAAAGACCAATACTTATCGTTAAACAATCCTGATATTGGCATTAAAAAAAGAGGAACAGAAAATATTGAAATCAAGCATTGCACACGTCATCACGGGGCAATACAATTTCAAAAAAATACATCAGGGAATGCTGACGACTGGATCAAATGGAGTTTTAATACCCGGGAAAATAAATTTGGCCCTATTGAAGATAATCATACCGGTTGGTGGATTTCCATTCACAAACAACGAATGCTGAAGACTTTGTTTTATACAAGTAAAGGAGATATTATAAAAACTTGCAATAAGAATGCATTAGACGGAAAATGTGAATGGGAACTTAGCAGGCTTTGGATTGAAGATGCCCGGGATACATGGTGGAGCATGGCTTTTGAACTAACAGGGCATGAAGTAAACCGGGAAAACATGTTAAAAAATGTCGTGAATCACGCGTTATCAAAGGGGCCTATTAAACTCCAAATAAATGACTCCTTCAGTTATCCCGGGTGGATGATTAAACAATTACACTAAAACTCCTTCTTTAAACATTGGCATAAGAATTGCAGTAAAATACAATACTTTGTCTCAAATTGCTATTATATGAGGAACTTAACAAGAAAATTCTTTCATACTAAAATATAAATATAATTGAATGCTGACAAAGTGACATATTGTAAAAATTAAAGAAAAAACGGCATCCGTGGAGAAATTAAAATTTAATAAACTGTTTTTAGATGATCAGGAAGGTAAAACAGAATTTATTCCCCTGATTACAGATGATGACGATGAAAAGATACAAGACATAGACATTCCTGAAATACTTCCTGTACTTCCATTAAAAAACACTGTTCTCTTTCCAGGTGTAATACTTCCGATCGTCATAGGAAGAGAAAAGTCTGTTCAACTGATTAATCACATCAACGAGGGCAATAAATTTTTTGGTGCTGTTGCCCAAAAAGACCCAAATAAAGAAGAACCGGATTTTGATGAAATGTATAAAATCGGCACACTGGGACAAATTGTAAAAATCCTTGAAATGCCTGATGGAAGTAATTCTGTTGTAATACAAGGCAGGCGAAGGATCCGCTTAAAAAGCCTCGAAACGAAAGAACCATTTTACAAAGCCCGCGTGGAAGGCTTGCCCCTTGTCCCACCTGCTAAAGAAAGTAAGGAATTCAATGCAATCATATCTTCTCTAAAGGATTTATCCATAAAAATCATTAATCTTTCTGAAAACATCCCGAACGAAGCTTCTTTTGCCATTAAAAATATTGGCAATATTAAATTTCTAATGAATTTTATTTCTTCAAACAGTGATATCAACGTTGAAGACAAACAATTTTTACTGGAACTGGAAGATATTGAACAAAGAGGCAAAAAATTATTGGAATACCTTACCCAACAGGTACAAAAGCTGGAATTAAAAAATGACATCCAGTCAAAAGTTAAAAAAGACATAGACAAACAACAGCGAGACTACATGCTTCAACAACAAATGAAGCATATTCAACAAGAGCTCGGTGGCAACCCGGTAGAGCAAGAGATCAAAGAATTGCAGGAACAGGCAAAAAAGAAAAAATGGAGCAAAGAAGTAAAGGCTAAATTTGATAAAGAGATCAAAAAATTACAACGTACCAATCCCTCGGCACCCGATCATTCTGTTCAATTGAACTACTTACAGACCTTGCTTGAATTACCATGGGAGAAAACGACAAAAGACAATTTTGACCTTCAACATGCACAGGATATTTTGGATGAGGACCATTTTGGACTTGAAAAAGTCAAAGAACGGATTTTAGAACACCTGGCTGTATTAAAACTAAAGAAAGACCTCAAATCCCCGATTCTTTGCCTTTACGGACCACCAGGAGTTGGAAAAACATCGCTTGGAAAATCCATTGCAAAATCACTGAACAGGAAATACGTGCGCATGTCATTGGGAGGTATGCACGACGAGAGTGAAATCCGCGGCCACAGGAAAACATATATCGGTGCCATGCCTGGCCGGATCATACAAAACATAAAAAAAGCCAAGTCGTCCAATCCTGTATTCGTGTTGGATGAAATAGACAAGTTAGGGAAAAGTTTTCATGGAGACCCCTCCTCTGCTCTGTTAGAGGTGCTGGACCCGGAACAAAACAGTGAATTTTATGATAATTTCCTGGAATTGGAATACGATTTATCCAAAACCCTGTTCATTGCAACAGCCAACACCACCAACACGGTGAGTGTCCCCTTGCTTGACCGCATGGAGCTGATCAATGTAAACGGGTATATCGTGGAAGAAAAAATAGAAATCGCTGTCCGCCACCTGCTGCCTAAACAATTGGATTTGCACGGGCTGAAAAAAGATTATATCAGTATTTCTAAAGACGTCTTTGAATATATCATTGAAAACCATACCCGTGAAGCCGGGGTCAGGGAACTGGACAAAACCATTGCCAAAATTGTCAGGAATATTGCCAAACGCACGGCAATGGATGAAAAGATTGATAAAGAACTGACCCTTGAAGAAATCAAAAAAATCATGGGCGCCCCAAAATACATGAAAGAAAAATATGAAGGGAATGAATACTCGGGAGTAGTGACGGGGCTGGCGTGGACTTCCGTGGGCGGTGATATTTTATTCATTGAAACCAGCCTGCATAAAGGGAAAGGCGAACTGTCCATTACAGGTAACCTGGGTGATGTAATGAAAGAATCTGCAGCCATTGCTTTGGCATATATAAAATCGAACTTTGATGTCTTGAATATTTCAGCGGAAGAATTTACCAAATGGAATGTACACATGCACATCCCCGAAGGTGCCATTCCAAAAGACGGCCCTTCGGCAGGGATTACAATGGTGACTTCATTGGCATCATCTTTCACCAAACGAAAAGTGAAAAAAAACATTGGCATGACCGGTGAAATCACGCTACGGGGCAAGGTATTGCCGGTAGGCGGCATCAAAGAAAAAATACTGGCAGCCAAACGTGCATATATCAAAGAAATAATTCTTCCAAAAGCCAATAAAAAAGATGTGGAAGAAATCAAACCCCTGTACCTTGAAGGCCTGACATTTCATTATGTAGATGACATGCTTGAAGCTCTGGAAATTGCTCTGCTCAAAGAAAAAGCAGAAAAAACCAGCAAAGCAGTCTGAACTTGCTTTAGTAAGTAAAGTATACCGTTTTATTCCATCGTGCCGGCAAGATGAACGTTTAATCCCTGGATGTTTTATTTTTGAACCTGTACAAAAAAATTATCATGATTTAATCCAAATTATGTATTAGAACTTCGTAATGAATATTCCGGGTTAATCATTCAACGCGGCACCCTCCAATAACTGCTTTATTAATTTTGATTATATTACATAATACACGTTAATTTTTTGTTAAATTTAATGTTCTGTTTTTTTAAGTAAATTTATTTATTATTTTTGTTCCATTGAAAATAATTTTATTTACAAACCTCAAAAATCATTTATTATGAAGGATTTATGTTTTATTTTATCGTTATTTATAATGTTATATTTGCCCAAAAACCTATTATCACAAGATTTAGTAATTACTGAAATCATGTACGATGATCCCGCATCTGGCTCCGACACGATTGAATTTGTCGAGATACTAAACAGCAGCAGTTCCGGTATCAATATTATGGATTATTATTTATCCGAAGCAATTGATGTCACGTTTCCTGACACGACTATTCATGCCGGCCAACATTTCATCGTGGCAAAGGATTCGGCTATATTCAGACGCTTTTATGGAATTACTGCTTTTGAATGGTCCGGTATATTGAATAATGATGGAGAGACCATCAAATTATTTAATAATTCCGGACAATTAATCGATTCTGTAAGTTATGACAATACTGTTGACTGGCCAGACGCGGGTGGAACGGGGTCTTCACTGGTATTGTGCAACCCGTTTACAGATAACAACGATCCTTCGAATTGGTATGCATCAAATACATACGTGGATACTATTGACAACGGGGATTCCGTTTATGCTTCCCCGGGGAACAGGGATGGGCAGTGTTTTGCAGACCTCACAATTATTTACCCTGCCGACTCAGCCTTTTTAAGAGATTGCTCGTTTACCGGTGAAGATACAGCAAATGTTTATTTTATGAATACAGGCAATACACCTGTATTTCCAAATGACACGATTTTATTATATTATACACTGGAAGGTTCAGATAAAGTGTGGGATTTTTATGCAGAAGACACGGCAATAAACCCTTTTGAAGGTGTTTTATTTTCATTTGATTCTCTGATCGATTTGAGTACACGTAAAGTATATGAATTCACCATGGGGTTAAAATATATACATGATCATGATACATCAAATAATGATATCATTGGACAAGTAGAAAGTTATGAGTTTATTGTTGATTTAGGGCCCGATACATTAACAACTTCTCTGCCGGTTTACCTGGATGCCGGGGAGGGATATCTTTACCTTTGGAATGACAATAGTACGGATTCCACGCTACATGTTGACAGTACGGGACTCTATCACGTGATGGTAACCGATTCGAACGGTTGCCAGGACACGGATACCATCTTTGTAAAAGAAGATTCACCAGTTTCTCTATCAACCAATTCCAATGATCTTGATGTCAAATTATACCCGAATCCCAATAATGGAAAGTTTTCTTTTAAAATAACACCCGGGAAAAAAGGATGTTTAACGTATGAGATATACAATATACTGGGAATCAGAATACTTGAAAAGGAGATCAAAAACATGGTGAATTATAATGCCCGGGTCAATCTTACTCAATACCCCCGGGGAATTTATTATTTGCATTATCAATTCAACGGGTCGGATAAAACGATTAAAATCATTTATGAATAAATTTCTACACGGGAAAAGCAGAAATTGTTTTTAAAAAACGGTTTCTGCTTTTTTTTAATCCTGTAGTACAACAAGGCAATACAGTTCGTCAATAATTCAAAAACCTCTATTACTGATTATTAATTGTTCAACAAAATAAGAAAAAATGGATTATTTAACTTATACCAAAAGATTGGAATATTTGCTTGAAATGATAGATAAAAAACAGCTTAATTCACCATTTGGAGCAGCAGAGTTATTTAATTGTTCAGAAAAAACTGTTAGAAATATGATAAATCGTTTACGTGAAAAAGGGTTCGATATCAAATATGACAGGGAAGAGAAAAAATATTTAATAAATAATTTTTGACGGAAACATTTTTTCCGTAGCACACCATACTTTTGTTTCCGTAGTAAAATTATTTATTAACTTAATTTATTAAAAATGAAAACATCAAAACTGTTTACCTTAGTAGCTGTTTTTTTAGCACTTTTAAGCTGTGAAAAAGAAAAAAGTGCAGATCAAAAACAACCGAAACCTGATAAAACTTCTGAGTATGTAAACGAATATCCATATCAGAAAGAAATGAAGGTGTTAGATCAATCTGGAAATAATTCTATTCTTGTTAGAATTAAATCTAAGGATGAAAATAATTTGAATCATTTTTTAAAGCACAAACAAGTCAAGCTAATTGTAAATACTGGAGATGTAAATGTGATTAAATCTAAGGAAAAAAAATCTAATAATAAATCTGCTGGTCAAAACAAAACAGATACACTACCTAACAAAATTAATGAGGATGCTATACCTGTATGGGTAGAAGTTATTGCAGAGAATTTTACAAAAGAAGTAAATGATTATTCATTAGAAATTTGTAATATTAACACCAAATCTACAGAGGACTGGGTAATGGGTTATCCTACAGGCTATTCTGTCAAATCTAAGGATAGTGATTTTCTTGGAATTGTTCATTATGGTTGGTCAGGGTCTTATAAAATATATTGCAAATTTACATATAATGAATGTGGCCCTACAATACATACAATTTTTGGAACAATTTGCCCTGCTAAAGATGCATTTACCGCATGGTTATATCCCAATGGAACATACTGGGCTTGTATGGGAGAAGATTGGGATGTTTACAAAAGAAATGTCCTAGTTTATGAATGCAGGTATCAAGATCCAACTCCTTCTTATAGAGTAGCTAAAAAAAGAAATGATTTTAGAGGACATAATTGCACTATAGGTCATTACGATGGGGCCAATTGTCATGTTGGGACACCTCCAAGCGGAACAAATGCATTTATTTGGCATGATAGATTTTATTATACACCAGTTAATGGCAATCAATGTCCTATGGAAGGTAGTTGGTTTGATGGAGCCAATTGTTATGTAATGGAAATACCAGATGAATGTGCCCCCTTTATTTATAATAATAAATTTTATGTGAGTCCTGATATAATACAGTAATTCCATGAATTAAGCCTGGCACGTATTATTATTTGTCAGGCTTAAAATTTTACACTACAATGAAATTGTTTATTAAAACCAGTGTGATATTATGTTTAGCTATATTAGCCGTTGATCTTTTTTATTGTTTACTAAATCAAAAGAAAAAAAACAATACATCGAATAATGTGTTAGCTTATGTTAAAAATAATCCAATATATAAACAAGAATTGGATTCATTATTAGGGGATAGATTATATCAACTAAAGATGCAAGGTTTAAAACATCTAATTGAGGATAAATTGTTATATTTTGAATCAAAAAAAAGAAATATTCCGGTTGAACAGTTGATGAATTTAGAAATAAAGAATAAATGTTATAGTAAAGCCACTGACTCAAAGGGGGAATATATAAAAAAACACCATTTAAATATAAAGGATACGATTAATAAAAAACTAAGTTATTTAGAATCAATTTGTAGAACAAAAAGAAAAAATGAATATTTAAATTCATTAAAAAATAAGTACGAATACATTATAAAATTAAAACCAAATTTTTTCAGGTCTATTAATTCGGATAAAATTTATGCCTATAATCTGACATCTGAAAAACCTGATAAAATTGATGTATTTGTTATATCCGATTTTAAATGTCATTCCTGTCAGCAAATTGCACCACAATTAGAAGCATTGTCAAATAACTATAAAGATCAAGCAAACTTTAAATTTGTGCCGTATGGTGATTATTTTGGCAAGGCGGAATTATTATGTGAGTTAGCTTCAAGAGAAAACAAATTTAATGAAATGTATAAAGCTATTATTAACAGTTCAACTGAATTGCAGAATGATTCCATATTCTTTGTGCTTGCCAGAGAATTCAATTTAAATACGGTTCAAAATAAAGAACTACCCTCAAAAAATGATTACTTAAAAGCACTATTGAAAAATAAAGTTATATTACAAAAGTATAATATTTATACCACACCCTCGTTTATTGTTAATAATAAAATATTAGATGGAGATTACGCTATTCACTATTTAGAAGATGTAATTCAAAAAGAAATACAATATGAATAAAATAATATCTATAATTATTACAATCTTTTTTATAGCGGCTTCATGTACAGAAGAAATAGAGATTGACGTACCTGATAAAGAGAGGAAGCTTGTTATTTATTCAACTATCGTCCCGTTTACATTTCCTCAACCAAAGCAACTCAGAGTAAATGTTACCAGTACAAAACACATCTTCGATACAACAAAAAATACCATAAAAGATGCTACTGTATTGTTATATAATAATAACCTAATAGATACCTTGAACTATATTGATTCTCTTGGGTTTTATCCAATCAATTTTCATCCTGATGTAAATGATCAATTAAGAATTACTGTTAAAAAAAAGGGATTTGAAACTGTTACATCTTCTACACATATCCCTGGCCAAGTTCAAATTATTGACACAAATCTAACACCTATAGCTTATTTTAGTGATAATGATGATATATATTCAGAAATTTCTGTGTCATTTAAAGATCCGGTTAATGAAAAAAATTATTATGCTGTCAGGGTGTCAGATATTGCCTATTCCAAATATGAAGAACGAGATTTTTATAACCTTTCAACGAATGATCCAATAATTACTTCCGAAAGCTACTATCCTTCTATTATCCGTTATGATCTGCATAAACCAAAAGAATTACTTTTTACTGATGAAACCATTAATGGAAAAGAGCACACTCTCGTTATTTATTATTATCCTCCGCAAGGACAAAATACCAAAAAATGGATATCAGATCACCATATAAGCATCCATTTAAGAACTGTTACTAAGGAGTATTTTCAATACAAAACAACACTCATTCATCATCTTAATAATAGAGAGGAAAATTATTTATACGGTATGGCAGAGCCACTTGATGTTGTATCAAATATTGAAAATGGCCATGGGTTATTTGCTGGTTTTAATAATCATATTATATCCATGCATATTAAAAAAACTTTTTATTAACAAATGAGACTAATTCTAATATTTATTATTGCTTTAAACTGTTTATTAATTTGTGGTCAGGAAAAAATAACAATAAACGGGTATGTTTATGATCGAAATACAGGAGAATTTTTAATAGGAGCTACTGTTTTTGAAAAAAATTCTAATGAAGGTACAACAACAAATGAGTATGGTTATTATAGTTTACAACTAAATAAACAAGATAGTATTTCACTACGAGCCTCCTATATAGGATATACAGCGCAACAAAAAAATATTTATAAAAAAGGACGTAAAGCTCATTTTTATCTTAAACCAGGGATTCCTTTAAACGAAGTGGAAGTAATAGCACCAAATACCAAAATAGTGGAAAGGAATGAAACAGGAGTAACTCGGTTGAAGATGAAAGAAATAAAAACAATGCCCAACTTATTTGGAGAAGTTGATATAATAAAAGTGTATCAACTAACTCCTGGTGTGCAATCCGGTGGAGAGGGAAAAAGCAATATTTATGTCAGAGGTGGTACACCAGATCAAAACCTTATTTTATTAGATGAAGTTCCCCTGTATTATGTAGCACATTTTGGAGGTTTCTTTTCTGTTTTTAATGCAGATGCTATTAATAATGTTAAACTAATAAAGGGAGGCTTTCCTGCCAGATATGGCGGCCGTTTATCATCTGTTTTAGATATTCGTATGAAAGAAGGAAATATGAAAAAATTTTCTACACAGGGAACGCTTGGATTATTATCATCAAAAGCATCCATTGAGGCCCCTATAATGAAAAACAAATCATCATTTATTCTTTCTTTCAGAAGAAGCACTCCTTTTTTGTATTTATTAAACAATGAAATAACAAATAATTTTTATGACTTCAATGCAAAAATGAATTTTAAAATTTCTTCAAATAATAAAGTTTTTTTTAGTTTTTACAAGGGAGATGATGCTGTAAAAATTAAAGAAAAAACTGAACTGGTAAATAGCAAAAAACAAACTTCATGGGGTAATACATTAGGAGCACTTCGTTGGAATCATATCTACAATAACAAATTGTTTAGTAATTTAACTCTTTATGGTACATATTATAGATACAAAAATTTATTCGTTTATGATTCTAGTTCAGATAGCCTTTCATTTTTTCAGAAACGTGAAAATTTGTTAATAACAAGTATTAATGATTACGGAATGAAGTTTGATTTTGATTTCACACTAAATAATATTATAAACCTGAAATTTGGATTTAATACTATACATCATACATTTATCCCTAATGATCAGTTTTACTCACAATCCGGTTCTGATATACCATCTGTTACCAAAGAATATATTCAGAAAGTGCAAGCATTGGAGAACGCGTTTTACCTTGAAAATATAATAAATTTTAAAAAGATAAATATCAATTTAGGTTTGCGTTATTCCAATTATTTAATTAAACAACATTTTTATCATCTGCCCGAACCCCGAATGTTAGTGAATTATATGATATCAAATAAATGGGCTTTCAAGTATTCATTCTCAGCAATGAATCAATATGTGCATTTGCTATCATATTCGGGTGTAGGCGTTCCATCAGATTACTGGATGCCAACAAACGAAAACATTAAACCGGAAAAATCTTTTCAACATAATGCAGGTATATACAGATCATTTGCAGAGGATAAATTTGAATTAAGCATAGAAACATATTACAAGACCTTAAATAATTTGATTACATTTAAACCAGGAGAATCACTTTCCGGTAATTTTTCGACATGGGAAAATGTTATTGAGAAAAACGGCACAGGGTTAAATTATGGCATAGAATTATTTTTAAAAAAACTTTCAGGAAAAACAACAGGTTGGCTTGGAGTTACCTTAGCCAAATCAAAAAGAAAATTTAATAATATTGATGGAGGAGAGGCATATCCATTTAAATATGATCGATTATTAGACATTAATTTTGTTACAACTCATAAAGTTAATAATAAAATATATTTATCTGCTACATGGACATATGGAAGCGGATATCCAATAACCATTGCCAGTGAACATTACTACATGAATAATGATGATGTATTTGTATATGGAAGTAAAAATTCTTTTAGAATGCGAGATTATCATCGCTTAGATTTAGCAGTTAATTTCCCTAAAAAAACTGAATGGGGCAAAAGAACTTGGACAATTAGTATATACAATGTATATAATCGACAAAACCCATACTATTATTATTATGACAAGAAAATTAAAAGAATAGAAACAACATCACAAAATGGGGGGGTATCTGCTTCACCTATATATGAAAAACCTAAACTTTATCAAAGAAGTCTGTTTCCCATTTTTCCTTCATTTAGCTATAGTTTTGAATTCTAAACATACCGGCATTCTTGCGTTTATGAAGGCAATAAGCCCGATATCGGTACCTTGACTGACATGATAGCGGACTTAGAGTAACATAGTCAAACTTCCTCAAAAAAGACCATTGTAATAGACACGGGGATTGCCACCGAAGACAACCTGGCCTTCATTCGTGAAAAACAATATGATTATGTGTGTGTATCCAGGAAACGGCTCAAAGACTACCCTGTAAATACAACAGATAAACAAACCATTCAAAATATAGAGTTGCCAACAGAAACAAAAACAATCCATATCAGAAAACCTGCTAAACCAATACATGAAGTCAATGAAATATACAAAGCAACAAACTGTAATGAACACAAAAAACAATCAGAAAATATGTAGTGTACTATTAAAAAAATAACCTTCTGAATTTTAGTAAGTTGATTGCACAAAGGGCCAAGTTGGGTTAAATTCATTAAAAATTTATTTTTTTCCATTTCACGCGGCTTCTTTCTTTCTTGACCTCAATACCATGAACACACCGATCAACACGAGTGGAATACTGAGCCACTGTCCCATTTTTAACGGGATGGTTTGTTCAAATGGCACCTGTACTTCTTTAAAAAATTCTACAAAAAACCTGAACCCGAATACACAAATCAGAAACATTCCAAACAAGAATCCTTCTTTGATCCTCCCGTTTTGATTCCTGTAATACAGAAGAAACAGGATGAAAAACAATAGATACGCGGAGGCTTCATAAATCTGGGCAGGATGCCGTGGAATACCATAGATGGCCATCCCGGCTTTAATGTTTCCCTGGCCTTCTGATATAGTTATGTTGGGGGTTGAATCAAAAACCTTCATGTTGTAATACAAATCCTCATCCTTTTCGATCTCAGGAATAAAATAACCATATATAATGGCCTGAATGCCTTTCTCATTGATCGTGCCTTTTCTAAAGAAGAGCTCAAGGTTTAATTTACTGTATGTTGTATTACCGGCAATGGTATCCTGATTGGTTCGCGAAAATTCCACTTTTTCGATGTATTTGCTAAACCGTTTGGTCAATTTTTTATCAACTTCTCTTGCAAAGATAAACGCGTGTGCTTTATTTGTTTTATCTCCTATGATCTCTGAATTCATCAGGTTTCCAGTCCTGATGAACGGGGCTATTAACAAGATAACAATAACGATCCTGTCGAGCAGCCAGAAATAAGGCTTTTTGACTTTTCGCACGTAAAGGTATAACGCGATTAATATACCAACCGCTGCCCCGTGGCTGGCAAGCCCGCCTTTCCATACCTGAAATATTTCGAGTGGATGCTTTAAATAATACCCGGGTTCATAAAAAAAACAATGCCCGAGCCTCAGCCCGATAATACATCCCAATACAAGGAAAAAAGTAAGTTTCCCGATTTGGTCGGATGTCATTTTCTTTTTTTGCAGGATCCATTCAAGTAAGAGGTATCCCAGGTAAAACGATACGGCAAAGAAAATACCATACCACCGGATATCTCTTCCAAACAAGTCAAATGCCACCGGATCGGCATTCCATATAATATATTGTAACATGATTAATATTTTTATGGTTAAAGATAATTTAATTTTTCAAATCTTTTCAACCGTTTTTAATTGTTCTTCTGACGCGTTATTAAACCCACCAATTTTCCTGTTGACCGAGACCGCGTTCCTCACGAAAAACTCCAGCCTGTTGTGCATGTTGGCTTCACTGGTGTCCGCGTCCATGTCAAGAAACAAAACATTTAATCCCGGGAACATGTCTTTGATCCGCTTTGATACTCCCTTTGAGACGATGTGGCAGGCAATGCACCCGAACGGCTGCACTGCAACTATATTATGAATCCCTTCTTTAGCAAAAGTTACCATCTCGGCCGGGAGCAGCCAGCCTTCGCCATATTGATGTGCCAGGCTCACGATTTCACGGGCATTTTTTTGCATTTCATCAATATTGTGCAGGGGTGTCAGGCAATGATGAAACCCTTTCAATATGGCATTTACTTTATTTATAAAACGACCTACACGGTGTTCTATGATCTCATGAAACATTTGTTCAATCCACCCGTCCTTTTCAAGGTTATTCGAATTGTTGAATTTAATATCAGCTAATGATTCTAAAAAAAAGGAGTTTAAAGGGGAAGTGACTACTTCCATCCCATTATCCCGGAGCCAATCTTCAAGTTGGTAATTCCCAAATGCATTGTATTTCATAAATATTTCGCCCACTATGCCTACCCTGGGGAGTGACACATCATGATATGCTATAGTATTAAACTCTTCAACAGCCTGTCTTAACAAGCTAAGCGAATGTTTAATCACGTATTTTTGCCGGTTTTTATATGCATAGCGGATGTATTTATCAAAAACGCGCTTTGATTCACCCTTTGTCTGTTCCCTTACCACCACGAAATTGTAAAGTTTTAATAATGCATCGGTATAAATAAGGGTATTCAGTGTCAGCGAAAGCATTTGAAAAAAGTTCTTTTTAAACCCGGGTTGAACGTTCAACGTGTTGGGATTAGTAGATACGGAAATAACAGGTATATCCTTATATCCTGCATCCATTATGGCTTTTTTAATTAATGACACGTAATTTGATGCCCTGCATTGGCCTCCTGTTTCGCTCATGGCAATGGCCACGTTATTCAAATCATATTTCCCGGATTGGAGCGCTTTAATAATATCGCCGGTAAGGATGATGGCAGGATAACATATATCATTATTCACATATTTAAGCCCTGTTTCCACGCTATGCCTGTCAGCTTCAGGGAGTAACTCGAAATCATAGCCTTCCTGAAAAAAAAGTGATTCAGTAAACAAGGCATAAAATCGCGATAAATTTGGCCCTAATATATGTTTCTTCCTGTCAAGCTTAGAAAACGATGGTGTTGTCTGACGATTATTGATTGTCTTACTTCTTTCACGGTAATTATGATGCAATGACTCCACGAGTGAACGAATCCTGAGTTTAACAGGTGCCGGGTTCTCCCCTTCATCAATCCTGATCATTGTATAGTGTTTATGATACTTTTCCAGTATTTCTTTTGCTTCATCCATGACAACAGCATCCGGGCCACAGCCAAATGAATTTAACTGGATGACATGCACGTTGTCCTGCCGGCCCGCCCATTCCAGCGCGTTGTAAATCCTGTTTGAATACTGCCACTGCGAAAGGACTTGGACATCATGCTTAAAATCAGTAGAATGATTCTCCGGAACCATATCTTCAGTGATGACATCAATACCCATATCACAGATCATCCCGGGAATATTATGATGAACAGCAGGATCGGCATGATAGGGCCTGCCCACGAGCATTATCACCGGTTTATTATTTTCCGGTGCCCGTTCTATAATCTTTTTGCCTTTTTCCTGTAACTCTCTTCGTACATGTGCTGCCCGGGTTTTCGCTTTTTGAAATGCTTTTTTAAATGCTGCTTTCTCAATTCCAAAATGTTTAAGATATTCATAGCACGCCCTGGCAAGTAATGTATCATTGTTAAAGGCTACCGTGATCATATCATAAATGACCCCGTGCTCTTTAAAATTGACGACATTTTTAATAACATCAGGATAACCGGATACAACGGGACAATTATATGTATTTACAGCATCTTTAAATTCATTTTTCTCATATCTGACAATTGGATAAAAAATTCTGTCAACCTGTTTGTCGATTAGATCAAAAATATGGGCATGAACCAGTTTGGCTGGATAGCATATATTATCAGACATAATGGTCCCGTGCGCTTTTTGTTGATTACACCCTGAAGTTGGAGATGAAAGGCACACCTGTATGTTCAGTTCAGAAAACAATGTATTCCAAAAAGGAAAATTGTCATACATGTTCAGTACACGCGGAATACCAATTTTAATCTTTGGTGTTGCAGGCGGTTTTATTTTCTGCTCAAAGACCAGTTTATTCTTAAAAGCCATAAAATTAAATCCAGCCCGGGTGCGCTGTTCATTGTTTGAATATTTTTTTTCGCACCGGTTACCGGAATAATAGACCCTGCCGCCGGGAAAAAATAATTGACTGATTCGGCATTTGTTTCCACAGCCATCACAAATAATTGTTTCTGATGTTTTGTTCTCTTCCTGTTCCGGTTCCTGAATCTCGTTGAATTGATTTTTCCACTTGGTTTTATTACCTGGCCGTTCAACAGCTGTTAAAGCACAACCAAAAGCTCCCGTTAAAGCACTGATAGGCGAACGTTCAACCCGTTTCCCGAGAAAAAGCTCTGTTGCTTTTAAAACGGCAGGATTCATAAATGTTCCGCCCTGAACCACGATCTCGTCCCCGAGAATATTCGTGTCTTTTATTTTTAATACTTTATTAAAGCAATTCTTCACTACAGCATACGCCAGTCCTGCTGATATATCTTCTATCCTGGCGCCTTCTCTCAAAGCCTGTTTTAATTTAGAGTTCATAAACACCGTGCAGCGGGAACCTAAATCATAAGGTGTCACCGACATTACTGCCTTTTTAGCAAAGGCTTCAACGGGTAACCCGAGCGACCCCGCGAACGTTTCTATAAAAGTCCCGCAACCTGATGAACAGGCTTCATTAACTTCAATATCTTTTACCTGCCCGTCTTTTATATAGATTGCTTTAATATCTTGTCCACCTATATCAAGTATAAATGAAACATCGGGTTTAAAAAAAGCAGCTGCTTTATAATGAGCAATGGTTTCTACAATGCCTTCATCACAATCAAATGCTTTTTTGATTAATTCTTCCCCGTATCCTGTAACAATGGTGTATTGAATCGTTGCATTGATCTGATGTTCTTCGATGTATTGCCGTAGTGATGCAAAGGCTTTTTTTACCGCGTTGATTGTATTTCCTTTATTATTTGTATAATAAGTAAAAACAATTTTTTTATTTTGATTCACGGCCACCAGCTTCGTGGTTGATGATCCTGCATCTATGCCAATGTAAATATCTGTACTAATGGCCGGGGTTTCTTCAAAAAGATTATGTCCTGTATCTTTAGATTTTTCCCATTGCTTAAATTCATCCTTGTCTTTAAATAATGGTTTGAGCCTGTTAGGTTGATTTTTAATTGTTTTACCGGCAATTGAAGAAAAATGCCTGGTTAATTGGGATACTGTCATACAAGGCCTTTCAACATGGCCTGCCAGACAAGCGCCAAGTGCCGGCAGGACATTGCCGTACCCGGGGATAATGACATCCTGGTGTTTGACATCTAGAACATGCATCATTGCATGTTGCATGGCCCTGGAAAACATCAGTGGGCCGCCCGAAAAAATAATCTTCGGTTTTGGTTTTATTCCCTGCAAGAGCGTGTTTGCAACCTGTACTGCTACAGCATGAAATACCGACCGTGCTAAATCAGTCAATGGAACCCGTTTACTAAGGAGGCTTTGTATGTCGGTTTTGGCAAAAACACCACAGCGTGATGCAATAGGATAAATATTACCTGACTGCAATGCCAATTCATCGAGTTCATTTAATGTAATGCCCAATAAAGAGGCCATCTGATCAATAAACGCGCCAGTACCACCCGCGCAGTTGCCATTCATCCGGATATCCGGAAAACTTTTTTTTCTAAAATACATTAATTTGGCATCTTCACCGCCAATATCGATGAATAATTGGCCATTCGGGTAAAACTTGCCAATAACTTCCCCGGATGCAATGACTTCCTGAACAAACGGCATATTAAGTTTTTCGGCAACCCCCATTCCCACGGAACCTGTTATGACAGGGGTTACAATAACATCACCGAATTTTTCAAGAACGCTGGCCAGGGTACGGTGCATATTTAAAGATACATCGGTATTATGCCTGATATATTCTGAAAATACAACATTTTTTTGGTTGTCTGTCATCACCAGTTTAATGGTGGTGGAACCGATATCAATGCCCGTGTTGAACAAGATATTTTTTAGTTAATTATATTAATACAGAACAAAATTACTAAATATGTATTATTAAACTTCCCGCCAGTATCCAAATCTTTCGTTTATAAGGCATAAACAACTTATAAAAACATCAGCAGGTTGGCAGCCATGATGATCATACCCAATATCAACCCGTAGATTGATAAGTGCGCTTCGCCATATTCCCTGGCCGCGGGCAACAATTCATCGAGTGAGATGAAGACCATAATTCCCGCTACCATCCCGAATAGAACTCCAAAAAGATAATCATTCATATAAGGCATCAGGATAAGATATCCCAGTAAAGCACCTACTGGTTCTGCCAATCCTGATAAAAACGAATAAAAAAACGCTTTTTTCCGATTGCCTGTTGCATAATACACGGGAACAGATATGGCAATGCCTTCAGGAATATTATGTATGGCTATAGCAACAGCAATGGCTACGCCCAATGCAGGATCTTTAAGCGTGGCAATAAATGTCGCGAGACCTTCCGGTAAATTATGAAAAGCAATGGCAAAAGCAGAAAAAACACCCATGCGCAATAATTTTTGACACTTGACAGCTTCGTTGATGTCTTCTACTTTTTTATATTCATGCGGATTTTCAAACGAAGGAACCAACCGGTCTATAATAGCCGTGATGAACATCCCGGCAAAAAAAGCGCCAGCTGCTGCCCAATGCCCCTGACGGTGTCCTAAATGGTTACTTAATGATTCTTGTGATTCGATTAATAACTCTGCAAATGAAACATATATCATCACCCCTGCAGAAATACCTAAAGCAACGGATAAAAAACGGGTGTTCGTGGTTTTAGAAAAAAAAGCGATGGTGCTTCCTATACCCGTTGACAAGCCTGCAAATAAAGTTAAAAGGATTGCTATTAATAAATGTTCGGTTTCCATGCTTTATGTAATAAAATATACTATTTCAGCCAAATAATATCAGTTTTTTTAATAAACGATCAATGTGGAACCCGTGATTGCCGATTTAGGGTAATTTAAATTTTGAGCAACAACGAAGAAGTCGGACTTTATAGACAAACACTAATTA
>CAYPTK010000023.1:0-19031 GCA_964413555.1 uncultured Bacteroidales bacterium | reverse complement strand
GCATATCACGTTGTAAAATTTGACCGTGCCAGAAATCAAACAGTACAGGATGGCTTTGTTATTACCGGGGGATATGCCAATGGGGATGCTTTTTCGCATGATGACGACGGTGGCGGCATATTCAATATTAATGACGGAGCCGGGCTAACAAGCAGTAATCCCAAAATAAGTAACTGCATTATAACAGGAAATATGGCAAAAAAGAATGGTGGGGGAATCTACAATTCGTCCACTACTAATGACACTTGCTTCGCTAAAATAATCAACTGCTTAATCTCCGGGAATAAGGCAGCATTTGGCGGTGGAATTTATAACGATGCAACACAGGGATATTGCAAACCCGAAATCATTAATTGTATTATTGCAGGTAATAATACAGGAGGATTTGGCTATGGTGCAATCTATAATATCGGACATGATGGTACATGTTGTCCCTCAATAGTAAATTCTATTATTTGGAATAACCACCACAATAGCACATGGGGACAGATATATAATTATCATTCAAACTGTTTGATATCATACTGCAATATTGAGCATAGTGGAGGAAGCAGTAACTGGAATACAAATTTTGGCACGGATAACGGAAACAATATTGAGGCAACCCCATATTTTGTTGATGCTATTTCATACACCCAGGCCCCTTTTTCAAATGGCGATTTCCACGTGTTTAACGGTTCATCCTGCATTAACTCCGGCGATAACAGCATTGTAACCGAGGCATACGATCTGGATGGCGAAACCCGTATCCAGAATACCACTGTTGACATGGGGCCTTATGAAGGAGGTGAGACAGTGATTGCACCAGGTATACAATCTGATAGCATATCATTCAATACATCTGAAAAACGGGTTACTATTTCCTGGCAAAGAGGAAACGGCGATTTTGTAGCTGTGTTTGTATTTCAGGGGAGTTCAGGAACACCGGCTCCTGTCAGTAATACAACCTATGCCTCGTCAACCACTTTTGGGTCCGGTTCGCAAATCGGATCAACAGGTTGGTATTGCGTGTATAATGGAACAGGTACAGGAATGACCATTAAAGGTTTATCTCCATCAACAACCTACCGGGTTATGGCATGCGAATATAACGGCCTGCCGGGCTATGAAAAATATCTTGCAGCTACCCATACCCTGAATCCTGTAAATATTACCACAACCAATATCACCAGGTATTATGTAAATGCTTCTGTAAGCGAAGGCGGTGCCGGGAATGAATGGCCTACTGCATATAAATACTTGCAAAATGCCATTCATGATGCCGGGGCAGGCGATACCATATGGGTAGCTAAAGGCATGTATTATCCTGATGAAGGGGATGGCATTACAGATAATGACAGGTATGAATCATTTGTTATTGATAAAGACCTTAGGATATATGGTGGCTTTAATGGCGATGAACAATTAATTAGTGAACGAATTCCTTTATCCAATACCAGTTACCTGGATGGGGATATAGATAAAAATGGCAATAAAGATAATAACGCGTATCATGTGGTGAAATTCAGTGGTGTTAGCAGCCAATGCTTATTAGACGGATTTACATTACAAGGAGGAAATGCCAGTCATACCGGTACAGATATCCATAAATACGGTGCCGGTATATATTTTAATGGCGCGGGTTTTGGAAATACCTGCAACCCGGTAGTTTCCAATTGTATTATCCAGAAAAATTACACGTATAGTTCCGGAGGGCGTGGAGCAGGGATGTATTTTTATGGTGCGGATGGAGCCTGTAATGCACAAATCATCAATTGCAAAATGATTGGCAATGATGCAGGCAACGGTGGCGGAGTGTATGTGAATGACTGTAACCCCGTGTTTATAAATTGTGTAATGAGTGGGAATGATGCTTCTTCCGGCGGCGGTGTTTATAATTATCCTGAAAGTGGTAGTTGTGCCCCACGATACATTAACTGTAATATTACCGGGAATAATGCAAGCTCAGGAAGTGCTGTATACAATCATAAAGGCAGTGGAACATGCAGCCCTGAATTTAAGAATACGATTATTTATTATAATTCAGGCTTTAACAAAATCAATAATTATTTCAGCCCTACTCCAACATACGCGTATTGCAATATTAGCGGGTCCGGCGGAAGTGGGACGGGATGGAATACCGATATAGGAATCGATGGAGGAAATAATATAGATAGTGTCCCTTTATTCAATCATGTTCCAAATTACCTGCACGCCCCGGTAACGAGTGGAGACTTACGCCTGATATCCGGTTCACCATGCATCAATACAGGCAATAACGATTATATTACCGAGACACACGATATATTATTCGCGACACGTGTACAGGAAGGTACAGCAGATATGGGTGCCTATGAAGGTGAGTCCACTCAACCGGTCATCTATGTTGACAGCGCGGCAACAGGGAATAATGATGGGACGTCTTGGAATGATGCATTTACTAAATTAAAGGATGCCCTGAAAAATGCTACATCCGGCACATGGGTATGGGTGGCAAAAGGCACGTACTACCCGGATGAAGGGCAAGGAATCACCAATAACAACCGGGCATCGTATTTTAGCATTCCGAATGGAACGGATGTATATGGAGGATTTAGCGGGACGGAAACATCATTGGAACAACGCCAACAATCTACACTCATGACAATTTTAAGTGGAGACATAAATCAAAATAATGATACTTCCGGGAACGCGTATCACGTGATTGCCATTGACAACCCATTTATCAAAACAACAATTGATGGGTTTATTATCCGGGATGGAAATGCAAATGGTTCAACTACAGAAACGAATCGTGGCGGGGGAATCTATAATGAAATGTTTGATGTGCTGGAAGCCCCTGTCACTATATCCAACTGTATTATACAGGAGAATAATGCCAAATCCATGGGCGGAGGTATTTATAATTATGGAAACAATAAAACAAGCCCATCTATAATGAATTGCGAAATTAAAGGAAATACAGGAAGATATGGAGGTGGAATCTATAACAATACCAATACAATTGTGAAAAATTGTTTGATAACCGGGAACCATGCCGAAGAAGGGGGCGGTATCTATAATAGTATAAGTACAGAAGCAAAATTTAAAGTTGTTAACTCCACGTTGAGTGCAAATCATGCCACTTCTCACGGGAGTGCTATTTCGATTTTTGCTGGAGGGATGCCGCTTGTAAAAAAAACATATATTACAAATAGCATTATCTGGGGCAATACAAAATCACCCAAAGCTGTTTATTTTACCCCATTCAGTATACCAGGCTATACCCATTCCAATGTTATGGGGTCAGGAGGTAGTGCTGCATGGAATACCGATTTTGGAACAGACAATGGCTTTAATATTGATATGAACCCCTTGTTTTATTATACACCCGATACCAATAGTATTCCCACGATTGCCGGGGATTTTCATCTCCCATCAAATTCTCCCGGCATTAATAAAGGAGTGAATGACTCAATAAGCCTTTTATTTGATTTGGATAACAAAGAACGTGTTATGAATGATACCATTGATATGGGATGTTATGAAACCGACGATGTAGCACCTTTGGGGCATACTATAACACTGGACCAGGCATATATCAACAGCCAAAATCAGGAAAATATTAGTTTTTTAATTTCCGATGGTGAACCGGGTACGGTGTGTATATATGACTTTGAAGATATAAGCGGTAACTCTGTCCGTGATTCTGTCCTGGTATCAAACGCGAGTCAACGTGTACAACCTATAAACCTAAGCGGACTTGACGAGGGAAGTATCTATGTTGCTATATACCTGAAAGATACCATGAATAACACGAGTGCCATAGTTCTTGACACCCTGTCTAAAGACACGCGAGAACCTGAATTGTATTCGGTTTTAATTGATCACGATACCATAACAACTTTAAACAGCCATGATTTTAGTTTTACATTTTCTAATGCTGAAATAATGTCAACATATGTATTTGAATTTTCTGCATATGCTATGGATACGATTATTCGTGATAGTGGTATAATATCCCAGGCAAATCAACAAATAACCGGCATTGATATCAGCCCCCTGGGCAATAACCCGATTATACTTAAGGCCACGCTTACAGACACCCTGCATAACGCGGGAGATACAGTAAATGATTATCTTGCTTTCAGGTTAAAAATTAAAACAGATTCTGTTGTTTCCTGCCATGGTTATTCAAATGGCATGGTAACTGCCCTGGCAGAATACGGGGTTCCCCCGTATTGCTATCAATGGGATACTGATACAACGTGCACTGTTGCAACCATTAGCGGACTCCCCGCTAACAGGATGTATCATGTTACTGTAACCGATTCACTAAGCAATACTAAACACGATAGTATTCTTTTAAATGAGCCGGACTCATTGGCCATCACCGCAAATTACCCGGCACAGGCAATTTGTTGGAAACATACTGTTGGATATATTGACATTGATATTACCGGGGGAACACGACCCTATAATTATCATTGGAGCAATGGAGAAAATACACGCGACTTGTCAGGTATTAAAGCAGGCAATTATACTGTAACAATAAACGACTCCATGAATTGTACAGCTTTGGGTTCGTATTTTATTGATTCCCTGTTACCTTACAGCCAGGAAGAAATATGCATGCTTACCATAGATGAAGCAACAGGGAAAAACATGCTTGTATGGGAAAAAACACCCGGCTATGGAACGGTCGGATACACTGTTTATAAGGAAGGTAATCAATCAGGCCAATATGATTCCATCGGGTATGTCCCGTTCGACAGTGTAACCGTGTTTATAGACCATACTTCGATTCCTGAACAACAACAAGGCCTCTATAAAATATCCGTGATAGATTCGTGTGGTAACGAATCTCCCAAATCATTGTATCACAAGCCGATCTTCCTCCAGTTTTCAAACGGGCAACTGGAATGGCAGGAATATGAAATAGAAGGTGGCAGTGATATAGGCTTTGTATCTTACATCATCTACAGGGGAGCTGATTCTACTGCCTTAACACCAATTGATACCGTTTCAGCAAGTAAAACCGTGTATAATGACACATCAGGCATTGCACAAAATAATGTCTTTTTTTACCGGGTTGCCGGACTAAGGACGGAGTCATGCTTTACAGATGCAAAACTCAAAGCATCAGGCGGGCCATACAGCCGTTCCATTTCAAATTTAGAAGACAACAGGCTAAAGCAGGAGAATATTCCCGCGCGTACTATAGCAAAAGAAATCAATCTTACCATTCATCCCAATCCATACCAGGATTATGTAAATATTAAATACACCCTAAAAACCCCGGCTGACATAAACATTGATGTATTGAATATGCTGGGCAAAAAAGTTGACATCATCGTGGATGAATCCCGGCAAAAAGGTTCATACTCGTATACATTTGGAGACGGGTATGCGAAAGGAATGTATTACCTGGTGGTAAAATACAATGATGTGAACATCGTGAAGAAAGTCGTGAGAGTGGAATAAAACGAACGATCTGTTAAGCCCTTTTAACACGTGATTAAATCAACCTGCAAACTTCAATGCCTCAATCAACTTTACCACATCACAAAATTTTCACTGATAATCCATATAAATTTTATCTGTTGATTTCCAGGAGATCACCTGGGAATCTGATCTCTTTTGTTCTTCATCACCATCATAAACCAGGTATGCATTTACAGGTACCTGGTCAGCATAGCGCTTTATTTTTCTGAGGTTTTGAAAAAAATCCGGCTTCACTGTTTTACCTGATTTGATTTCAACAATATTCAATGAATTTCCCATGTCTACAAGGATATCTATTTCTGTACCATTACTTTCTCTCCAGAAATAGATATCTTTTCGGATGCCTTTATTATAAAAATATTTTAATGTTTCTGTAACGATCAAATTTTCAAACAGGCTACCTTTCAAAAAATGAATTGATATATCTTGTTCGCTCCTCAGGTTTAAAAGGTAGCAAGCCAAACCTGTATCTATAAAATATAACTTGGGGGATTTTATCAGCCGTTTGTTGAAATTGTTGTAATATGGCTGTATCAATTGAATGATATAAGAAGCCTCCAAAACAGACATCCATTTTTTTATCGTATTTAACGCCAACCCTAATTGTGTTGCAAGTTCGTTATAATTTACAATCTGTCCGATTCGGCCTGCACACAATTTTAAAAATGTTTGAAATAATTTCAGATCTCCAATATTCCTGATTTGTCTGACATCTCTTTCAATATATGTACTGATATAATCCTGATACCACTTGGTGGGATCAAGCTTTTCGTTATAAATTCTTGGGTAGAAACCATTGAATATGTATTGCTGTGAAGCATCATATTCAAAACGTGTTCCCCTGAGTTCACCAATAGAAAATGGCAACAGGGTAAACATGGAAATTCTACCTGATAAGGATTGGCTGATTTTTTCATGGAGTAAAAAATGTTGTGATCCTGTTAATATAAACCTACCGTTCTTATTATCTTCATCAACTTTTACCTGTATATACGAAAGCAGATCAGGCACATATTGAACCTCATCAATTATCACGCTCTTTTCAAACTGTTCAATAAACCCTTTGGGGTCATCACTGGCAAATTCTCTTGTTTGTATGTTTTCAAGGTTTACATATTGATGATTTGGAAATGCTGATTTCACCAGTGTTGTTTTACCCGACTGTCTTGGCCCTGTAATGGCAATTACAGGCATTCTTTTTGACTCCGATAGAACTTTTGACTGAATAGTTCTTTTGATCATTTTATGTAATTATGCATTTAAAATGCAAATATACATAATTATTTGTTGGTTTTTTGTAGTAGCAACACATTTTTTTCTTTAAATTATTATATTTTATACAGGGGATCGGATTCTACTTCTCTTGATTCCATTGCAACGATAGAGTCTTCAGAAGAACGTTACACGGATAATTCATCAGAAGCTTTAACCGGCAAATATTATTACAGGATATTTTGGGTTTAACCATAATTTAACACGAAGCTCATCACAAGGGTACACGAAGGGTTTGAAACAAAATTAGCCCTAAAGCAGGAATGAGTAAACTGACTTTATCTGGAGATATTCTCAGAGTACAAAATCAAGATAATTATCAGTATTAATAATTTTCATATCCGCTGTTTTATATGCTTCTTTGAATTCCGCTGGAAACCTGGCTTTAGCTTTCTTCCATTTAAACTCATAAGGAAATAATTTCCCGTCTTTTTCTTCTATATAATCAATTTCTTTTTGTTGATAGGTACGCCAAAAATAGCGATTCGAGAATATCCTCTTGTAATGTAAATATTTCAACCTTTCACTTACCAAAAAGTTTTCCCACAGTTGTCCAACATCATTTCTCATGTCTAACGTATTAAAATGCATAATAATACCATTCCGTATGCCATTATCATAGAAATAGTATTTGGACTTTTTCGTGATCTCATTTCTTAAGTTTCTGCTAAAAGCGCCAAGACTATATATTACAAAACCTTTTTCGAGAAGGTCTATATATCTTGACACTGTTCGTACATTTAAACCCAAATGGCTTGCAAGCTCATTTATTGAAACTTCCTGTCCTACCTGGTAAGCGAGCAATTTTAACAGGTTAAGCAGTTGTTTGGGACTCTTTAAACGCTCAAAACCCAGGATGTCTTTTAACAGGTATGAATTAACCAATTCCTGTACTATTTCAATTTTATCATTTCTGTTTTCAGAAGTGTAAACCTCAGGATAACTGCCATATATCAAAAAATCATGCAGTTGTTGCTTTAACTCATACCTATTATTATATTCCTTTAATTCCATTTGCGATAAAGGGAACAGGATGATCTCTTTTTTTCTTCCGGTCAGCGGTTCACCAACTTCTTGTTGTATGCTGAACGAAGAAGAACCCGTAGCAATCACTTTTAATCCGGGGATTTGATCTACCATTATCTTAAGTCCTTTGCCTATACCCGGAATGTTCTGTGCTTCATCAATCACGATAAGCCCATAACCTTGTGCGTATTCCTTAATCAACTGGAAATCTTCTGATCCAATAATATTTCTCACCCTTATATTATCACCTGAATCAATCTTGTATTTTAATTTTACATCTTCTAATAAGATATTAAGAAGCGTGGTTTTTCCAACCCTTCTGGAGCCATATATTATCAGGGCCTTCCCTTCAGGAAGAATTTGATCTATCTGCTTGTAATACCTTTTTAACATATTAAATTTTTGTAGCAAAGATACAAAAATTTTGTTAAATTTTTGTAGTTTCTATACATTTTTTTCTTTGGTAGTTGAAAAAAATAAACTTTAATTACATTTTTGGAGATGTGACAGTAACCTTCACCACGTAATCAACAAAATATACACGTTAGAATGTATCGTGTTTTTTTTAAAATAATATATATTTGGTTTTATTTATTTTAAAATAGTAGTGTCCGAATAAAATTAATAATGTCGTACCTACGGTACTTTTATGAATTATAAATTTTACATTACCAAAATATCGTCGCTCCGCGACTTTTTAAGCCACGTAGTGGCGACATTATGGTAGTAGTAGAATGTTGAATAAGAATTCAGAGCCCCGTAGGGTGCGACATTATATCAATATAAGTGATAGCTGATGTTTTACATGTTTTGAATTATTTTAACCGGACAGTATTAATTTTAAAAATGATACACGTGTAATTATGAAAATAACAATTATTTCTTTCGCCCTGGTTTTAAACCCAAATTATGTATTAGATTTTCTAATGCATATTTTGGGTTTAACGGTTTTGAACGGCAACATAGCTTAGCGGGTGGTAAAATAACAAAATACCACGTTAACTCGAAAAATTTATTTAATTTGCACGATAAAAACAAGATTATCGTGTCGCGTATCCAGGTATCCATATCAGTAAATAGTGTGATTATTGCAGAAGGCATTCGCGAAATCCTTTCGCGGCATGAAGAAATTTGTATTACAGATGTTGATTTGAATGATGAAACGAAAATATTTGAAAATAAAGCAAACCTTCCACATATTGTAATTATTGAAATCATACACATGGATGAACATGAAATCAATAAAATACAAAAGATTATAGAGCGGTATGAACGTGTTAAAATACTGACCATTGGAATGCATTTCAGTAAAGATTTCATTATAAAAGGAATCCAGGCAGGGGCTAAAGGATTCATTACCTATAATACCACCAGGGATGAACTCACCAAAGCCATTTACACGTTGCGCGGCGGGTATGATTATTATAGCAATTCCATCTCTCAAATACTGATTAATGATTATATTCAAAATACAGGATTAAGGGATGAAAATGAAACAGACCCCAAAAAACAACTTAGCAGCCGTGAAATGGAAATTTTAAAACTATGGGGGCAAAGTTATACCAATCAGGAAATTGCAGATAAGCTTTTTATAAGCATCAGAACCGTTGAATCACATAAAAATCATATTATGCAAAAGTTAAATATTAAAACCAATGTTGATTTGTTTAAATACGCTGTTAAAAATAAAATCATTCAAATTTAAGTGATTCACGGAAAATGATCAGGGTTTTTCTTAATTTGATCTGCCGTTCAGTGGTTTACATTGTTTTGTTCAGTGATTTTTTATATTATCGCGTATCAATAAAAAATTATAAAAAATATAAATCATTATGACAAACATCAAAGTAGATGACTTCATGGCAAAGATCATTGCCAAGAATCCCAGTGAAACAGAATTTCATCAGGCAGTTAAAGAAGTAGTAGAATCCCTTTTGCCGTTTGTTGAAGAAAATCCCGTGTACAGGGATGCAAAGATACTGGAACGGCTTGTTGAGCCCGAACGTGTTGTTATGTTTCGTGTCCCGTGGGTTGATGACAAGGGGGGAATACAGATTAACCGCGGTTTCAGAATAGAAATGAACAGTGCAATCGGCCCGTATAAAGGAGGCCTTCGGTTTCATCCAACCGTTAACCTCGGTATTTTAAAGTTTCTTGCTTTTGAACAGGTTTTTAAAAATAGCCTTACCACGTTACCAATGGGTGGTGGAAAAGGTGGTTCAGATTTTGACCCTAAAGGCAAATCTGACAATGAAGTCATGAAATTCTGCCAAAGTTTTATGACAGAATTATACCGGCATATTGGCCCGAACACGGATGTTCCTGCAGGAGATATTGGTGTTGGCGGCAGGGAAATAGGATTTTTGTACGGGCAATACAAACGTATTAAAAATGAATCAACAGGGGTATTGACAGGAAAAGGGCTGAATTGGGGAGGCAGCTTAATCCGTCCGGAAGCCACCGGATATGGATGCGTGTATTTTGCCCAGGAAATGATGAAAACAAAAGGTGAATCATTTACAGGTAAAAAGGTAACCGTTTCTGGATCAGGAAATGTTGCACAATATGCTACAGAAAAGGCGACCGAGTTAGGTGCCGTGGTAGTTAGCCTGTCAGATTCAAATGGTACAATTTATGATCCAAATGGAATAGACAATGAGAAACTCGCCTATGTCATGGACCTGAAAAACAATCGCAGGGGCAGAATCAAAGAATATGCAGAAAAGTACAAAGCTCAATATATTGAAGGAAAACGCCCATGGAATATTGAATGTGACATCGCGCTTCCATGTGCCACGCAGAACGAGGTGACTAAAGAAGATGCTAAAGCGCTCGTGGATAATGGATGTACCTGTATTTCTGAAGGAGCTAACATGCCCTCGACACCCGAGGCTGTTCAGGTATTTTTAGAAAATAAAATATTATATGGCCCGGGTAAAGCAGCCAATGCAGGTGGTGTAGCCGTGTCTGGACTGGAAATGTCTCAAAATTCAATGAGGATGAGCTGGCACAGGGATGAGGTAGATCAGAAACTCCAAACCATTATGAAAGACATTCATTCTGTATGTTCTAAATACGGGAAAAAACAGGATGGTTTTGTCAATTATGTAGATGGTGCCAATATTGGAGGATTTGTAAAAGTAGCAGATTCTATGATTGACCAGGGTGTAATATAATACTATTTGTCAGTCAATACATAAAAACCCTGGATGGCCAGGGTAAAAAAACCGGGAGTATAACCATTGTAGCATTTTAAACCTTGCTCCCGTGTAGAGGGTTGCGTGAGCAACCCTCATTTTTTTTGTTCAGTTCCCATTTAACCCAAATTATGTATTAGAACTTCGTAATGAGCATTAAAAAATACTTCAAAACAAGGCATTGCATTGTTTTGAAGTATTTTTTAATGTGTAATAGATTTTCTAATGCATATTTTGGGTTAAACGTCTTTTACATCCCGCGACGTTATGGGCCGGAGCTATTAATAATGGCTTCGCGTTCTTTCCCGTTAATTCTTACATCAAGTGGTGAAGGAAATTTAACACACCGGATGAACTCCATATCATCAAACACTTCTTGCTGCTCAATTTGTTCCCAGTGAATAAACCCGTTTCCCTGGTGACTCTGTATGGCCAGGTACCCGATATTCAACGAGGTGATATTATGAAAAAAATGTGATCCTAACGAGGCCTCCAGGGGATAATTTTCAAGGCTGATCTCAACAATTACATCAGCATTTGAAATACCGGCCCAATTTACAGGAATCCCGAGGAAACGATCGCGTGTGCCCCATCTCCCGGGCCCAATTAAAACATATTTTAGGTTTAACTTATTCATTTTTTCATTCATCCGCCTTATTTCTTCACTTATTTCATTTGTCTTGAGTTTGTCAAATCGTTCGTTTTTTACATACACGATATGTTGTATGTTTTCTTTTATCCCGTGGCCTAATGCACGTTCGGAATAAAGTACCAGTTCGTCTTTTGAATATTTTTTAATATCTATGTCTTTACCCTGGTGTTCGCCAGACAATGGTTTAATTTGCAGCAGGTAAAACGTTGCCTTGCTGTTATTGTTTTTATTGATATCTACTGCATATTCAATTTCTACCGGGGTTCCCAGTGCTTTTTCCAACGTGTTAAGCATGGCTTCTATTGTTTTGGCTAACGGGATATAATTATATTTGAGGATGTTGGCGAAATTAACGATCCGGGGCCCGGGTTTCTTTATCCCGGGTATAAACCTGTCATTATCCTGATCATATACAGAAACCAGGTGATTTAAAATACCATGTTCTTCAGCAATATGCAACGGGAGGTGTTCGAGGCCGGCATATTCTCCATCATGCATGAGATCAATATCTTTTTTATTCAGGTTTAAGGCAGTAAACTCGATTTGAGAATGTTTTATTAATTCCTCTGTAGAAGCATTCGTCACTTCAGGATATGCAGGTGTAAACCGGTATGATTTTTTTCCTTTGACCACGTAATCACCAAATCCAATGGCAGCCAGGGCAACCCCCTCTTCTGTTTTCATGTGTTCCACGGGGTAGTAATTAAATGATTTGGCAATTCCACTGATGTGAGGATAAAAGTATTTATCGTGTTTTCTGCCCACCACTTCCTGGATAATCACGGCCATTTTATCTTCTTCGGCCTTATGATTAATTATTTTAAAATATTCACGTGCATTTTTGGAATACAATGAATAATAGACCAATTGAATGGCCGTGGTGAGTTGTTGAAGCCTTATGTTAATGTCTTCGTGACTGTTAGGTAAAATGTAGGTATCGAATATCCCTGAAAATGGTTGGGTTACCGAGTCTTCAAATAAACTGGAAGAACGCACGGCAACAGGTGTTTTAATTTTATCTAAAACAATCAATAATCGTTCTTTCAGTTGATTTGATAATTCTGCATTTATGAATAATTGTTTAATATCTTCATCACCTGTCATAGACAACGCGTGTTGACACAGGTTATTATCAGCCATGAATCGTTCAAATTCATCAGTCCCTATTATTAGTGTAGTAGGGGCCGAAAGATTGACATCTGTCGTGTATTCTGAAAAATCAAGGTTAGACAATAATGTATTGATGAATGCCAGGCCTCTTCCTTTTCCACCAAGAGAACCAGGGGCAAGGGTCACGATATTTTTCCCGTCTGTTATCGCGGACTCGTCAAAATCAATAATCTTACCTTTTTTTCTTTCTGCTAAATGAGTCCTTAAAATGTCGAGTGTATAATCTCTCAATCCATCTACTGAACCAAAATGATGTACATTCAGAGGATACAGCAGCTTGGCCAGTTTAATTTCCCCGCGTGCCATGAGCCATATTGAAAACTGGTTTTTTTCGGCATGATGCAACATGGATTCACCGGGAATGGTTTCAAGCAACTCCATGAACTCCTTTACATTGCCGGCTGTAGCGATGGGCTGGCCTTTTGCATTTCGAAATACAAAATCTCCAAATCCCAATTGATAAGTAATGAAGTTTTCCAAATCCTGTTGTACATTATCAGAATATTTATTAATAAAATGAACATCCAATTCTTTGGCTGTCTTTTTTTTAGAATTATTAGAAGAGATCACGACAGGCAGTGAATTTTGCTGGGATTTGATATATTTCGTGAATTCAATGCCGGCTGTTGTATTGTACACCCCTTCTTTTTCAAATTCAATATCGGTTATGACACACAATATATAATCCATGTATTTATTAAACAAATAGATGGCCTCTTCATAATTGGTAGCCAATAATATTTTGGGGCGTGAACGGATTCGTGAGATTTTATCCAATTCATTTATCACGTGAGCAATGTTTTTTTGTACCTGTCCAAATACAATTGAATACAAATAGGTGAGAAAGCGGGAATAGTACGAGGGCATGTCTTCTATTAGCAAAATAACCCTCACGAGCCCCACGTCCGTGTCATTTTCTACATTAATATTGTCTTCAATGCTTTTAACAATGGCGAAGAAAATTTTGGAATCCCCGTGCCATACAAATGTTTTATCTATGGAATGTAATTTAGAACTGTTTTTTACAAAATAATTTGTATCTCCTTGTTTATTAATAATCAAATATACAGGAACTGTAGCATGTTTTTTCTTTATATTCTCACTCATGGTTATGGTTGCATCTTTATCATTCCCCAGCATTAATATAACCAGGTCGAAAGATGCATGTTCAAGAAGATTCAGTGCTTCCTGTTCAGAAGAAACACCCGTGATCCGTGGAAGTGAATACAAGCTGTATTGGTAGATTTCGCCCATGAAGTGCTCAAAAAAGTCGTCTTCATTTTCAAGGATGAATGCATCGTAAACAGTTGCTACAAAGAGAATTTCTTTGACCTTGAATTTCATCATGTCCAGGTAAATATATTTATCTATTGCCTGTTTATCAAAAAACTCTTGTAAAGGTGGGAGAGGGGCTTTCTTTTTTTCAAGGACTTCAGAATATACCTTTTTGTTATATTCTTCACGTGGCCTGTAAGGCAGCTTGCTCAGCACGTCCCTGCCTTTTATGCTGTTTATATACCCGGAGAGAATCATGGCAATGTTATTGATCAGGTTGCGTTCTTCTTTAAGAAACGGCCCTTCATCCATTTCCGGGAATTTTTTTGTATAATATATTTCTACCGTGCCTTTAACATTGTCAATGCTTAAAAACGATTTTTTTTGACACCAGGGAGTTTCTGTAAAATGATTGCTCGTGTACGTTTTATCGCCATAACAAAGCCTGGCAACAGTAGAATCTGGATATTGCCAGGCCCGGGGTAGTACATTGCATATATGCTGGAACGTCTCATCCATGGGCAAACCGCTGGCAAGTATGTCAGACGTTAAATTGATGCCCCCGAGTTCTTTTAGCCTTTCGGTATTTTCTAAAAATAATTTCTGAAAATCATATTTTGTAGCAGAACCCGATATAAGCCCGGCAATGTTGTTTATCAGGTGTCGCTCTTCTTTCAGAAAAGGGCCTTCATCAAATTCAGGAAATTCTTTTAAGTAATAGATTTCAATGGTTCCTTTTTTTTCTTTGGTGATATCAAAATTTTGTTTTTGACACCAACGAGTTTTGGTAAAGTTTTTATTTTGAAATATTTTATCATTATAGATGATTCTCGCGACCGTGAAATCAGGATATTGCCAGGCTTCGGGAAGAATTGAACATATTTTACTCAATGCTTCTTCAAGATTTTTGCTTTTTCGTAAGATTTCAGCGGTCTCGTTAATGCCTCTTAATTCTTTAAGGCGCTCGTTATGTTTATAAAATAGTTTCTGGCTGTTTATTTTTGAAATAGCACCGGAAATGATGAAAGCAAGGTTGTTGATCAGGTCCCGTTCTTCTTTTAAAAAGGGGCCTTCGTCTTCGCCGGGGAATTCTTTGGAATAAAAGATTTCAATGCTTCCCTCTTTCTGGTCGTTGGTGATGAAAACCTGTTGAAGGCGCCAGGATGTTTTTTTAAAATGTTTTGATGAATATGTTTTATGTTCAAATTTGATCCGTGCACACGTGTATTCAGGATATTGCCATCCTTCAGGCAATAAGTCACAAATTTTTTGTAATAATTCATCAATATCACTTATTTTATTGATTAGCTCAACAGTCTGGTTGATGCAGTTCAATTCTTTTGTACGTTCTTTATACGAAGCCAGGATGTCATTCCTGTATGATGATGTATTGTTTCTCATTTATTTCGAGTTCTTTTCGTTAAAATTAACTAAATTTTTTTAAAGGTGGTTTTAAATACGGCAATAGACAAAAAAGTTGCATATATATATCATAAAAAAAGCCCGTTCATTTTGAGCGGGCTTTTTTTTGAATTCTCAATAAATTCACTACCAGTTCATTATGCGCATGTAATCATAATCTTCCGGATTCTTCAGGTATTTACTGGCTGCATCAAAATCATCAGGAGTTAAATACTGAATGTTTTTAGTAAGTACTGTTTGTACTTGTTCAGAATCAATATTCACTAATCGGGGTTTAATCTTTCCCTTTTCATCAGCCACGTCTTTCAGGTATAACGGAGCAACTGTACCCAGGTGGTCAACAGTTACCATGCAACCGGTATGGCCTTCATCAAATAATTTTTGCACTCCCGTCCCGAGTAACGTAGCATATTTTAAGTCATATGCAATAGGCCGTGCACATCTGAATTCATACCCGAGTTCCACGGGCCGGCTTTTGATTTTAATATTCTCTTTTTTGAGTTGTTCCTGTACTAAAATATTAAATATATGAGCCTTACTGACATTCCCCAGCTCGGGGTGCCCATGGTCATCATATGTGAAGTTAATACCACTGTTTTTGATTTCCTCTTCTGTAATGAAATGGAAAACGCCTTCACTGATCATAGCACAACCATAATCAATGCCCATGATTTTTCGTTTGATCATAGCGGAAATAACGATTTTAACGATAGGATCAAAACCGATTTCTGTTTTGTTGAACATTTCCGGGATCACGATCATGGGATAATGACAAGCAGTTCCCATGCCAAACGCCAGGTGTCCGGCTTCACGTCCCATGGCCGATACAATAAACCAATTCCCACTCGTCCGTGCATCTTCATATACTGTAGAAGCAAGTTTTACTCCTTCTTCTTTAGCTGTTTGATATCCAAACGTGGGGATTCCTTCTTTTAACGGGAGGTCATTGTCTATTGTCTTGGGAACATGAATATTTTTAACATTTACATTGTTTTTTTGTAGATAACCGGCAAGCCGTGTCGCGGTTGAAGCAGTATCGTCACCCCCGATGGTCACCAGTAATTTTACATTGTTATCCTTGAAAAAGTCAGGTTTAAATTCGTCGTCTTTGGGTTTATACCTGCTCATGCGTAACGCTGAACCACCTCTTGTTAAAATGTCGTCAGCAAATCTGAAATTAAGGTATTCAAAATTTGGCTCACCTGCAAAAATACCCCCGTATCCGCCATGTATACCAATGACATCATATCCTTCACGTAAAAAAGCTTTTGTTACAGAGCTGATCACTGTATTGATCCCTGGAGCCGGCCCACCGGCGCATAGTATAGCTATCGTTTCTTTCATTTAAAAGTTTTTTAAATTAAACAAATAATTTTTGAGAGCATAAAAATATAAAATCCATTCAAATTGATCTATATTAAATATGTTAAATTAGTAGAAGTCCCTTTACACGTTCCGGAACGATAATCTTTATCGTTTGTTCTAAAATATAATGAATAATGATAAAGCGTGTGATGCACCCAAATGAAGGGATTGATTTTTTCCAGGAGCAATTCCAAACATATCTGTCAACGTGTTAGCTGACATGAAGAAAAAACCGGATCAGGCAAAAAAAAAGAGGCTTAAATGCCTCTTTATAAAAAGTGAACCAGCTGAGGTTCGAACTCAGGACCCCATCCTTAAAAGGGATGTGCTCTACCTGCTGAGCTACTGGTTCGGCACAAAAGTAATATCAATAATTGATTCAACCAAAATCTTTGTAAAAAAAATTAACCTTTTTTTTATGTTTATCCCTGAATTATTGAATCAGATATTTTAAAACAATCTTATTTTTATGTATTTACATTAATTTAACACGGAATTAATCTTTTTTTTTAACATTTTATTTTTTTTAGGATCATTTGCATTTTTATATTTTTTTTGTAATATTGAATTATGAAAAGAAGGGGAAAAATCCCCTGAACATTTATGATAAAATGGGAGAATAAAGGCTGATGGCGTTAGGGGGTAAACGAGATAGTTCTTTTATAAAAATATGCTATTAAAAAACATTTACTTATGAAAACAAAATTTACTGGACAAAATCATTGAAGAAGAAAAAAGTCGATAATTAATATTAATCTTATCTTAACATTTCATTGCTAGTGTCATGTCACACCTGAGATGACGGTTAAGTTGAAGGAATTATTTGAATTTTTAAAAATGAAAAAAAGTAAGCATAGCCATAGCTACGTGAGTCTTTTTTTCATGAAGAAAAAACGAATAAGATCGAAACTTGGGGCGTTATATCAGGTGTGACATGACACTAGCCTCGAAACCAAATTTTATAGCTGAATTCTGTCTTTATGTATTGAACCATATTTAGGTTTTTAGATATTCATACAGGATATTTTGAATAATTCTATTTGATAATGATAGAATTTAATATTTTTACACTTTTAAAATAAGAAGAACGGGTTTATTCATGAAGGACAAAGTCATTATTATTACAGGCGCTTCATCAGGTATAGGGCTTGCCTGTGCCAAAGAATTTGCAAAAAAAGGGTCAAAAGTAGTACTTGCTGCAAGAAATAAAGATAAACTATCAGGTATTGAACAATCATTCAAGGCAGAAGGCCGTGACGTGTTATGCGTTCCCACGGATGTATCTTTAGAAAGCGATTGCAGGGAATTGATTGAAAAAACAATTCAGCATTTCGGGCAAATAGATGTATTAGTGAATAATGCAGGCATATCTATGCGTGCAACATTTGAAGATACAGACCTAAACGTGCTAAGCAGGTTAATGGATGTGAATTTTTGGGGATGCGTTTTTTGTACAAAATATGCACTCCCACACCTTATCACGACAAAAGGATCCGTGGTTGGTGTCAGTTCGTTGGCCGGATTCAAAGGACTGCCGGCTCGTACCGGGTATTCTGCTTCTAAATTTGCAATGCAGGGATTCCTTGAGACAATACGTGCCGAGAATTTTAAAAAAGGATTGCATGTTATGATAGCAGCCCCTGATTTTACAGCTTCCGAAATCAGGAAACGGGCACTTACAGCCTCCGGGGAAGAACAAAAAGAAACCCCCAAAGACGAAAATTCATTAATGACTGCAGAAGAAGTAGCAGATCAAATATATAAAGGGGTCATTAAACGTAAACGCACCATTTTTCTTACTTTTAAAGGGAAATTCATGGTATTCTTAAAATGGGTAGCTCCCGGCCTGCTTGATAAGATTGCATACAAAACAATGGCTAAAGAACCCAATTCTCCATTAAAATAAACATGCTAAAATCATCTTGTAACATAAGGGTACGCTATGGCGATACAGATAAAATGGGAGTGGTTTATTATGGTTCATACCCCCTTTATTATGAAGCCGGCAGGACAGAATTATTAAGAGAAACAGGTATCTCCTATAAAGAGATGGAAAAACAGGGAATTATTTTGCCCGTGGTCTCACTGAATATTCAATATATTGCTCCTGTTTATTATGATGAATTGATAACCGTGTTTACAAGCATTCCCCGGATGCCCGGTGTGAAAATTTTTTTTGAATACGAGAT
>CAYPTK010000022.1:0-19156 GCA_964413555.1 uncultured Bacteroidales bacterium | reverse complement strand
GGTGTGCTGTTTTGTGCCATGTTGGGGCGTATATAATATTTTATCTCTCCAGATGATTTATTAATTCTTTAAAGGTTATAATTTTTGTGTGTTTTATTCTCTTTAGTACTAATAAATCATCATCTCCGGTAACAAGAAAATCTGCTTTGCCGTCAACCGCTAAATTTAGAAGAAAATTATCTTTTATATCTCTACAATCTTGAATATCTGAATTAATGTCGACAAGTTTTCCATACAGATCAAATTTTTCAAGTAGTTTTTCTATATCCTGGTTATCAAAAAATTTTTTAAATTTCGGCCTGGATGCTACTTCTATAAATTCTTCAATTAATTCTTTTGAGAAAATTAATGTTATTCTTTCATCTTCAATTATTTGTCTAAACGCGAAAAATTTTTAGAAATAAGAAAACTGATCCACAGGTTGGTATCAAGTATTATTATTTTACTGATCATAACGGGCTCTTCTAACAGTTTCAACTTCTTTGGTGATTTCATCTAATGATGGGGCACTGTCAGACTTTGCTCTTGTTTTTTTTAGAATCTTTTTTAGTTCATCTTTATTCTTACTTTTTTCCTTGCTGATCTTTATCAAGTTCATATCAGCTAAACTATTCAGCAGATTCTTTGCTTTTGGGTTTATTATGTCAACTTTAATTGATTCCATTTTATTATTTTTTTTTCAAAGATACAAAAAGTTCATATTTTATTCAAACGTTTTGTGAGCAGATTGATTGTTTTATATGCGCCCCAAACTAAGCTACAAATTATGACGAAATGCTCTTTTGCCATTAAGCACAAACAACTCTACAACGCCATTGTCGTTATATCTGTTCATTTGAGTCATCACTGCCATCCCATTCATTTTTATCTACAAATATAACATAAACAGACAGATAACCAAAAAAATACCCGTTTTTAAACGTTTGTAAACGGGTAAATGCAGAAGGGGTTTTGCTTTGCTTAATTATATATCTGTTTATTTTTTATTTTTTTAATGCAAGTGCTTTAAAAGTCCGTTGCGTGGACGCTAGTGTCATGTCACACCTGAGATGACGGTTAAGTTGAAGGAATTATTTGAATTTTTAAAAATGAAAAAAAGTAAGCATAGCCATAGCTACGTGAGTCTTTTTTTCATGAAGAAAAAACGAATAAGATCGAAACTTGGGGCGTTATATCAGGTGTGACATGACACTAGGGACAACGGGGGACTTTATAGCCTGGACACTCGACATTATGGACAAACATGAATAAAAACCCTGAATCATCTATACTCATCTAATCATTAACAGAATATTCATTGAATGCAGAATAACTAAATCCTATGGCATTTACAAGAGCATGATCTCCCCATTTAAGCTCTTCCCGGGTCATAAATTTAACATATAATTGAACGGCTTTTTTATCTAAAATCTCATTTACTACCTCATCCCAATTATCACAATTCAACGGGTTGATGACAAAAGAATTATTAATTGCTGTTTTAATAATACTTTTTGTTCCGGATGCTGCATATAAATATAACTCGAAATAACCAGCATACTCCAAACTATCCCACTGAACCGTTAACTCATCATTCCCGGAATTCTGATCAGAAATATTATTATACCATTCGCTCAGCGAGGGTTCAAAACGAATACTGTCTCCCGGCCAATAATCCGGTATTAACACTTTATAATCAAGTGATCCCCAGTCATCATGGTTTAATTCCACGTTCACTTCCTGGCCGGGATTATACGCTGTACTGCTGTCCGAGATATAATAAAACAGTACATCATTTGCTTTGCTTTCAAATACCAAGGGGACATCATTAACGGTTGCAGAAAATGATTTATTGGAAGATACATTATAAAGATACAAATAATCGTTCCCCTGGCGATTCACATGCAATTCTAACCGGGGAGTATCATTATTTGAAGCATCATCCTTTTCTTTTTCACAGCTTATGAATAGCAGGCAGGATATTAAAATCGAATAACAATGAAAATTAAATACAAATTTAAGGAACCAGTTCCTGCTCATTGTTGTCTAAAAATTTATGGTCAAAAATATGATAAGAAAAAACTGGAATTACCTTAATATTGCATTTGTATTGTCTTTTCCACTTTCTCCTGATAGAAGGAAACCCTTTTTTAAGGTATGCTGCTATATAAGGATGAACCTGCAGAGTAACTTTTTTGAGCGTTTTGTGATTATCCAGTATTTGCTTTAATTCTTTTTCAATTTCGTCAATGAATAAAATACTTGGAATAATCTCTCCACTTCCTTTGCATGTTGGACATTTTTCAACCGTCTTAATATTCATTTCCGGCCTTACGCGTTGACGTGTGATCTGCATCAACCCTATTTTGGTAAGTGGTATAATATTATGCTTTGTACGGTCTTTAGACATGCATTCTTTCATTTTATTATACACTTTTTTCCTATTCTCTTCATTATGCATGTCAATAAAATCAATCACTATAATACCACCCATATCTCTTAACCTGAGCTGTCTGGCTATTTCATCAGCAGCAGCCAGGTTCACGTCCAATGCATTGGTTTCCTGGTCATTTTTAGGAACAGATTTAGCCCCGCTGTTCACATCAATTGAATGCAATGCTTCTGTATGCTCTATGATCAGGTATGCCCCGTTCTGGAAAGGCACCAGGCGTCCAAAAAGCACTTTTATTTGTTTGTTAATCCCAAAATTTTCAAAAATAGGTGCTTTGCCCGTGTAATGTTTAATGATTTTTTTCTTTTCAGGGGCTATTTCTGTAATATATTCCTTAATATCCTGGTAAACCGTGGTATCATCAACATAAATATTGTTAAATGAACCTGTCAGCATATCCCTGATAATCGTGGACGTTCTTGCCAACTCACTCTGAACAAGCATAGGGGGTTTTATTTCTTTTTGCTTCAATTGCATTAAAGCGCTTTCCCATTTTTCTACAATTTGAGAAAGCTCATTGTCAAGGACTGCAACTTTTTTCCCGGTAGCAGCAGTTCTCACGATAACACCATAGTTGTTTGGTTTTATACTTTTAATCAACTGCTTAAGCCGGTTTCTTTCTTCTGTTGAATCAATTTTTTTTGATACAGATATTTTGTCAGAAAAAGGAATGACCACCATGTTTCGCCCGGGTAAAAATACTTCAGCGCTCAGGCGTGGCCCTTTATTGGAAATGGGTTCTTTGGCAATCTGTACAAGGATGTTTTTGCCTTCTTTTATTACTTCTGTAATCTTGCCTTCTTTCTTAATGTCAGGCTTTCCCCTGAATTTTTGAAAAAATGGCGCCCGTCCTTTCCTGTTGATAAGATAATTTAAATAAAGGTCAAATGTTTTAAATTGACGACCTAAATCCTGATAATGTAAAAAAGCCCCCCTTTCATGCCCAATATCTACGAATGCAGCATTAAGGCCGGGAAGGATTTTTTTTACACGTCCAAGATAAATATCTCCAACAGAATATCTGAAATCCTGTTTTTCCTTGTTTAATTCAACAAGTTGTTTGTCCTCAAGAAGTGCTATGCTTATTTCATCATGAGTAACATTGACTATTAATTCTTTACTCACGAGCTTGTAACTATTAAAAAGGTGATAAGATAAAAAGCATAATATCTGCTCATGATATTATGCTTGTAAATATTTAAATAAAGTTTGGAAAAAAAGAAAAAAAGTCATCTCTTCTTCTTGTGCCTGTTCTTCCTTAACCTTTTTTTCCGCTTATGTGTAGACATTTTATGTCTTTTCCGCTTTTTCCCGCTTGGCATAATATAAATGTTTTAATTCAATAATTTCTTTATTTAGCCTACATTGTTTTTAACTTTTTGCATAAAAGTTTTTGATGGTTTGAATGCAGGTATGTTATGTGCAGGAATAATAATAGTTGTATTCTTTGATATATTCCTTGCTGTTTTCTCGGCTCTCTTTTTAATAATAAAACTGCCGAATCCTCTTAAATATACATTCTCATTTTTTTCCAAAGAGCCTTTTACGATATCCATAAAAGATTCAACAATCTCTTTGATTTTCACTTTTTCAACTCCTGTTTTGGTCGAAATTTCGTTAACGATATCTGCTTTAGTCATTTTATTATATATTTTAGTTTTTAAATTAATAATTTCAATTTTTAAATAGATATTTAAGGATTGCAAATATAATTATTTTAAATAAATATGCACATGTTTAAATTTTAATTTTTTATAAAAAATTATCTGAATACATCAATCCTTTGAATATTTTGAATTTTTACACTAAAATTTATATGTTTTATTTTTAGTGTTAACGAGTCAATGTTTTATCAACCTCTTATAAAGTGATGAATAATACCTTAGGGCGTATCATCAATTACTCGTTCCCGATCTCACCGTCACCAGGTTTAAAATAACTTTTTGAAACAAAAATTCTGCTAAATATTTTACCCTGGTTCCCGCTAAAAAATGCATCTTCATTCATAGAGGAGTGGACGATGTATTGATATACGCTATCAGCCGGGGCGGCAGAAATTTGTACAGGAGACGGCATATTCCCTTTGATTGTAAGTGTATGGGATGCCTGGCCTAATGGACCACCAACAAATTCAGACCCGCTTATTCTATTAATTTTGTTTAAATACCCCGATACCTTATTCGAATCAACAGGTTCCCGGCCATCAACCAACCATTGCTTATTTTTTTTCACCAGTGTAAAAGAGCTGTCACCCGGGTAATTAAATTGCAATGAAGACCATTGTGCCGGCTCTGAATCAATAATAGTTTTATCACGGTAGCTGTTAATTTTGGGGTCAAATGACATTTTCAAAAATCCTTCGACCATGTATACTTTTTCATCGTCTTCCGGCCTTACATACGACATCATTTTTCCCCTGGGTTGATTATATTGCATAGGTTGACGTACCTGCCGGGATTGATTTTGTAAATATTTAAATTTCCCAAGAACAATCTCCCGGGCCGGTTTACCATCATACAATATCTGAACCCGTGTTCCGGATGAATCCGTCACTTCAAATTCTGCCCAGCTTGATTTATCAAGCCCGGCAATGCTTTCCGTTTTGAGTCCCTGTAATGTATGGATCATTTGTTCAACCCGTCCGTCAAGAGCATTATATTCATCTTCTCCCTGTTTTACTTTCCAATTTCCCTGTTCTTTATACAGTTTTAACGTGTTCTGTTCTTGATGTTCGATTCCCGGGATTATAACAATCCCTGAAATTTTAGAAGTATCTATTTCAATAACATATTCTTTAAACGTCCGTTCACCTTGTTTTTGTTTACTATATTGTACAACAGCAAACACGACAGCTAAAACGATTAAAACGATGAGCAGTATTCTTGATTTATTTTTTCTATACATAGCCTTCCATTCTTTTAATTCGTAGATTTTTATTACGCTGCATTCTAATGACCCCATATATTACAATCAACAAAATGGGAAGAAGAAAATTTAAATATTTCAAAATTGTTTTTTTGGTATCATCTATTTCCTCAAGAGGCCTGAGAGTAATTCCTTTGGTTCTCAGTTCTGCCAAACCTGTCTCATCAGAGAGCCAGTCAATAGAATTGACCATCAGGTTCACGTTGTCTTCATGAACCTCACTTTGTCCCATTCCACCCTGGTTATCCGGTTCAACAGGAAAATCTCCGTCTGCAAAGACCACCATTTTTGTAGGGGCCCCGTTTGGAGAAAACGTTCCTTCCACTGCTCCGCCTATAGGTATATAAGACATTCCATAGTCACTTGTGCCCCAGTCCTTGTTGATATCAAAATAAGTAGGACACGGTTGCACCCCGGATTTTTTTGATGTCTTTGCCAGGGGAGTAAATGCAAGTTTCGTGGTATCACCCTCGAACCGGAGTGGACTGGCAAAGGTATGAATAGTTATTTCCAGGCCCTTGGTAATGGGATGGTTTTCATTAAAATTTTCAATTAAAGGGATATATGGAAATTTTATTCGTGTTGGCAACTGGAATGGCCCCTGTTGTTGCAAAACAGTAACCGCTCCAGAATTATCATCCACTACAAATTGGTCGTCCAATACAATGCCTTTATTGCTAAGCCATGTTCCGAGGCCGGTAGAATTTTTCATTCCCATTGAGCGCTGCAGGTCTCCTTCTACATTGTTCAACGCGATAAACAATCCATGCCCCCTGTTCAGGTAATCATCAATCATTCTAAGGTGTGATGCCGGGAAACTATCAGTTGGTGCAACAATGGCCAATGTTTTATACTGATCAAGGTTCGTGAATTCATCCATCCGAATGCTTTCAACATTATACAATACTTCAAGCGCCTGGCGAACCTGTCGTAATTTATTGATAACCGGTTCTCCATGTCCCTGGACAAACCCTATTTTCGGTTTTTCTTCAACAACGAGTTTTTTTATACTGGATGAAAGCATATGTTCGAGTGCAACTGTTCTACGCAATACAGGGATAATTTCTTGTTTTCCTCCTGTTTTTATTACAGCACCCATGTAAGCTTTCTTTTGAGTCATTTCATCTTTTTTTCTAATAGGAATTAACACGGGCATAACACCAGCTTTATTCGCTTCGTTTTCAATTTTTTTCTCCTCGTTGGGATTTTTAAATTCATACATTAATTTCCCTTTAGATCTTTTCCTGTATTCTTCAAGCAATTCCTTGAACCATTTTTTATTTTTGGCAAATTCAGGCGGCATGTCTTCTGAAAAATATGCAGTAACCGTAACCGGTTGCTGTACTTCTTTCAGGATTTTTTTTGTCGCGTCGCTCAATGTAAAGCGATTATCATCGGTCATATCGAGTCTCAATGAAAGACCCGAAAACAAAATATTAATCAAAATAATGATTCCGATGACCAGAATGAAATAATTGATCAGAGTGCTTTTCGTTTTCATAAGTCCCTTATTTTTTCTATTTATTATGCATGTGAAACATTTCGTTTAGACAAATATACTTCAGAGGCAATTAAGCCCGTGAATATGACAGAGAGGAAATAAATAATATCTGATAATGTAATAACTCCCCTCGCGAGCGATTGAAAATGTGTTTGCAGGCTGAGATAATCCAGTATTTGCCCGGTTAAACCCGTGAAACCGGAACTAAGTAATCCAAAAATCAAGTGAAAAAATATGCCAATAAATAACGTGATTAAAAATGCCACGATTTGATTATTGGTAATGCTGCTGGAGAAAATTCCAATGCTGATGTAAGCACCGCTCATCAAAGCAAGTCCCAGGTACCCGGAAAAGGTAGCACCGGCATCAAGGTTTCCCAGTGAGCTCACTGTTATAACATACGGAAATGTAAGTGCCAATGCTATGACAATCAGCAGGAATGAGGCAAGGAATTTCCCTGCGATGATTTGCCAGTCGGTGATGGGTTTTGTAAACAGCATTTCGATTGTTCCCAACCGCTTTTCGTCTGCAATCTGCCCCATGGTAATAGCAGCGATAAAGAAAAGCAGGGTCCAGTATGTAATATTAAAAAACACGTTAAGGCTCGCCTGGTCCATGAAAAAGATATCATTTCCAAAGAGCCATGTAAAAAAACCACTAAACCCGAGGAATAAGACTATTAATACATAAGCCATTAACGAATCAAAAAATGACTTCAGTTCCCGTTTGGTGATAATCCATATTTTGTCCATATACAAATATTTTTTTATGATTGATTTTGAGTTAAATCCCTGAATATATCTTCAAGTTTGGTTTGTATGGGTGTTAATTCAGATACAAGCCAATCTTTTTCAATGCACATTTTTGATATATCTTTTTTAGATGACATGTCTTTTTTGCTACTGACTTTAAATAGATTTTTACTCCCTTCTTCTTCAATAAAATCAACTTCTGCTACTGTCTCCAATTTTTGCAAGGCTTTATAGATGTCATTCCTGTCTCCTTCTTCTATTCCGACACGCAGAACTTCTTCACCCCGTGTTGCTTCCCTCAGTTCCCGTGCTGTTCCGTCAGCTACAATTTTTCCATTATTTATGATCAGGATACGGTCACATGTTGCCTCTACTTCGGCCAATATATGTGAACTAAGAATGACGGTTTTTTCACGCCCGATGTTTTTTATCAGACTACGAATCTCAACAATTTGGTTAGGGTCAAGTCCTTCCGAAGGTTCATCCAGAATTAATACATCAGGATCGTGAATCATTGCCTGTGCCAGTCCAACACGCTGTTTATATCCTTTCGAGAGTTCCCCGATCTTTTTATGTTTTTCTTTATCAAGCCCGCATAACCTGATCATCTCGTAAATCCGTTCCCTGACCTTTTCTTTGGGGATGCCATGTAGCGCGGCAATGAATTCAAGATAATCAATGATATACATATCCGGGTAAAGGGCATTGATTTCCGGGAGATAACCTATATGTTTCTTCACCTCCAACGGATCTTTTACAACTGAATAATCACCGACATGTACATTTCCTGAAGTCGGCGCGAAAAAGCTGGAGATGACTTTCATGACAGTCGTTTTACCAGCTCCATTAGGCCCTAAAAAACCAAGTATCTCGCCTGTTTTTACACGAAAAGAAATATCATCAACAGCAACCTGTGGCCCATATTTCTTTGTAAGGTTTTGGATCGTCACATTCATAGTAACATTGTTTTGTTTAATATTAAATTTTAGAACAAATGTAAAAATATTAAGAAATTTGCCAAACAATATGTATACCATTTTTTAAAAATCATGAAAAATTGGCTGACTTAATGCCAAAATGTAATTCATCCCGGTCAAAATGACGGTGTTTGTTTTTAACCTATTCACAATTACTCATGTATACAGAGAAGAAGCGGGGCTCCTAAACCTGTAATTTCAATAATTCAATAATAAAGCAGAAGCATTTCATGTCAGCATTGAGCATTGGTACACGTGTTGTCACGGCACACATCACCCGTTTTCACTCATTCTTTGTTTGCAATACTCACTTGTTCAAGAAAAGGGACAAGCACTTCATAAAAAGCCCGGGGCTGGTCTACATGGATTAAGTGGCCGGCATCGGGAATGGTCTCGATATTCGAATGGGGAAATAATTGATTTATACGCCCGGAATTTTGAGGATTGATGAAATCTGAATTTTCTCCTTTAATAAATAAAGTTGGGATAAAGCATGGTTCCGGGTGTTTATCATCAAGGCTCTCATTTATGCTAATATTGATTTGATCGAGTTGTTGTTTAAGTACTCGCGCATTTACCTTCCATGCAAATTTATTATCCTTGTCTCGTTTGATATTTTTGCTCAATAAATGCCTGAGGACATTTGATGATACTTTTTGTTCAAGGTACTGCTCTATTTCTCTTCGGCTGGAATACCCGGACAGGTTGCATTCCAAAATAGTGTTCAGAACTTCATGAAACGTGTTCAGTGTTTCTTCATCTAGGTAAGAATCAGGAGCTATATCCACAATCACCAACGCTTTTATCATCTCGGGAAAACGCGTGGCAAAATGCATGGCGACTTTACCTCCCATGGAATGCCCCATCAGTACCGGCGTTTTTAACTGCAAGTCATTGATTAATTCATAAACATCGTCTGCCATTACCCTGAAATCATGTTCATTTGAATGCATAGATTGCCCGTGGTTGCGAAGATCAGGAATAATCACATGAAAAAGTTTGCTCAATTGCTTACCCAAGGAAACCCAATTATCTGATAATCCTAAAAGGCCGTGCAATATAACAACGGGATGGCCTTTTCCATATTCTTTGTAATGTAATTTCATAAATAGTTTCAAAAATTTTATAGTTTTTTCATCCTGAATTTTGTTTTCAAATAATACTATTTCCAAGAAAATTGCAATAAACCCATGAATTTTAATGTTTCAATTCTCTCGAATACAATTGAATTGTATTTTCCAATCCATAATATAACGCGTCGGATATCAATGCATGTCCAATGGACACTTCTTTTATATATGGTATGGTTGTAACAAAAAAACGGAGATTATCAAGGTTAAGATCATGTCCCGCGTTGATTCCAAGTCCTGCTTCCCGAGCTGTTTGAGCTGCTTTAATAAAGGGCTCTATTGCTTTTTCTTTATTTGAATTATAATGTAAAGCATATGGTTCTGTGTATAATTCAACCCTGTCTGTTCCTGTTTCAGCAGCATGATTTATGAATTCGGGATTCGCGTCAATAAAAATTGAAGTCCTGATGCCCGCGTCCCGGAATGTTTTAATAATATCTTTTAAAAACAATTTATGCCTGATTGTATCCCATCCTGAATTGGAAGTAATAGCGTCGGGTTTATCTGGCACCAATGTAACCTGCGCGGGCTGAACAGATAAAACAAGGTCACGAAACGATTCAGAAGGATATCCCTCGATATTAAATTCTGTTTGAATAGTCTTTTTAATATCAATTACATCCTGGTATAGGATATGTCTCCCGTCCGGCCGGGGATGAACTGTTATTCCTTGTGCCCCGAAACGTTCACAATGCACGGCTGCTTCAGTAACATCGGGTATGTTTCCTCCCCTCGCGTTCCGTATGGTTGCAATCTTATTTATATTTACACTTAATCTGGTCATATCATTTATTTAAAATTTAATTTTACAAAAGTATACAGAAAAAATATTATTATTCACTTCAATTTCGTTAAATTATACATACTTTTGTAAAACATAATTTATGCCTATGTGGTCAAAAGACATTATATCAGATGTAGCTCCGCCTTTAAGAAATTCTGACACGGGAATTCAGGCGTTGAATTTAATGGATATTTTCCGGGTATCGCATTTGCCAATCGTGCAAAACAAAGAATACCTGGGATTAATATCAGACAGTGATATATATGACCTCAATGAACCCAAAGAACCGGTAGGCAAACATCAATTACGGTTAAGCAAACCATATATAAAAGAACAGGACCATATTTATAAAGCATTGGAGCTATACAGCAATAATCACATTACTGTCATCCCTGTATTAGCAGACAATAATAAGCAATACAAGGGCCTCATCCTTCTTCCCGATCTGGTTCAGCATATCGCTGAACTATTTGCACTCAACTACCCGGGAGGAATTATCGTACTCGAAATCAATGCAAATGATTATTCTTTAAGCGAAATTGCTCAAATAGTGGAAGGGAATAATGCCAAAATATTGAACATGAATATTTCACCGGTCAAAGAGACGGAAAAGATTCTCATTACATTAAAAATTAACCAGGATGATATTGACTCCATTATTCATACATTTGAACGGTATGAATACCATGTAAAATTGTATTATTCTTCTGCTGAAAATAAAATAGAAGGGGTTTATGAAGATCATTATCAATCCCTGCTCAGGTATCTGAATATTTAAGCAATTATTGCTTAACATAATTATTGTCAGTCAATCATATGGTGTTTAATCAATAAAGTTCGAATTCGAAGCCCGCGAAACCCAAAAATGTACAGTTCCTGATATACTGGAATAAATTTGGGGTACGCTTGGCATAATCAGGGTAACCCTTAATTAATAAAGAAATCATTAATATCTATGAAAGTTGCAATTTACGGCAATAAATATCATGAATCCCAATCCTGTATTCACCAGTTATTAGATGAACTTCTAAGACATAATATCGAGATCATCATGTATCAACCCCTTTTTGAAGCATCTGTTGATCGTTCAATATATAAAAGTAAAATTAAGTCGTTTTTTACATGTTATAATAATTTAGATAAAAACATCGATTTTTTGATCAGTTTAGGCGGAGACGGCACATTCTTAGAAACATTAAAACTGGTAAGGAAAGAAGGTATTCCGGTCATTGGAATAAATACCGGGAGGTTAGGTTTTTTGGCAAATATATCAAAAGAAAAACTGACACATGCCATATCACAGATCATAGCAAAAGAATATGATATTGAACAACGGTTGCTTATCAAGATGGATGATGCCGAAGATTTATTTGGAGACTTTCCATATGCATTAAACGAAATCACTATACAGAAAAAAAATTCAAGCATGATCATCATCCATGTATATCAGGATGATAAGCTTCTTAATACATACTGGACAGACGGATTAATTATTTCGACTCCAACCGGATCGACTGCTTATTCGTTAAGTGTAGGAGGGCCTGTCATTGTCCCCGGCACCGACAGTTTTATTATTTCTCCTATAGCACCGCATAATTTAACAGTAAGGCCACTGGTATTGCCGGCGCGTAATAATTTAACTATTTCAGCGAGTGCAAGAAGCGGTGAATACCTCGTGTCTGCTGATTCTGAAACAGCAGTGACTGACGTGTCTAAAGTATTAAAAATTTCTGCAGGAGAATTTAAGATGAATGTACTAAGACTAAAAGAACAAAGTTTTTACGATACACTCAGAAATAAATTGATGTGGGGGGCAGATGTAAGAAATAAATTATAACAAAATAGTAATATTTTACGTATAAATATTTTATTATTTTATTTTTTTTTAACTATTATTTGTACATTTGCAAAAACTATCATAAACAAATGAGAAAGATTATTTTACTAATTGCTTTGTTAACATTTATAGCATCTCATACAGATGCGCAAAGATGGAAATTAAAGCGTTACAGGATTATAATAGGCGCGGGGTCTTCCAATTATTTTGGTGATATTGGAGGTGCGGCGAATGAAAACAATTGGTTTGGAATAAAAGACCTTGAGCTTGAATACACGAAGCCCATGTATCATATAGGTTTTCTTTATAAATACACTGAAGAGTGGGATTTTAAAATAGGGTTTAATTATGCCCAACTCATGGGAAATGATGCCGGCTCGCTTAATGAACTTCGGGGGCTCAGCTTTAAAACAACTGTTTTCGAACCGAATATACAAGTCAATTATATTTTTTACAGCCAGGGAAGAAGAACCGGCTCACGTAATATTTTTAACAAACGCGGAATGCTTAACAGGTATTCAAAGATAAACCTGTATGGCTTTATAGGCCTCGGGTGTGCATTTTTCAAACCTACAGTCTCTCCTCAATCAGTTATTGACAGGAGAAGTGATGAATTTTCCCTTGACAACCAATTCTCAATAGTTGCCCCGCTTGGAATAGGTCTTTTTTATATCCATAACAGCTATTTGGAGTTCGGTATAGAAATCGGCCCCCGCTTAGCATTATCTGATTACATTGATGGATTTAATTCTGACTGGTCAAAATTTTACGACATTTATTACCTTACCATGTTTTCAGTAAGATACAGGGTGGAAACATCCAGGGAAGGATACCCGGTATTTAATCTCTTTAACAAGTACTAATCTCATGACTAAAATTTTGCCATACACGCGGGATGATATCGGCAACCTGTCCAAATGGAAGAAATTTAATACATTAATCTCATGGCAAACGCCTCATGACCTCTAAAATAAAAAATAACATATAAACATATGAAAATAATCACGAGTTCCGTATTGTTTTTTTTTTCTATATAACCTGCCTGCCCCAGGAAATCAGTTTTGCCGAAAGGTTTGATTTCGGAGTATTCGGGGGCACCTCCTATTATACAGGCGACATCAACACCTACACCCCTTTTTATTCTCCCGGTATTTCATACGGCGCACTTATTGTATATAATTTTAATGAACGGTATGCAATAAAATCCAGCTTTTTACGTGGTAATATCAGTGGCAATGATATGGACTTTAACTATTCATATCAAAGTCAAATAAGGCAGCATTCATTCAATTGTTCCTTTGTAGAAGGAAGCATTCAATTAGAATTTAATTTTTTGCCTTTTTTAAATATAACAAAATTTAAATACAATTACAGTTTTTATACAACAGCAGGAATTGGATATACTTTTATAATGAATAGTAATACAAATGCAAATAATCATTTAACTTTGCCATTTGGATGTGGATTTAAGTATAACGCGTTTGAACGGTTTAATGTTGGCGTGGAATGGACCTATAACAAAACATTTAATGACCGTGTTGATGGCATTGTAAACCCATCCAATAGCGAATACCATTCCACTATGAATAATTCGGATTGGTATTCATTTGCCGGGGTATTTATTACATATAAATTATTCCATTTTCCTGGAAACTGTCCTACTTGGGAAGAAAAATAATATTATATATGGATTTCAAAGCACGAGTAAACACCTCTAAATTGCCTGAGCATGTAGCAGTCATTATGGATGGCAATGGAAGGTGGGCACAACAAAAAGGATATGAACGAGTGTATGGACACCAACACGGGGTTGGCTCAGTGAGAAACATCTCGGAAGCAGCTGCTGAAATTGGCGTCAAGTACCTTACACTTTACTCATTTTCAAAAGAAAACTGGAACAGGCCTGAATATGAGGTCAATGCACTGATGAGTTTATTGGTTGACACGATAAATTCCGAGATAGATACACTAATTAAAAATCAAATTCGTTTACGAATAATTGGAGATTTGCATAGTTTACCTGAAAATGTAACTAAAAATCTTTCGAATGCCATAGACAAAACCTCTGGCAACACCAGGATGGATTTGATTTTAGCCCTTAGTTATGGTTCTAAATGGGAAATTATCAATGCCGTGAAGCAAATAGCAGAAAAAGTGAAAAAAGAAGAAATAAAACCAGAAAATATAAACGAAGATGTCTTTTCAAATTATCTTACAACAGCCAACATCCCAAATCCTGAATTGCTCATCAGAACAGGAGGAGAAAAAAGGATCAGCAATTTTTTATTATGGCAGATATCTTACACGGAACTCTATTTCACGGATGTTTTATGGCCTGATTTTCAAAAAAATCATTTCTACGAGGCATTGGTAGAATTTCAAAACAGGAAAAGAAGATTCGGAAAAATAAAAGAACAAACAGAAAATGATATTTAAAAAGAGAATGCGATTGCCCTATTATTCCTTACTAGTGTTAATTTTTATCAGTGTAAATAATCTCGTTTTATCCCAGGTAATGTATAACAAACGAAACCCCATGAAAACCACTGTCAATGTTGATGAACCCGACGAATATGAAGTGGGCGGGATTCGGGTTTCTAATATAAAATACCTCGACGCCAGAAGTCTAAAGGATATGTCGGGAATTACCGTTGGTGACAAGATTAAAGTACCAGGAGATAAAATACAAACAGCCATTAAAAATTACTGGGACCAGGGATTATTTTCAGATGTAGAAATAAGAGCAGACAGCATTGTAAATAATTTGATATACCTGGAAATATACCTGCAAGAACATTTGAGGCTTAATGAATACAAAATCACCGGTATTAAAAAATCCGAAAAAAAAGACTTATTAGAAAAACTAAAACTTAAACAAGGAAAAGAAATCAATGAAAACGTGCTAAACAACATCAGGTTAACCATTCATGATTTCTTTCTTGAAAAAGGATATTCTGAGACAACAATAGAGATTAAACAAGTTGAAGCTTCAGAGAACAACTACGTGAATTTGAATATCAATATCAACAAAGATGAGCGAATCAAAATAAAAGACATCATCATAAAAAACAATGAAGCATTTTCTGACTTCCGGCTCGAACGGAAAATGAAAGACACCAAAGAAAAAAATATATGGAATTTATTCAATTCATCTAAATATATCAAAGAAGATTTTGAAGATGACCAGGACAAACTCATCAGTTTTTACAACAAACACGGGTATCGCGATGCCAGTGTTGACAGCATTGCTATAGACAGAATTTCTGAGAAATTTCTTCAAATAACCATCACCGTAGACGAGGGGAATAAATATTATTTTGGGGACATTGACTGGATTGGAAACACGAAATATCCTGCAGAAATACTGGATAAAATGCTTGGGATTCAAAAAGGGGATGTATATGACCAGGAGCTTCTTGAAAAACGGTTATTCCAGGCAGAGGATGCTGTAACATCCCTGTACCTTGACAATGGTTATTTGTTTTCGAATATTGAACCAGTTGTAGTGGGGATTAATAATGATTCAATAAATTATGAAATGCGTATTTACGAGGGAAAACAAGCCAGGATCAATAGAATCATCATAAGAGGGAACACGAAAACCAATGAACATGTCATCAGGAGGGAGCTTAGAACATTGCCCGGCGAGTTATTCAGTAAAAGCGACATCATAAGATCAATTCGCGAATTGTCACAACTCGGCTTTTTTGATCCTGAAAAGATACAACCCAATCCTATTCCGCATCAAAGGGATGGAACAGTTGATATTGAATATGATTTGACGGAAAAATCTTCCGATCAACTTGAAATTTCCGGAGGATGGGGAGCTGGAATGCTTGTTGGAACCATTGGAGTAAGATTCAGCAACTTTTCATCAAAAGACCTGTTCAATTTCAAAAAATGGAGGCCAATCCCAACAGGTGACGGGGAAACATTGAGCCTTCGTGCACAATCCAATGGAAGCTATTATCAATCATATAATATTAGCTTTGTAAAACCCTGGTTTGGCGGTAAGCGCCCGAATGATTTTTCTATTTCACTATACCACACGATCAGGAATAACAGTTACAGGTTTAGAAAAAAAGCTGATAAATGGCTGAAAATAAGCGGTGCTTCTGTAGGATTAGGCAGGCGGCTCAGGTGGCCTGATGATTACTTTAACATGTATAATGAACTTAGTTACCAGCAATATAACCTGAAAGACTGGTCTGGTTACTTCCTTTTTGCAAATGGCACCTCCAATAATATAAGTTTTACTACACGGTTCAGCAGAAATTCTATCGATCAGCCTATTTTTCCCAGAAGAGGTTCCTCTTTTGCTCTTACATTGCAGTTAACCCCTCCTTATTCATTGCTGAATACCGGAATTGACAATTATGCATCCCTCGACGACCAGGACAAATACAGGTGGATTGAATATCATAAATGGAAATTTAACAGCAAATGGTACTTTACTATTGTAGGAAACCTGGTGTTATACACGCGGGGTGAATTTGGTTATCTCGGGCATTACAATAATGAAATAGGCCCTTCGCCATTTGAAGGCTTTGATGTAGGCGGCGACGGTCTGACCGGGTATAATATCTACGGCAGAGAAACCATTGCACTGAGGGGATATGAAAACAGCTCCATCACTCCCCGTATCAATGGAAACAAATCCGGAAATGTATATGACAAATTTACCATGGAACTCCGTTTCCCTTTCGTGCTTAAAACAGCTGCAACAGTATACGGACTGGCATTCCTGGAAGGAGGTAATGCATGGTATGATATAAAATCATTTAGCCCTTATGATATAAAACGCTCGGCCGGTGTTGGCCTCAGGGCATTCTTACCAATGTTCGGACTTTTAGGTGTTGACTGGGGATACGGGTTTGATGCAATTCCCGGGCAACCCAATGCAAATAAAGGAAACTTCCATTTTACTATTGGCAGGGAATTTTAATGATTATATTTGTTAACCAAAAAAATAAATAAAATGAAAAAATTAGTTGTTCTTTTAGGAATTTTTACTTTCGCGATGACAGGACAAAGCCTCCTGGCACAAAAGTACGCTTATGTTGACATGGAATATATTCTTAACAATATTCCTTCATATAAAGCAGCTCAAAATAAACTTGATGAACTGTCGAAAGAATGGCAGGAAGAAATCGAATCAAAGAGAAAAGAAATTGATGAGCTCTTTAAAGAATATCAATCTGAAAAGGTTTTATTAAGTGAAGAAATGAAACAGCGACGGGAAGAAGAAATAATAAGCAAAGAAAAACAATTAAACCAGTTACAAAAAGACTATTTTGGAAAGGATGGTAAATTATATCAAAAACGAAAAGAATTGGTCAAACCCATCCAGGAAGAAGTATACAGGGCATTGGAAGAACTTGCAGACAAAGAAGATTTTGCTGTAATATTCGACACTTCAGCCGGTATGAACATGGTATACACCGATCCGAAATATGATGTCAGCGATGATTTATTAAAACTATTAGGTTATAAAAATTAAATTTTTATTTTTGTCATAAATTTTAAAATAAAAGAAAACAAATCATGAAAACATTGAAAAAATTAAGTTTAGGTATCATTGGGATGTTATGCATTGCATCTTTATCATTATCAGCTCAAGACTACAAATTCGCGCATGTCAATACACAGGAATTGCTACAGGCAATGCCCCAGAGTGACAGTGCAAGAGCCAAATTTCAAAAAGAACAAAGAGCAATTCAACAACAGTTGGAAGAAATGCAGGTAGAATTAAACCGCAAATACCAAAGTTTTCAGGAAAAAATGGATAGCCTGTCAGATTTGGTAAGAAAAACGAAAGAAGCTGAATTAATGGATATGCAAAAACGCATACAGGAATTTCAACAACAAGCACAACAAGATCTTCAGCGAATTGAAGGAGAACTCCTGCAACCTATTTATGACATGATGAACAAAGCCATTGAAAAAGTCGCTAAAGAACAAGGCTATACCTATGTATTTGATACCAGCATTGGCTCCGTGATCTATCACTCTGACCAAAGTGAGGACATCATGCCATTAGTCAAAAAAGAATTAGGACTGACAGAATAAGAATTTACTTTATTAATCATAATATTTAAAAGCCATCATGTTTTATTGAAACATTAAAAAACCTGGTGGCTTTTTTTAACCTGATCATTCAAATCAGTATTAAATGTCATTAGAACCTGGACAATGTATTGGTATTTTTGATTCCGGAGTGGGCGGTTTAACCGTTGCAAACGCGATCCGGCAGGTATTGCCTAATGAAAATCTCGTGTATTTTGGCGATACGTTTCATCTTCCATACGGCGATAAATCAAGCGATTCCGTTAAATATTATTCAACACGCATCACGCGATTTCTCATTGAAAAAAATTGCAAGGTCATTTTGATCGCGTGCAATACAGCTTCTGCCAATGCTTATGAAGCAGTATGCAAATATGTTGGAAATAAAGCCATTGTATTGAATGTTATTGACCCGGTTGTTGAATTCATTGCAATGCAACAGCATCTTAATACTATAGGTGTTATCGGGACAAAAGGAACAATCAACAGCAACGCGTACCAGCAAAAAATACACGCTAAATCGCCACGTCTCGATGTCACGTCCATGGCTACTCCCCTACTCGTTCCGATGATCGAAGAAGGATTTATTTATGATGACATCAGCAATGCCATTATCCGGAATTACCTGTCTAAAGATCAACTTAAAAATATTGAAGCATTGATCCTGGGATGCAACCATTACCCGTTCTTCTTACAGCAAATAAGTTTATATTATGACTTTGCTGTTCACATCATTGATTCTGCCTACTCGGT
>CAYPTK010000021.1:0-20212 GCA_964413555.1 uncultured Bacteroidales bacterium | reverse complement strand
GTGATGCCTGCGGTATAGACACGCTGTGGCTTAGCCGGTATGATTTTAATTGTTCTGATTTATTTGCAACACAACAGGTTACTTTATATATTCAGGATCATAATGCAAATATTGATTCTTGTACAGCTGATATTACAGTGCTTGATACCATTGATCCAACGGCTGTATGCAAAGATATTATTATTAAAATCAATGACACTACCGGCGTTGCGACTATCAATGCTGATAGCATAGATGGAGGATCATTTGATAACTGCACGATTGATACGATGTATGTAAGTCAGCAGGAATTTAATTGTTCGCATGTTGATACCAATTCCGTGATTTTGACAGTAATTGATCAGAGTGGTAATATGGATAGTTGTTCGGCAGAGGTGATTGTCCAGTATACCACGTGTCCGGAATTTTATTATACTCCTGTCCTGGATACCATTTGTTCTTCAGATAGTATACAGATTACTCTGTCCAGCAATCTTGATTCTGTTGCATTTTCCTGGACCGTCAACGCGCACCCTTCTGTTAGTGGAGCATCTCCCGGGTCGTCCAAAACGCCATATGACATTTACCAGGAACTTGTTAACAATAGTGATACAGCTCGTTTGGTCACCTATACAATTACACCAACTATTTTTGGTTTATGTTCATTGACTGATACATCCATTAATATATGGGTAGAACCTGTTCCTGAAGTAATTGCTGATCCTTCTATTGATACGGTTTGTAACAACAGCAAAACATATTTTACTCTTTCCAGTATTTCTTCGCCAACAAAGCCCGTGATATTTAGGTACAACGTGATTACAGAACCAGGGCTTAGTGTTTTTAAAAATGATACATTCAATATTTCAACAGGTGATATCATCCGGGATAGCCTTCTTAATTCAACAGATACTGCAAAAAGAGCAATGTACGTGTTTTCTGCCTATACACAACAGTCACCAGATAGCGCGATGAAATGCCCGGGAATATATGATACTGTTTATATATGGGTGGAACCCACGACTGTGGTTTCAGCATCACCAGTAACAGACACGATTTGTAATGACGGCAACACGAACATAATATTGGAAAGTCCAAGTGTTCCTACCAGGGATGCCCGGTTTAAATACCGCGTGCAATTGGAAACAGGTTTAAGCATTATCCAGGGCGATACATTTAATATTGCTGCCGGGGACACGATACAGGATATTATTCATAATGCAACAGATACCGCGAGGATGGCGAGGTATATTTTGACTTCATATACACGAAGAACATGGGATAATCAGATGAAGTGCACCGGTTTAATGGATACCGTGTATGTATGGATTGAACCTTCCGTGGACATAATTCCTGACCAGTCAATGGATACAATATGCTCAGGCGACACGGTGAATATCCAATTTAATAGCATTTCGTATGCCACGAATGATTTTGAATTTAACATCCAGGCTGTTCCCCAAAATCCTGCTGCATTATCAGGTTATTCTAATATCAATGGTTTTACAACCGACAGTATACTCGTGCAGTCGCTAATCAACAGTTCGGATACAGCCCAGAAAATAGTCTATAATATCATGCCTTATACACTTGATATCAATGATAATCAAAAATGTCCCGGGATAAGAGATTCAGTTATTGTTTGGGTTGAGCCTGTTGTTGTAGTGAATGCTGATCCTGCTTTAGATACTATATGCAGCAGTGGAACCGTGGACATCACCCTTGGCAGTCCTTCTGTCCCTACCAGGCCTGTTCGTTTTCGATATGAAATTGATACAGTCCCCGGGGTAAGTGTTGTAAGTGGAAGCCAGACAAATTTGCCCAATGGATTTCATATAACCGATCAATTTATTAATGTAACGGATACAGCAAAATTGGTCAAATTTATTATAACTCCCTATACCCGGATGCCTTCTTTGGATTTGGAACGATGCACGGGGTCTAATGATACAGTATGGGTATGGATTGAACCTGTTCCGGAATTGCAGGCTATGCCCGAATATGATACATTATGTAATGACGGTACAACGAATATATCATTTAATACAATTACACGATCAACATTTGGTATTGAATTAAACATTGATGCATTGCCGGACAATCCTTCACAAGTTACCGGGTATACTGGTATTACCGGGTATACCATGGATAGTATTGTTCAACAGACGATTCATAATAACAGCAGCATACCTCAAAAAATAATTTACGTTGTAACTCCTCACGTGCTGAATAATAAAAGTATACAGGTTTGTCCCGGGGTTTCGGATACGGCTGTTGTATGGGTTAATCCGTATCCCGAGGTATATGTAACAGCAAACAGGGACACGATATGCAATGGCGAGACAACAGAGTTAAACATTATTTCCGCGAGCACCTTCACTTCAGGGTTGCATATGTTTGATTATTCCATTGAATCAACTTCAGGTGACACGTCGCGAATCAGTGGGTATGATAGTGATGATAGTTTGACAACGGGGAGTATATTCCAGACACTTGTAAATAAGACTGATACGATCCAAACAGTTCAATACAGGATACATCCATTTGTTGTTAACACGGGAGCTGCTGGAATTTGTGATCATACCGGAGTAAAAGATACCATCGTGCATATTGAAGTATTACCATCATTGACTACAATGCTTTCGAGCCCTGAATTCATAGGCGGATGGAATGTGTCATGTAATGATAGTGCAGACGGGCAAATAAACCTGTTACCTGATGGTGGTGCATTAATGTATTCAATATATGACGAAGCAAATTCAAATTACGAATGGTCAAATGGAGCAAATCAGCAAAATATAAACAATCTTGAAGCAGATACATTTCACGTGACCGTAACAGATGCACTAAATTGTAAAGCATATGATTCTATCATTTTACATGAACCGGACCCGATAACAAGCACGGTAGACATCACGCCAATCAGTTGTAGTGGAGGAGGTGACGGTGGTTTTGACCTTACTATAAATGGAGGTACACCCGGCTATCAAACACGCTGGACTGGACCGAGTTCTTTTACATCTGACGAAGAAGATATTTATAACTTAGTTGTAGGGCCTTATAATGTAAATATTACAGACACCAATAATTGCCGTTCATCAAATACGTTTCCGCTTACTCAGCCTCCGCCTATCCAACATGGGTATGACCATTCCAAATATGGGAATTATCATGTTAGCTGCTATGGTATGAATGATGGTTGGATACAACCTAACATTATCGGAGCCGGAGATACATCTGATTTTATTTACGAGTGGTCCGGGCCGGATGGATATCAATCCAATGAGGGAAATATAGATTCATTATTTGCAGGAACTTATTATCTTTCTGTAACCGATACCAATAATTGCTTTAATTCCTTTGAGTTCACGCTTGATGAACCGGATTCAATAACACAAATTATTGTCCCTGTAAATATTAATTGTGGTGATACCAATGGAGGGCGCGTAGAAATCCGGTCGGTTAATGGAGGAAGCAGCCCGTATGATTGTATTTGGTCAACCGGTGATACTATTCCAACGAAAGGCGACACCACCATGAATCTTGTAAATGTTTCGGCCGGTGTTTATTTTGTTACAGTTACAGATCAAAATGGATGTACGTCATATGATACGACCATAGTGGAACCCCCTCCACCTTTGGATGTTACAATACAAATTAATTCTGATTACCAGGGATATCCCGTGTCTTGTTTTGACTCTTCCGATGCTTCGGTTCGGGTGAATTTAGGGAATGGAGAACCTCCTTTTTATTACCAGTGGTATATGGATGGACATTTTTATGATACATTAGATCAGGCATTATTAAATGATATTGGTACCGGTACATATTCTGTATTTGTAACGGATTCTTTTCTATGCGAGGGAAGTGATACAATAACAATCATGCAACCCGATTCTATAACTCTTTCATTATTTGTCGTTCCACCTTTATGTGCAGGAGGTGATAGGGGACACGCGTCTGTTACTGCAAACGGGGGTGTTCCAAATTACCTGTATGAATGGTCAGACGGACAAACGGGTAAATTTGCCGGGGGAATGGTTTCTGGCAATTACCAGGTTACTGTATATGACCAGAATGGATGTTTTCAAGATACTTCATTTTTCATGAGTGAACCGGAAAAATTGTCTTTACAATATACCAGGCAACATCCTTCCTGTCCGGCAAAACCGGATGGCAACATAGATGTTACTGTATCAGGCGGGACAATGCCATACGAGTATGAATGGACAAACTCTAATGGAAAATATTACTATTCAAGTTCAATAGAACTTTTGAAAGAAAACATGTATTATGTAACCATAACAGATGGACATAATTGTATGTTGTATGATACTATTGGATTGAGTGCAGAAGAAGAAATATGCCTTCATATTCCCACGGCCTTTTCACCAAATCAAGACGGGGTTAATGACGTGTGGTATATCAAAAATGTTGAATTGTATCCCGAATTAACCATTGATATATACGACCGGTGGGGGACAAAGGTATTTGGAGTTGATGCTGGAGACGGCGGTTACTCTAATGACTGGAAAGGTAATTACAACGGACATCCATTGCCTGTTGATTCCTATCATTATATTGTAGATCCTAAAAACGGGAAAAAACCATTTTTAGGGCAGGTAACAATTATCCGTTAATTATTACTGCTTGTTTAACATTTCTTCAACCTTTTGAAATGATTTTAAAAAACCTTTAATTACAGATGAAGTGAACCCGTGGTGTTCCATCTCATTAAGCCCGGTGATGGTAATTCCTTTCGGTGTGGTGACTTTATCAATTTCTTCTTCAGGGTTATTATGGCCCTCGAACATTAATTGGGACGCCCCGGCCATCATTTGTGCAGCTATCAAACGTGATGTCTCTGGTTTAAATCCAAGTTCTATTCCTCCTGTCATGGCAGCACGTATAAATCTTAGTGCAAATGCTGTTCCGCAAGCTGCAAGTACAGTAGCTGCACCCATCAGGCTTTCCTCTATGATAAATGTTTTGCCAAGTTGATTGAAAAAGGAAACCATATCATTTAATGTTTTTCGTGTTGCATTTGGAGAAGATAGGCATGTCATTGATTCACAAATACCAATGGCTGTATTGGGCATAGCCATAAACAGGGGGATTTCTGTGCCCGCTATTTTTTGGATTTTACTTGAATGAATCCCTGCAGCTATACATACTAACACCTGTTTTTTTACATCAAGAGAAGGTTTGATGTTTTTAATAACATCTTCTGTATGATATGGTTTGACAGCTGTTATGATCAAGTCTGCATCCCGGGTTGCTTTATTGTTATCCGTTGCAGTGGTTATGTTTTGTAAAGCATCAAGCTGGTGTTGGGCAACATCAGATATGACTAAATGTCCATGGTCAAGCATCCCGGACTTTAACAAACCTTTCGCGATGGCAGATCCCATATTTCCTGCTCCTATAATAGCTATTTTATTGTATTTCATGATATGATTGTTTTTACTGTTTAAAGATATAAAAATATTATAATTCAGTACAAAACAATTAAAATATTCTTATATCAGCGATTTATAAATCTTTTCAAGACGGGCTGATTCATTTTCCCAACAAAGCTCTTCAGCAGCTTTATCTAAATTTTTTCTCCAAATATTATCGTTTGCTTTAATACTCTTGATTTTTTCAGCAATAGCAAGTGGGTCAAGTGTTTCGGTGATTTTTCCAATGTTGTAATGATTGACAATAGCAGCCATTTCTTTCATATTGGAACATAAAACAGGGATTTTTGCCTGAATATAATCAAATAATTTATTTGGTAACGCGTAGTAATAATTCAATCCGGCATTTTCCTCAAGGCTGATACCAATATCTGCTTTTCGTGTGTAGTAGGGAAGTTCATGAAAAGGTATCGCGCCTGAAAACCATACACGTGAATCGAGTTTTTGTTCATGCACGAGGTCCTTTAATTCATCTTCAATGTCTCCCTTTCCAATGATAACAAATGTCCAGTCTTCTAAATAATGCATGGCATGAATCATATTTTCCAGCCCCCTGTTGATATTTATTGACCCCTGGTATATAACTAATTTATTTTCAGGAAGTTTAAAAGGGTTTTCAGGTGTGGCGGGAGTAGTTGATTTCACCGGTAGGTTTCTCACTACATGCATATTAATGCCATACATTTTTTTGTATTCATCAGCAATGGATTGACTTACCGTGTATGACACGGTTATTTTTGGCAGGATAGCCTGTTCAAAAAATTTCCAAATTTTTTTTATCGTTTTTTTGGGAATAAGCTCCGGCAATTCAGTAAAATATTCGTGGCTGTCATATACCAATTTTTTTTGTCTGATGAATGAAATGAAATAATTAGCAGGCAACGTATCCAAATCATTGGCAACTAAAAAATCAAATTTTTTAAATAATAAATAAAAGACAAGGCGTATATTATATTCGGCATAAAACCAACATTTTTTATTGAATAATAAACGTAAGCGTTTGGTTGAATACGCGCGTTTTACAGGCATGCTTTCGTGCAATTTTCTTCCAATAAGCGTTACTTCAACATGTTTATCAGACAAGAATGAGGCAATTTTATGTACCCGTTGATCTGTTGCTAAATCATTCGTAACTGAAATGTATGCAATCTTTTTTTTATTGTTGGACATGAATATTGTAGAAAATTTGGCTTGCAATCATTATTTTTGCATAAAAAGACTATGCCGTTGAAAAGAAAATCATTCTCATTGCAAAAATACAATTCTTTTGGGATAAACGTGAAATCCAAGTATTTTCTTGTTTTTACAGAAGAAAAAGAAATCCCTGATTTTTTTAAATATATGCCGGATGATTCACCTTTTTTTATCTTGGGAGAAGGAACCAACGTGTTGTTTACCAGGGATTTTGACGGGACCATTGTTCGTCCCGAAATAAAGGGAGTAGAAATAATCAATGAAGAAGATCAGTATGTTTATATAAAAGTTGGGGCAGGGGAAGATTGGGATGATTTTGTCGAGTATGTTGTGTCGAACGATTGGGGCGGACTTGAGAATTTATCTTTTATTCCCGGGACAGTTGGAGCTTGCCCTGTACAAAATATTGGAGCGTATGGTGTAGAAGTTAAAGATGTAATTTACAATGTCAATGGATTTGATCTGCATGACAATAAATGGAAGTCATTTTCTAACGAAAATTGCAGGTTTTCCTATCGAAACAGCATTTTCAAGTCAGAATTTAAAAATCAATTTATCATAACATCCGTTGTTTTTCGGTTAACCAGGAACAAGCATCGTTTGATAACGAATTATGGAACACTTCCAGATGAACTTGAAAACTATAAAACCATTCGGATCGCGTCCATAAGGGAAGCTGTTATCAGTATTCGTCAAAGAAAACTACCTGATCCTAAAAAATTAGGTAATGCAGGAAGTTTTTTTAAGAACCCGTTGGTGCCTGCTGAAAAAGCATACGAGATACAGCAAACATACCAGGATATGCCCATGTTTGATGAATCAAATAATCAGAAAAAAATTCCGGCTGCATGGCTTATAGAACGATGTGGATGGAAAGGGTATAGGAATGGTGATGCCGGGGTGCATGAAAACCATCCACTCATCCTGGTTAATTATGGAAAGGCAACCGGTGATGATTTGACAGGACTTGCATGTGAAATAAAAAAATCAATAGCAGAGCGTTTTGGAATAAATCTTCAATATGAAGTCAATATACTATGAGTTATGCAGTAATTCCATTCGTTTTTTTGTAAAAGATTTTAATAGTTATGTTATTTTGGAAATTACATGTTGACTTTGTGGACTTTAATAATCGACAGTACATGAGCAGAGAATGATTGTTTTTTGATTTTTAACGATATAAATGATAGGTATTTTATTTTTTTATACCTATTTTTGTTGGAAACTATAAACTAAGCCGGAATGAGTACACCCAGAGAAAATTTAATAAGAACTCTACGAAGAGAAGGATTTGACAATATCCCTGTTGATTTTGAATTGTGCGAATCACAAGTCAATGAATTTGAAGCCAGATTTGGGCATAAAGATTATCCAGGTTATTTTGGACAGCCACACCGTCCTGTAGAATTTACCATATCTAAGAATTTTACAAACGGGTTTGACCTTTACCCGAGGGAGGAACTTCCTGAAGATATTGAATTTGATGTATTTGGAGTAGGCCACTCCAAGGGGTCAGAAGCAGCTTTTCATATGACCCGCATGCACCATCCATTAAAGGGTGCTGAACTGGAAGAGATTAAAAATTATCCATATCCTGAATTACACGATGAGTATAAAAATGAAGTAAAAGATGAAATTGCAACACTTCATAAAAATGGCCTGGCTGCCTTTTGTAAAATGCAGATGACAATTTGGGAAGCATCATGGTATATCCGTTCTATGGAAGAACTTATGATGGATATGATGATAGAAGATGAAAAGGCAAGTATATTACTTGATAAAATAACGGGGTTTGCATGCTCAAAAGCCAGAGCATATGCAGAATGCGGGTGCGATGTATTATCACTGGGAGATGATATTGGTACTCAAAGTTCAATTATGCTGGACACGGAACTTTGGAAAAAATGGCTCCAACCCCGTTTAAAAAAAGTTATTGACAGTGCAAAACAGGTAAAGCCTGATATATTAATTTTTTACCATTCATGTGGATACATCATTCCTTTTATTGATGACCTGATAAACACCGGTATAGAGATATTAAACCCGGTTCAGCCCGAATGCATGTCGTTTGATGAGGTGCATGATAAGTTTGGCGACAGGCTGTCGTTTTGGGGAACCATTGGCACCCAGGAATTATTGCCATTTGGAACAGCAGAAGATGTCAGGAAAACTACCATTTCGAGACTTCAGAAATGCGGTAAAAAAGGAGGAATTGTCATAGGCCCTACCCATTTGGTAGAACCGGAAGTGCCATGGGAAAATATAATGGCTATCATGGAAGGGGTTAAAGCATATGAAGAAAGTTTAAAATAATTAGAGAATTTAAAAATAATCTATTATATTTGGGTTTTAACCTAAAATTAAAAAATGCTACGTTTGATTATTAATTATAAACATATTAAAAGAAAAATAAGTTTTTTTTTTATATGTTTTTTTGTAATTCGTTGTATTTTAGCAACAAATATTTATTCTCCTTTAGTTTCAGAAGGATCTATTCCCGCGAATTTTATTGACAATCCGGAAGTTAAATTTGAAAGAAGACTTAAAAACATTGATGAAATTGATGAAAAATTTGAAAGGAAAGAAAGTAAAAGATTTTTTCATGATGCAGAATTTTTATTGGATTATATTTACCGGAGTGGTGGAGTATCTTTTAATAATCAGTTAAATAAATATATAAATAAAATAGTTGATTATTTGCTTACTGATCATGAAGAGTTAAAAGATCAACTAAGATTTTACATTATCAATGATCCAGATTTTAATGCATTTACCGTCCATGACGGCACAATTTTTATAACCATTGGGTTGCTTGCAAAGATTCAATCTGAGGCTCAATTGGCTTTTGTATTATCCCATGAAATATCTCATTTTGTGAATGATCACAATGTGCAAGCGTATATTGAATTACAAAAAATAAAAAATGAGAAAAAAGAGAGTTATAAAAATTTGAATTATGATAATAAATTAGTTAAAATTAGCGAGTATTCCAAACAACAAGAGATATACGCGGATTCAGACGGGTTTAAAAGATTTTATTTGGCTACTGAATATAAAATACAAGCTATTCAAGATTTATTTGATCACACGTTAATTGCAGACTATCCTTTAGGAGATAACAATTCCATATACAATTTATTTCAAATTAAAGACTTTCAATTTCCTGATGAATATAAACTAGAACATATTGACACTTTTTCGGCAATTGAAAATTATAATGATTCATTGAGTACTCATCCAAACCTAAAAAAAAGAAAAGAGAATATATCCTCTTTATTATCAAATGAAAATCCACTTGATGGTGAAGAATTTATAATATCAAAAGTAGAATTTAATGAAATGCAGAAAATTGCCAGGTTTGAATTAACCCATTTATATTTAGCAAGCCAAAAATATGAAGAAGCAATTTGTAATAGCCATTACCTCCTTAGTCTGTATCCGAATAATCTATATGCCGAGATATCTATTGGGGTTGCGTTAATGCAACTTGCTCATTATAAGGCAAAAGATGATTTTTTTTATATACATAAGGACTATAAAAAAGTACAAGGCTCCTCACAACATTTATTTTATTTTATTGAACAATTAAACGATAATGAGTTAGGTGTTTTAGCCTTGATTTATAATTGGATACTAAAACAAAAATACCCTGAAAATGAATACATAAATAAAATTGTAGACAACACGTTTAAGATAATGGTCATGGATTTAAAAATGAATGCCAATGATTTTAATACAACATATAATAAAAACTCTGAATATTATTATAATGCATTGATATCCTTTATTAAAAATAATTCTTTTCATGATTATTTTACTAAATATGAAGAATTAGAAAAAAAAATACAATCTGAAAAATTAGACCTTATTGAAAATAAAGAAAAAAGAAAGTTAATCGCGAAACAAAAAAAATACATTCAAAAACATGGATTTGCTCTTGGAATTGATACACTGGTTATTGTAAATCCCACGTGTGTTAATTTTTATCAATCGGATATTGATAAATCATCGGAACTAAGGTATAGCCTCATTGAAAGCAGTTTGGAAGTTTCAGAAAAAATAGATTTACATACTACCGTCTTAGATGTTAAGTGTATGAAGAATAATGAAATAGATAAGTTTAATGACTATTGTATTATTTCCAATTGGTTTAATGAGAAATGTAATCATTACTCTGATGAATATTTTATTTATAATGAAATATATACAGATTATCTAATTAAAAAATATAACACGAAATACTTTGCATGGACAGGGTTAATCCAGGTAATAGAAAATAAGGTGTTCAACAGTGAGAGTGGCACTATTGCTTTCTATCTATTTAATATTGAAACAGGAGAAATTTTATTGTCTCAGAGAGAATGGATTAATGCACATAATAGTAAAAGCCGCGTGCGTTCAGGATTAAAAAAAATTCTACAACAAGTAAAGAATAAACAGAAGATATAGCTTTTATTAATTTTAAAATTATATATTATGAAAAAGATTATTATTATTAATTTGTTATTATTTGTATTTACGTTTTTAAATGCACAATTAACTACTTCCACTGATGCGAAAACAATAAAAAAAATGAAGATGATTGTAGCTCTTCAGGAATATCCTAAAAAAGCTACCGAAGGGGATAAAATGATGGTTGATTCGGCAAATGCATCGTTGAAATTTGCCATGAAAAATTATTGGAATTTTAATGAAGTAGCTGACTATATGCCTTTTGATGAAGCAAAAAAGTTTGTCAAAGAAAATGATGGCTATTGTTATATAACTATTAATGAAGGAGTGTCCCGGTCTTCTGTAGTTCGTGATAGTTATAGATATGTTTCATATTCTGAACGCCTTGCTATCTATACAAATAAAATAAAGATGCAAACATATTTACCAAAATATGAAGGATTTATGTCTAAAACAACAGCAGTTTACGCGGTTTTGCAGGCAAATAAAGTATTGGAATTGCTTTATAATGAAGAATTTAAGAGTTTGATAGGCTCAAGGAAGTATATTAAAAAAAATGGACCTAACATAATTAAAAAAACCTTATTAATACCCAAAGAATATGTTTCTCCGAAATTGAGTGAAGACGATATTAAATTAGCATATCCTTATGATTTGGATTTGTGTGATTTAGATAAAGTTGAAAAGGCAATACTTGAACAGGACTCTAAATACGCCGTTTTGTTTTACGTGCCAATACCATTAGGAGGCAAGTATGTACATAGATTATATATATCTAATGCTGAAGATGGGGATATATATGGAGTTGCTGATGGGAACAAAGTTGAACTGGACTTAGGTATTTTTGGAAGTATTGGAGGACAAAATAAAAAATATTTAATCAATAAAAGGGAATTAAAACAAATTGCCAAATTGGTTGATTAAGTTTATGCTATTATTCATTTCCTTGGCATTGTTAAAGCAGTGCTAAGGAAATGTTATGTTTAGGTCTGATGCTCAACATCCAGTAGGTCATTGATTGACTTTACTGGGTTGAAAGTAGCATATGGTGCTTCAACAAATATTGTATTCCATTCTGACATAGCTCCATTCCATAAGCCGGGCAATTCTTGGGCTTTTATTTCTTTGTCTCCTGCAGATTTTATGGTGATAAAACCGGTATTGGGGTCAATAAAGCGGTTGAGGTCAAATTTGTTGCCTTTGAAATCTTTTATATAACAAGCAAAATCAGTTGGATTAAAGTGTGTTGCCCGTTCATATATTTCTTTTTTTTCAGGATCATTCAAATCTATTTGTTTTGTTTCGGCTATTTGAAGTGATATGGTTCCATCTGGATTTTTTGCCCAAAATGGTCCGCCTCCTGTATCCCCGTGAGCTTTTACCATCCCTCCAACACGTACAGGCCGGTTTAGTTTTTTAAATAAATAATTGATAACCATATTTTTATCTTTCTTGTCAAAGTCATCGGGCGGAATAATGCAGAGCTTTTCTTTTGTATATGCAAGAATTTCATCAATAAGTTCATCGGTTATATTACGCGGGTTTTCTAATTTTGTTAAATACTCGTGTATTTGTTGAACAAAATCCATAAGTACCCCGCCTAAAACTTTTTTATAGGTTTCCATTAAAGATTTTAACCTGTCAGGCACAATATTATCAATGTTTTTAATGAAAATTATCTCTTTTTCAAGCGAATTTAGATTACCCAATAAAGCACCATGCCCCCCCGGCCTGAAAAATAATTCACCTTTTTCAGTTCTGAAAGGCTCATTGTCCATATTAACGGCTATGGTATCGGTAGCGGGGTTTTGCTCTGAAAACGTGACCGTGTATTTTACCTTGTATTTTTTTTCATATTGTTTGATGATCTTATTAAGATAGTCTTCAAATAGTTTCCTGTGCCTGGGTAAAACCGTGAAATGAACGTCAACAAATCCTGTTTTGTATTTGGCATAGAGAGCGCCTTCTACCATATGGTCTTCTAAAGGGGTTCTGCTATGGTTTTTATATTTATGAAATTTTATCAGTGCTTTTGGTAAATACCCATAATTTAATCCATCTTCAGTTAAAAGATAATGCAATAAAGTATTGTATTTATTATTCTCGATAAGCTTATCAGATGTGAGTTCATGCTTTTTTAAAACGTCTTTGAGGTCACTATAAAACGGGAATGACTTCAGGTTCGAGAAAAAATGGTTTAATGATTCATTGTTTTTTATAACTTTTTTAATATCATCGTTTTGCTCGTCGTAATTGTTATACAATTCGTATAAAAATTTAAACATACGCGTAGCTGCTCCCGAAGCGGGTACAAATTTAATAACAGACGTTTTTTCGAGGCTGTTCTGGTATTTTGCCACCTTTTGAATTGTCTCGTCGTCAGATAGTTGTATGATTCCGTCATGTACTAAAGCGGGCTTTTGAATATCCAGGGACGGGAACCCTTCTTTAAAATTTTCAAGTTGTTTATTGATTTGTTCTATAGGTACTTGTTTATCTTCTAATTTATGTATCTCTTTTTCTGTAATCATATTTATTTAATTAATGATTTTACAAAGCAAATATAATCAGCATTGATCATTTGTATAAATGAAAATTCGTTTTTTTTGTTAAAAAAACAATTATATATTGATATTTAGATTTTTAAGAACCCTGATTTTAAAAAATGTTTATCCTGGTTCGACTTTTTTAGGGTTAATTCATGTAATGGTAACCAATTTATTCCAATTAAAACTGTATTATTAAAATTCATCAATTGTAAAAGTACTATAAATCAATGATAAAAAAAATGCTTTTTTGGAATAAGATTTGTAAATTGTTATATATTTATTGCAGCTTTCATTTATGACTTTTTTTGTAGAGTTTGTTAAGTCAGGATTCATGCAATTTAGTACCAGTAATAAATTCATGGCGAGTACTCTATGGACATAAAAAAATTATACAGATGAATAATACCTCGATTTGTATCCCTGAAACGCGTCTGCCACGTGTAGTTGTTGTTGGAGGAGGGTTTGCAGGACACAACTTTATTAAAAAAATAAGTGATAGACAATACCAGGTTGTATTGCTTGATAAAACTAATTATAACCAGTTTCAGCCGTTGTTATACCAGGTTGCAACGTGTGGACTGGAATCCGATTCAATCAGTTTTCCTTTACGAAAGTTATTTCATGAGAGGAAAAATTTGATATACAGGAATGCTGCCTTGGAAAAAGTGATTCCAGAGGAACAAATAATTATAACAGACAAAGGAATACTTAAATACGATATCTTGGTAATGGCAATGGGGAGTAAGCCAAATTATTATGGAATGCAGGATATTCAAAAAAACAGCTTTCCTTTAAAAAACATTATTGATGCATTAAGCATCCGGAATAAAATATTAACAAGCCTTGAAGATGCATCTAATAGTTGTGATAAGCAAATCAAAGATGCTTATACAAACTTTATTATTGTTGGAGGTGGTCCGACAGGGGTTGAAATGGCTGGTTCTTTAGCTGAATTTAAAGAATATATTTTAAAGAAGGATTATCCTGATCAGACAAAACATTTTATGAAAATATATCTTATTGAAATGCAGTCACGGTTATTGCCTACTCTTTCTGAAAGAGCATCACAAAAGGCAGAAAATCAGCTTGAACGCATGGGCATTGAAGTAATGACCAATGCTTCCGTGAGTGAATTTAACGGTCAAAAGGCCCTCTTGAATGATGGTTCAGAAATAAATGCAGTAACCTTAATCTGGACAGCCGGGGTTGCAGGGAATGCTCCTTTGGGATTTAAAAATGAAGTAATAAGTAAAAACGGGCGCGTAAAAGTGAACGAGTACAATAGAGTGGATGATTATGACAATATATATGCCATTGGTGATATGGCAAATATGAAAAGTGAAAATAATCCGAAAGGACATCCTATGCTGGCCAGGATAGCGATTGAACAGGCAAAACACCTGGCTAAAAATTTTAAACGTATGGAACGAGGAAAACAGGTTAAACCATTCACGTATAAGAATAAAATATTTATGACCACTGTAGGTAAAACATATGCAGTAGCAGATATTGGACGATATTTTCTCAAAGGGTTTGTTGCCTGGATAGCATGGGCCACGATCCACCTGTATTCTTTAGTTGGAGGAAAAAATAGAATTCTTGTAGGAATCAACTGGCTTTATCATTATATTACTTATGACAAAACAAACAGGTATATTTTGAAAGGGTTGAAATGATGATACCGTGTCATAACCATTGTCCGTCTATAAAATATTGAGCGTAACAAAGAAGTCGGGTTTATGTAAGCATTGTGCAATATATTCAATATATATTTTTTAAATTTCACGGGAAGGTTTTTTAATAAAAAATTAAATTATATACCTTTGGGCGAGAATTTAAAATTTCCTCCAATTCCTTTATACATAAGCGGTGGGAGTCTTTATAATATGGGTGGAACAGAGGATGCTATTTTGGATATCAAATTTTTAAAATAATAATCTAAACAAAAAACAAGAAATGCATAAAGCAGAATTTACTCCTTATTTGGAAAAGATCATATATCAATTACAGGATGAACAAATTTATTATGAAAACATATATAAAAATCCAAATGTATTAGATGGGAAAAATGAATTTTTGTTTTTTCTTAAACCCGAGATTACACTTGAAGATGAAGCAATAAAGCTTCCTGACATTCTTGACACCGTGATTGATAAGATGAATGAATACAACCTGGCCGTTACCCGGGTTAATGCCTTATCTGCTAAATATTTATTTGATCATAAAATTATAGATAATCATTATGGCGTGATCAACCGGATTGCCGATGATGCCATCAATGAAATTTCTGAGACAGCAATAAAACAATTTAAAACATTATATCGAGAAGATCCCGGGAATACAAACGTGCTGGGAGGACTAGAATTCATTCGTGAATATCCTGAATATTCCCCTAAAGAATTGAATACATTATGGGAACAGCATAATGCAGATAAGCTCGCTGGAGGTACCTATTGTGTTCCCCTCGAGATAGAAGGGAAAAAAGTTTATCTGGTAAACGGGTTTCATCCCTTACAATTAGAACATTTTACGCGAAAAGGAAGGTCTGTCATCACGTTTAATTTAGTCTCTGATACTGAATGGCATGTGGCCAGGGAGTCATTTATTGGAGCAACAAATCCTAAGGATGCAAAAAAAGGAAGCCTGCGGAATATTTTTAATGAACAACAGGATAAATTGGGTTTGTCCATTTCTCCAAGCCGTAATGGTGCCCATTTATCTGCAGGGCCGGTAGAAGGGCTGATTGAATTAAGGCGATACGATTCAGATTTTTCAAAGAATATTATACAGGAGCCAACCAATTACCGTTTTGGTAAGGAATTGTATAAGCTTTTTGAACTCGATACGGCAGACAAATTATTGGAAAATCCGACTGTTCATTTCAGAAATCAGGATATTTCAATATTTGATATCACGGAAGAAAAAAATAGTGATGAAGCTCTGGAAATACTGTTTGAAATTGCAAAGAACCTGTAATGAATAATAATTTATAAAATATATATGCCCCATGTTAAACACATTAATGAATCATAAATCAATACGGTCTTATAAACCTGATCCTGTACCAGAGGATGATTTGAATGAAATTCTTTTGGCAGGCGTCAGGGCTTCAACCATTGGAAATATGCAGTTGTATTCCATTATAGTAACACGGGATGTGGAGAATAAGAAAAAACTGGCTCCTTTGCATTTCAACCAGTCCATGGTAACTGAAGCGCCTGTTGTACTCACTTTTTGCGCGGACATTAACAGGTTTCATAAATGGTGTGAATCCCGGGATGCTAAACCGGCTTATGATAATTTCTTATGGTTTTTTAATGCAGCTATTGACGCGTTGCTGGCCTGTCAAAATACATGTATTGCCGCAGAAGACAAAGGACTGGGTATATGTTATCTTGGCACTGCTGTATACATGGCCGAAGGAATCATTAATGCATTAAATCTTCCCAAAGGTGTTGTGCCGGTGACAGCAATTACATTAGGATACCCTGCAGAAAACCCGGGGCTGACAGACCGGCTTCCATTAGAAGGAGTTGTGCATAGAGAAAAATATGAAGATTATACCAAGGAATATATCGATCATATTTATAAAGAAAAAGAGGCTCTTAAAGAAACATTTGATCTTCTGAAAGAGAATAATAAAGAAACCCTGGCACAAGTATTCACTGATAACCGGTACAAAAAAGAAGATAACCTCGTGTTTTCTAAAAAATACCTGCAAGTGCTTGAAAAACAAGGAGTAATGAATAACGACTAAGCCGAACCAGACAAGGTCTTTGACAAGTAAGTGCAGAATTATTCATAGAAATCAGATATTTGATATCTGACATTCTAATTTATAGAATTCAAACATCTGGATTCTAAACGTGAGAGTTATTTGGCAGGAATTTCTTCGAGTGCAATTTTTAGTAATTCCCAAAACCGTTCAACAGATTTAATGTTAACCCGTTCGTCGGGAGAGTGGGCACCGGTAATTACAGGTCCGAATGAAATGCAATCCAGCCGGGGGAATATGCTTTTTATAATACCGCATTCCAGGCCGGCATGTACAACTTCAACCCGGGGTTCCTGCCCGTGTTTCTTTTTGTATACTTGCTTCATTGTATTTACAATTTCAGAACGCGTGTCCGGCTGCCATCCGGGATATGCACCTTCTTCTTCAACCCGTGCTCCACCAAGTTCAAAAATACTTCGGATCATGTTTGACAGATCTTTTTTTGCTGATTCTTTTGAACTACGTAGTAGGTTTAAAATTTGAATATGATTTTCATTTGTAAAAACAGCTGCCAGGTTATTTGAAGTTTCCGTGACACATTGTAATCCCGGTTCCATCCTGATAACGCCATGGGGAATCCCATAAATGATGTTAATCAATTGTCGGGCTATATTTTCTGGTATTACTGTACCTGGTATCGAGGTTTTCGTTATGCTTATTTCAAGATCAGGATCTGTTTGATTCAACTCGTTGTTAAATATTTCCCGGAATTGATCAGTGGATTCATTTAAGTTTTGTTGATATTTACCTGGAACCATTATCGTGGCAAATGCTTCCCTGGGGATGGCGTTGCGAAGATTCCCGCCATTATATTTTGATATCATGGCATTCATGTTATTCATGATATGCCATATAAATCTGTTTAATAATTTATTCGCGTTTCCCCTGCCTTTATGAATATCCATCCCCGAGTGGCCACCTGTAAGGCCTGATATGGAAATATCAAATGGGATATAATCTTCGGGGGCAGGGATTGGGTTGTACCGGATTGTACCCGTGATATTCACACCACCTGCACACCCTGTAATCAACACCCCCTCTTCTTCCGTGTCTAAATTAAATAAAATATCACCGGTGATAAATCCTTTTTTTAACTGGAAAGCACCTGTCATACCGGTTTCTTCGTCAACAGTGAACAATGCTTCTATAGGAGGATGTTCTATGTCTCGAGATTCGAGTATAGCTAAAATTGCTGCTACACCAATGCCATTGTCAGCACCTAACGTGGTTCCCCGTGCTGTAACCCATTCTCCTTCAGTGAATGGTTGGATTGGGTCTGTTTCAAAATCATGCAAGGTGCCTTCATTTTTTTGGGGTACCATATCAAGATGTCCCTGCAAAACAACGGTTTTCTTGTTCTCCATGCCAGTTGTTGCATCTTTTCGAATGACTATATTTCCTGCTTTATCAACGAGTGTTTCCAGGTTGATTGATTCGCCGAAATTTTTCACGTAGTGTACTGCTTTATCTTCTTTTTTTGAAGGACGGGGAATACCTGACAAGGCTTTAAAATGTTTCCACAATAGTGATGGGTTTAATTGGGATATATCACGTGACATAAGAAATTAAAGGTTATATGATTGATTGAAATTCCTGTTGCCTTGACGAATCAAAGCAAGTGTTTGTTTTGTTGATCATAAAATTACAAAAATATCGGGAAGATATTGTATACTTGTATCCTGATTATTTATTATGCTATTCTCCCAAAAAAATATTATCTTTCCGAAAACCAAAGGCATGATCTTTTCAGCATCATTTTGATTTTTTTTTAATAGCACTTACTGATTAATTTTCTATTTTTGAAAAAAAACCTATGATTATAAAATGAATGAACAACAAATAAAATCCATCATACAAAGTTATTTGGAGCAAGCTCAGCAAGGTTTGGATAAAGAAAATCCAAAACTGGACTTTAAACTGGAATGGCCTGATTTGAAAAACGAAACAAAAATAAATGAGTTTTTAAAAGATACAACAGCAATAGCGAATACCCCAGGATTGGATGGTTTTTTGGTATTTGGTTATGATGAAAAAAAAAAGAAATTTCAAAATGCAAATTTTGAAGATTGTGGCTTAAGAGACGAAAATGAGCTGCAAAATTTAATAATTAAACGGGTTGACAGGGCTTTTACTTTTTCAAATCATGATGTTGAGATTGATGGAAATTTCCTAAGTGCAATTCATCTCCCCCCTTCATTTGACAAACCCCATGTTATAAGAAATTATAAAAGTAAGAATGGAAATGAAACAGAACACCGTGTATTTATAAGGCATGGAACAACTACCCGTGTAGCAACAAAGTACGATTATGACTTTATGAATTATGATAGGAAGAATTGTTTGCCAGAGTATTCACTGCATATAACGACAGCAACCACCGGGTATTCTTTAAATCCTTCAGGCGGTAAGGATAAATTAATAGGAAATCTAACGATTGAAAATAATGGTTTGAGGCCTGTGGCTATAAATAAAATACTATTAATATTTATAGAAGAAAATAAAGAAGCTATTTTTATATCATCGACAAATGAACAAGCTCCTATTAATAAACATATTAGAGTATCCAATCTCGTGATTCACCCTGGAACAATTGAAAACTATCCAAGTTTAAATTTTGGTTTAAAAAGTAATTCAAAAGAATTTATAAATGAATTTGAAAAAGTAAACACATCAAATAATTTACAGATAAAGGCCAGTTTTTTCAATATTTTTTTGCCCAAAGAGAAGCCATTGAATCCATCATCTATTTATATGAAACAAGCATGATTAAAATAATTATTAAACTCACACGAGAATGATTATTT
>CAYPTK010000020.1:0-20435 GCA_964413555.1 uncultured Bacteroidales bacterium | reverse complement strand
AAAATGTTTAGAATTAATAAAGAAGGAACAAAAAACCTCGTACTGGCTTCAATTCGGAATCACGTTAAAAAATTTTGTTATGTAAGTTCAACATCTGTATTCAACAGGAACCCTACAAGCAAGGCCTTGGAGAATCCCTACGCGATAAGCAAGGCATCAGCAGACAATATTGTCAGAAAAAGTTCAACATATGGCCTGCAAACCCTTATCATCTATCCTCCCGTGGTCATTGGCCATGGCAATGGAGAAAGCGGGTTTGAAAAGATACTTCATAGCATTTGGCAGGGAAACTTATTTTATACATCAGGAGGTGCAGAATTTGTAGACGTAAGAGACGTGGTAAAAGCTATAATCAATTTAACAACAAGCAATATAGCTAATAAAGGTTTTGTAGTTTCCTCAGAATATTTCCCATACAAACAAATCCTGGAATTTGCAGCAACAGCGCTTAATAGGCCAAAGCCTTTTATCCCGTTAGGGTATAACATTGCAAAATTCATAAACTATTTGGGCCAGGTAAAACAATACCTGATTCATAAAGATCCTTTAATATCCAATGAAAGTTTAAAAATATTATACAGCAAAAACAATGGTAATTACAAAAAAAGAATGCCAAAATACCATACCGACTATATTCCCATTCAGGAGTCTATTATGGAGCTTGGAAATTATTACTTATCAATGCGAAAAGAAAATTTAGGTGATTTTTTTAACAAAAATCTAACGAAATAAACAGGTTGACCTCCCTCAGATATCGATACCATCCAGCATGTTATTGTAAAATGTCACCAGGTCATCGCTATTTTTAGAGTCCATCCATTTCATGGCGCTACGGGGGTGTTCATTCAGGCTTCCGGTAATTAAATACGGAATATGATATCCCCACTGAATCTTTTTCTGAAGAGGGATCATATGATCCCGGATAAGTTTATATGCCGGCCTTAAATCAAATTTCGGATTTTTAAGGAATGAAAGGAGTACTTCCATCGGGCAATTTCCCGCCCCTCTCCCAATACCTAAAAATGTGGCATCTAACATATTGCAGTTTTTAATAATGCCGGTGATGGTATTTGACATGGCCAATTGCATATTATTATGCGCGTGAATCCCGATGGTTTTATCGGGAAGTGCTTTTTGATATTTATCGATCAGGTATTCAATTTGTTCACAATACATGCTACCATAACTGTCTACCAGGTAAAAAACCGGAACTTTAGAATGTGCAATATCATTCAATGCTTCGTCTAAATCACGGTCAATGACTTTTGATACGGCCATCAGGTTTATCGTGACTTCATACCCTTTATTCATGCAGTGTTCTGCCAGTGCAATAGCTTTATCAACCTGGTGTACATAACAGGCAACCCGGATCATATCTAAAATGCTGTCTTTTTTTTCGGGGATATCTTCATATTCAATTCTACCAATATCGGCCATTGCAGATAATTTTAACCCTGTTCCTTTATTATCACCAATGGTATTTATGATATCATTTTCATCACAAAAACGCCATGCTCCCACTTCTTCGCGGCTATAGGCCGATTCGCTGCTCTTATACCCTATTTCCATATAATCAATCCCTGATTCGAGACATGCTTCATAAACAGCTTTTACAAATCCATTATCAAATTGCCATTTATTCATTAATCCACCATCACGAACTGTACAGTCCAATACCTTAATTTCTTTTCTGTACATGGAGTTTTACTTTCGATTTATAATTTTTAATTCTTCGCGTATAAAATATTCAATTAATTCCCTGTAAATATTTTCTATGATATCCGGGTTTAAACCATTCTTCATTGCCAGTTTTCTTCTTTCCTGTAATACTTTATTTTTTCGTTCTTCAGCAATGATACTATCCTTATCCGGTTTTTTATATTTAACAACTTCTTTTACAAAGCCAAATCGCTTACCCAGCAATTCAATGATCTCATGATCTAATTGATCAATATGTTCCCGTATTTCTTCAATGGATTTACAATCAGAAGGATTTTTCACGTTAAATGATTTAGGTTTAATTATTGTGATGTATCCAATTGTCTCTCTACTTCTTCTACATCAGGCATTTCAGTAGGGAAAGAGGGAATTTGCTCTTGTTGGCCCATCGCTTTTTTTGCTTTTTCCTCGAGTCGTGATTTTTGTTCTTCTCCTCCCCTTGGAATTGTCATGCTGGCAAGTAAACTTAATACCAGCAGTCCTCCTGCCAATGTCCATGTTGCCTTTTCAAGAAAATCCGCTGTACGCCTGGCTCCCATTACCTGGTTCGAAGAAGAAAGATTGGCTGTCAATCCCCCACCTTTCGAATTTTGAACAAGCACGATTAATATCAATAAAACACTGACAATCAAAACTAAAATAGTAAATAATATATACATTTTCTATTATTTTTTAGATTTATTTATAATTTGATTTAATTCTTTTATTTTGGCTGCAAAGTAATCATTTTTTTTGGGATATTTCAAACTTAATTTTTGAAAAACATGAATTGCCTTTTTATAATATCCCTGTTGAATGTAAATATTTCCCAATGTCTCAGTATAAAATCCACCATCTTCTTTGGTGCTGGATTTTGATAAATCTTCATTTTTCAAGGTATTGTTTTCATCTGCCCGAATTCTCCCGGGTTCGTTTTGAATAAATCTATCAATCAAATCATTTCCTTTGTTTTTTTGTTTTGCAGGCTCCGATTTACTTGATTTATGCTTTAATTCATCATCATGAGTAGTGAATGGCGTGTCTTCTATTACCAGTAACCCGTTTTCTTCCTGCATTTCTGAAAACTGGTTTTGTTCTGCTCCAATTTCAATTGTTTTTTGACACGTGTTTTCCTGCCCTGTTTCATCCAAGATAAACATTAATTCTTCTTCATTGTTTTCAGGCAATTCCCCTCGTGTATTGTCATCAAATGTATTCACTTCATTTTTATTTAACACATCGCTTTGTTTATCGCTGGCTTCATGTTCTTCAGCTTCTTCCCTGAACAGTAATTGATAAAGTTTTTTCTTGTCAATAATAAAGGCTGATGATATTTTGATTTGAGATTTAAATCTCCAATGATTCTTTTTATATAATGCTTTTAAGAATAACATATGCCCGGTATGAAAAAAAGGATATTTTTCTAACATGTCACTCATTCCCTCGATGCTTTCATCATCAATTGATTCAGGTGATCTTATATATTGAAAGAGTTGTTCTTTATGTATCATTACAAATAAATTTACCAGTTCGAAAATGCTTTTTTAAAAATATCCTCTACTAACCTTTCAGATATTTCCTGGTTAAGCTCTTCTTCAACATCACTTAAATTTTTTTCACTCAAAAAATCCTCATATCTGGAAAAGTTTGCACTAAAATTTTCATCGGGATTAATGGTATTAATATAATCTACTTTAATTGTTATTGTTAACCGGTTCTTGGCTGCCTGGTCATTTCCGGTGATTGAAACCGGGCTCACCTTATAATCTGTTATGGTTCCCTTGAAATGTACATCCGCGTTTCTGTTAACCAATTTTAACCGGGTTTCACTTTCAATTTTTTCTTTTAATGTATTGGTTAAAACATACCCTAATTGTGGTTGAAAACTTGGTGCCCTGTTTTCAAAATCAGCTACAGTAAACGTTTCTAATTCAGGAGATACCGTTGCACCTGAAAAAGAATAATTCACTGTGCACGCGGTGAAACAGGAGATTAGAGAAACATAGATAAAAATATTGTTGAGATATTTGTTCATCTGTATATAATATTTAGTATAATAGCTGTAATTACTTGGTTTTCAAAGACTAATCCACACGAATAACGTTTTAAACAGGCGAAATATAATCAATAGTCATTTGTAAACCAAATTTAATCATGCCATATGTATTAGTGACCAATTTCACGAGTGTCATGTCACACCTGAGATGACGGTTAAGTTGAAGGAATTATTTGAATTTTTAAAAATGAAAAAAAGTAAGCATAGCCATAGCTACGTGAGTCTTTTTTTCATGAAGAAAAAACGAATAAGATCGAAACTTGGGGCGTTATATCAGGTGTGACATGACACTAGTGCTTCACATTATATTGTATTCTTTTATTTTACGATACAATGTCCGCTCAGAAATACCCAGATCCTCGGCCGCTCTTTTGCGTCTTCCTTCATGTTTTTCCAGGGCTTTTTTAATCAATTCCCGTTCTTTACCTTCAAGCGAAAGAGATTCTTCAATGACCTCTTTCGTGTCCTGAATATCATTATGATACGTTATATTGTGTATTTTGTTCAATACTTGTTGTGTTTCCTGTCCATCTTGTTGCTCCATGCTTTCAGATATTTTCTGGATTAGTCGCGGGTTGTAATCATCGGCATTTGGGGCACATTCTCCACTTGCCATAGTATCCAAAACCAATCGTTTAAGGTCATTCATATCATTCTTCATATCAAACAGGATTTTGTATAATATTTCCCGCTCTGAAGTAAAGTTTTGCCTGTCATCAGGGTCTACAAGTGCCGGTAATTTTATACTATCATAATTAGGCAAATAGTTCCTTAATTTATCAGCGTCAAGTGTTCTTTCTTTTTCAATAATGGAAATTTGTTCTGTTATATTTTTCAATTGCCTGATATTCCCGGGCCATTCATAGCTCATGAGCATGCTTTTGGCATCTTCCACGAGTGTAATCGGGGGCATTCTGTAATATTCAGCAAAGTCATTTGCAAATTTCCTGAATAACAAATATATGTCATCCCCTCTTTCTTTTAAAGGCGGGATATTGATTGGGACAGTATTCAACCTGTAAAAAAGGTCTTCTCTGAATTTTCCCGTTTTCACAAGTTCTGTAAGTTCTTCATTGGTTGCTGCAATAACTCTTACATTTGTTTTTTGAACTTTTGATGAGCCAACTTTTAAATATTCCCCGGTTTCTAAAATCCTTAGAAGCCTTACCTGTGTTGAAAACGGCAATTCCGAAACTTCATCAAGAAAAATTGTTCCCCCGTCAGCCTCTTCAAAATAACCTTTTCGTTTTTCATGGGCCCCGGTGAACGAGCCTTTTTCGTGTCCAAATAATTCTGATTCTATTGTTCCCTCGGGTATTGCACCGCAGTTAACAGGTATATAGGATCCATGTTTTCGTTTACTGAATTGATGTATAATCTGCGGGAAGACTTCCTTTCCGGTACCACTTCTTCCGGTTATAAGCACGGAAAGATCAGTAGGGGCCACCTGGATTGCTATATCAATAGCCCGGTCGAGTCCGGAATAATTTCCAATGATCTCATATCTTCTTTTGATACTCTTTATATCCATATTTTTTATTTTTATCCTATACAAAAATAGTAAAAAAAGCAGGAATACTCAATTTTGTTTTGTTTTGCATCACAGTGAAAAAATTAAAATAAATATTTAAAAATCCTTTATCCATAATTGTATAATAAATTCCTTAATTTTGCTTACATCATTTAAAACAACATACCTGATGTATTTAGGTAAATGAATTAAACGAAAAAAATTACAAATTAAATATATATCGTGTGAAATTTATCGGAATCATACCTGCCCGGTATTCATCCTCAAGATTACCGGGCAAACCTTTGCTTGACATACAGGGCAAAACCATGATCAGGCGTGTTTATGAGCAGGCAAAAAAAACACTCGAGCACGTGTATGTAGCTACTGATGACCAACGGATTGTTGACGAGGTGAACAAGTTTGGAGGACATGTTGTATTAACCAAAACAACTCATCAGAGCGGTACAGATCGCTGTGCTGAAGCCATTGAAAAAATAGGCAGCACTCGATATGATGTTGTTATTAATATTCAGGGAGACGAACCTTTTATTCACCCGGGACAGCTTAAGGAACTGATGGGTTGTTTTGAGGATGAACAGATCCGGATCGCGACCCTGATAAAAAAAATTAATGATGCATCTGTTATAACAAATCCAAATATCCCTAAAGTCATCACTTCACGTGATGGAATGGCCATATATTTCAGCAGAACAGCAATTCCTTATCTAAGAAACAAAGAACAAGCCGAGTGGCATAAACATCATACCTTTTATAAACATATTGGAATATATGCATATAAAATAAGTACATTAAACGATATTACTAAATTGCCGGTATCCGCGCTGGAAAAAGCCGAATTATTAGAACAAAACCGCTGGCTGGAAAATGGCTATAAAATTAAAACGAAAACAACGGGTTATGAAAGTCAAATGATTGACACGCGAGAAGATTACGAGAGAATAAAAAACATGAAAAGCCATTATTATTTTGAGAATGAATAAACGAAAAATCATAAACGACCCGGTATATGGATTTATTAATATTTATTCGGAACTGGTTTTCGATCTTGTTGAACATCCATATTTCCAGAGGTTAAGACATATCAAACAATTGGGATTAACCAATTATGTTTACCCGGGTGCCAACCATACACGTTTTCAGCATAGCCTTGGAACACTTTATTTACTTGATTCGGCCATCAATATAATACGTTCAAAGGGACATGAAATATCTAATGAAGAAGCCGAAGCCACTACAATAGCTTTATTGTTACATGATATCGGGCATGGCCCTTTTTCGCATGCACTGGAAGAAAATATTATCAATATTTCTCATGAAAAGATGTCTGAGTTGTATATGGAAGAGCTAAATGCCGAATTTAGTAACCGGCTTACTCTTGCCATAGATATTTTCAAGAATAAACATCCAAAAAAATTTTTGCATGAATTGGTATCAAGTCAATTAGATATGGACAGGATGGATTATTTAAAACGCGATAGTTTTTTTTCCGGTGTCACGGAAGGAGTAATCGGTTCTGACAGGATTATAAAAATGCTGGATGTTGTAGATGATAAATTAGTCGTGGAGTCAAAAGGCATTTATTCCATTGAAAAATTCTTAATTGCACGGAGATTAATGTATTGGCAGGTTTATCTGCATAAAACAGTATTGGCAGCTGAATATTTAATGTTAAAAATTTTAAAACGGGTAAGAGAATTGTATGAAAAAGGCCGTGAGATTCATACCACTGAATCACTGGAATTTTTTTTAAGCAATAACATCAATCCTTCCGTTATAAAATCAAAAAACAGCCCTGAACGAAAATATATTTTAGATGAATTTTCAAATTTAGATGACAATGACATTATTGCATGTGTAAAAAACTGGAAAAACAGCTCAGATAAGGTATTGTCTATGCTTTGCCAAAAACTTACAGACAGGAAATTATTTAAAATCCGTATTAGTAATGAACCATTTGGACAGCATATCATTGATTCATTAAGGCAACAATTTTTAAAAAAATACGGCCATCATAATATGAGTAATGAGGACGCGGATTATTTTATTTTTACTGACATCATTTCGAATAATGCTTACAGCAAAGAAGATGAAAACATCCAAATACTTTATTCTAATGGTGTTTTAAAGGATGTATCGGAAGCCTCAGATATGCTCAACGTGTCTGCACTTTCCAAAACCATTAAAAAATATTTTTTATGTTATCCTAAAGAATTAGATTTTACTCAATTTATTTAATTACTTTTGTAAAAATTAATAGTTTTACATCCAGAAATAAAATATATCAATTCAAAAACTATTTAATGGAATATACTGCAAAAGAAATTGCTTCACTAATACAAGGAGAAATTGAAGGAAATCCTGATATTAAAATCAATAACATTGCCAAAATTGAAAACGGTAAAGAAGGAGCACTGGCATTTCTTGCCAATCCCAAATATGCAAAATACATATATACGACCAATGCTTCAGCCATTATCGTCAATAAAGATTTTACTCCTGAAAAAAAATTAAACAAAACATTAATCCGGGTTGAAAATGCTTATACAGCATTTGCTAAATTACTCGAAACATATCAGCAACAGACCAAACGAAAACTCAGTGGAATAGAGAAAACCTCTTACATTGATGAAACAGCAAAACTTGGAAAAGACATTTACATAGGACATTGTGTTTTTATAGGACGCAACTCTGTCATAGGAAACAATGTAAAACTATTTCCTCATTCATATATTGGAGATAACTGTATTATTGGTGATAATACAACTTTATATTCGGGAGTAAAAGTGTATGATGAAAGCAAAATAGGGAATCAATGTAAAATTCATGCTGGTGCTGTAATAGGTGCCGATGGGTTTGGATTTGCACCTCAGGAAAATTGTGATTATCAAAAGGTTCCACAAGTAGGAAATGTAATTATTGAAAACAATGTAGAAATTGGCGCTAATACTACAATAGACCGTGCAACGATCGGTTCGACAATACTCAGAAAAGGGGCCAAACTTGATAACCTAATCCAGGTAGGTCATAATGTAGAGATTGGTGAAAATACAGCAATTGCTGCTCAAACAGGCATTGCCGGCTCTACAAAAATCGGAAGCGATTGTTTAATTGGAGGCCAGGTTGGTATCATAGGGCATCTTGAAATTGCAGACAAAGTCAAAATAGCTGCTCAATCAGGTATTTCAGCAAGCATAGAAGAAGAAGGTAAAATCATACAAGGTTCACCGGCCTTTGACATCAGGGCTTACCAAAAATCATATGCCATTTTCAGGAAAGGGGATGAATTCAGAAAACAATTGATGGAACTGGAAAAAAAAGTTCATCAACTCGAGATGAAACAGCAAAACAAAGATCAATAATATGTTTTACTTTATATTAAATTTCTAACTATATGGGAATTAAAGAAAATCAAAAGACCCTGAAAAAAGAAGTTAAGCTAAGCGGAAAAGGCTTACACACTGGTTTAAATGTAGAATTAACGATAAAACCTGCTCCTGTTCATCATGGCTATAAATTTAAACGGGTTGACCTTGACGATCAGCCTGTCATTGATGCATCCACACAAAATGTCATAGATACTTCAAGGGGTACTACAATAGGTATTGACGGGGTTCGTATCAGCACGATTGAACATGTTCTTTCTTCACTGGCCGGTTTTAAAATTGATAATGCACTCATTGAGATCAATGCACCTGAAGTACCTATTATGGATGGTAGTGCTAAATTTTTTACAGAGGCGATTTTAAAAGCAGGCATAGTAGAACAAGACGCTGAACGAAATTATTATGAAGTCAAAGAAAAAATATATTATAAAGATGAACAACGGGGAACTGAAATATTCCTTTTCCCTGACAATCATTTTAGTTTAAGTGTTTTAATAGACTATCCGTCTGATACTATTCGAAATCAATATGCTGAACTGGATAATATTGAAGACTTTCATAAACAAATCTCTTCATGCAGGACATTTGTTTTTTTCCATGAACTGGAATATTTAATTGACAACAACCTGATCAAGGGAGGAGACCTCAATAACGCGATCATTATTATAGATAAAGAAGTAGACCAGAAAGAATTAAACCGGATTGCCGATTTACTGAATAAGCCCCGTATAAATGGCGAAAGAGGGAAGATATTGTGCAATCCCGAATTGTATCATATAAATGAACCAGCCAGGCATAAAATACTTGATGTACTGGGTGATATTTCGCTTGTCGGCAGGCCAATTAAAGGCAAAATATTTGCAAAACGTCCCGGCCATAAATCCAATACCGAATTTGCAAAACAATTAAGCAAGATCATTAAAAAAGAGGAAGATATAAACACGGCACCGAATATTGATTTTAATGCACCACCCCTGCTGGACATCAACCAGATCAAAAAATTATTGCCTCATCGCCCTCCTTTTTTGCTGGTTGATAAAATATTAAAAATGGACAACGATTCGATTATCGGGTTGAAAAACGTTACGATGAACGAAGGTTTTTTTGTTGGCCATTTCCCCAATGAACCGATTATGCCAGGCGTATTACAAATAGAAGCGATGGCACAGGTTGGCGGGATTCTTGCCCTAAGTACTGTACCAGACCCCGAAAAATACATGACCTACTTTTTAAAAATAGAACAAGCAAAATTCAAACGAAAAGTAGTGCCCGGCGATACGATCATCTTTAAACTGGAGTTAAAAAGCCCTATCCGGCGCGGACTTGTTCACATGGAAGGAAAAGCTTTTGTAGGGAAAAATATTGTATTTGAAGGTGAAATGAAAGCACAAATCTCAAAAGTCGAATAATTATGAAACAACCTTTGTCATACATCCATCCGGATGCAAACATTGCTGATAATGTAGTGATTGAACCTTTTGTGACCATTGATAAGGATGTAAGTATTGGTGAAGGGTCGTGGATTGGCCCGAATGTTACCATTATGGATGGAGCCAGGATAGGTAAAAATTGCAAGATATTCCCGGGTTCCGTGATATCAGCCATTCCACAGGATCTAAAGTTTAAAGGGGAAAAAACCACCGCCGAAATCGGTGATAACACCACCATTCGCGAATTTGTCACCTTCAACAGGGGAACAAAGGCCAAAGGAGTTACAAAAATTGGAGAAAATTCGTTGCTAATGGCTTATGTCCACGTGGCCCACGATTGTTCAATTGGCAGTAATTGCATATTAGTGAATGGCGTTACATTGGCTGGAGAAGTAGAGATTGATGATTGGGCAATTATCGGTGGTCTAACAGCTGTTCATCAATTCGTGCACATTGGTGGGCATGTAATGATTGGTGGTGGTTCACTGGTCAGAAAAGATGTTCCCCCGTATGTAAAAGCCGCCAGGGAACCGTTGTCTTTCTCGGGAGTGAATTCAATAGGACTTCGCAGGCGAAACTTTTCTAATGAAAAAATTAATGAAATTCAGGCTATATACAGAGTTCTTTATCAAAAAGGCATGAACAACTCGCAAGCCATGGAATACATTGAAGCTGAACTGCCTGCTTCTAAAGAACGGGATGAGATCATCCTGTTCATTAAAAATTCAAAACGAGGCATTATGAAAGGGTATTTTTTAGAATAACCCGAAAAATTCACCGCAAAACGATAAAGATCGATATAAAACACTATTAATAAACCTCTTGGCTTTCTGCAACCCTTTTGTTTATTAACCCAAATTTGGGGTAATGCTTACCATTATCTTTGCACATCTGCTTCGTTGCTAAGCCCTTGATGCTATGTCCGCGGGCTTAGGCGCCTTGCATCTGCACAAAGCTAATGGCATGAATGTTCCGGGATAATTCTTTTGTTTCTATTCTTCTAAAAATGAATTCCATCCCTGGGCCTTTATTTCTATGGGCTCGCCCTGCGGTGGATACACGTGAGCCCCATTCTCTTTACTTGTTATATGGCCAATCATTGATATGCCTTCTACACCTTTGATCTTTTCATAATCATCTATTGAAACCGTGAATAATAATTCATAGTCATCTCCCCCGTTCATTGCACATATTGTTGGTTCCAGGTTCATCATTTTTGCCATTTTACCCGTCTCTTCCGCGATGGGTATTTGTTCTTTAAATATTTTACATCCACATCGTGATGCATTACAAATATGCAACAGATCAGAAGATAAACCATCAGATACATCGATCATTGAAGTAGGTTGTATGCCATGTTCTTTTAATACCGTGCCAAGGTCTTTTCTTGCCTCGGGTTTTAATAATCTTTCAATAATATATTCATACCCGGACAGGTCCGGTTGTTTTTGAACACCGGTTTCCTGGAAAATCTTTTTCTCTCTTTCCAGTAATTGCAATCCCATATATGCTGCACCAAGATCTCCTGTAACACAAATAATATCATTTATTTGAGCAGAATCACGATACGTGAGCCGGTTTTTAGGAGCTGTCCCGATCACTGTAATACTTATTGTTAAACCAGTCAATGAAGATGTCGTGTCTCCTCCTACTAAATCAACATCATAATTTTCGCATGCTTTATAAATTCCGTCATACAATTCATCAAGAGCTTCAACAGAAAACTTTCCTGAAACAGCTAAACTGATTGTCATTTGTTTTGGAACAGCATTCATGGCATACACATCTGAAAAATTAACAACAGCCGCTTTATACCCTAAATGTTTAAGGGGAGAATATATTAGATCAAAATGTATACCTTCGGAAAGCATATCTGTTGTCATAACCGTGTATTCATCTCCTCCATAATCCATTACAGCAGCATCGTCTCCAACACCTTTAATGGTGGAATGATGAATTAATGAAATGTTATTCGTCAAATGACCAATCAGTTTAAATTCTCCTAAATCTCTTAATTCTGTTACTTTTGCTGATTCGTTTGCCATGTTTAAATATGGTTATATTCCGTTTAAATAAAGACTATTCAATTCAAATACGCTAACCCCGTTGTAAGATGATATTTTTCAAAGGGTTTGTAAGTAATGACCATCAAGAAGTTCTTTTGCATTTTTCAATGATGCATCTGTAATTTTCTCTCCGCTAAGCATTTTAGCAATTTCATGAACACGTTCATCTTGATCAAGAAGTTTAATTCCTGTATACGTCCCCTTGTCATCATCTGTTTTATAAACCATGTAATGATGATCGCCTTTACTGGCAATCTGGGGAAGATGCGTGATATTAATGACTTGCATATGCTCTGCCATTGATTTAAATATTGTACCCATTTTATATGCAGTTTCACCGGAAATTCCTGCATCTATTTCATCAAATACAATGGCTGGAAGTGATTTACTTTGAGAAATAAGGTACTTGAGACTTAACATTAACCGTGAAAGTTCGCCCCCGGAAGCGACCTCTGAAATGTCATGTTCCTTTTGATTTTTATTGGCTGAAAATAAAAATTTGATCAGATCTCTTCCCGTGCTCGTAAAATCATCAGTGTATTCATGGTAAACAAGAAACGATGCATTGGGAATTGCCAATTGCCTGAGCAATTCATTCACTTTTGTTTCCAAAAGTGGTTTAATCGCCAACCTGTTTTCAGAAATCCGCCCGGCATATTGTTCTAATGTTTTCTTTTTCTCTTCAATTTTTGTTTGTATCTCGTTAAACCTAAGATCAGAAGAATCTATTTCATCTAATTTTGCCTGAAGATTTTTTTTAATATTCAATAGTTCCGAAATAGTATTCACATGGTGTTTTTGTTGAAGGCTGTATATTAAATCAAGCCGTTCCTTGATAAAACTTAGGCGTCGGGGGTCGTATTCTATGTTTTCTGCAATGCTGTCCACCTCGGAAGCGATATCTTGTATTTCAATATAAGCGCTTTCGAGCCTGCTGCTTAAGTCTTTTGATTTAGAAATATATTTTTGTACTTTTTCAATTTGAGAGGCTGCTTCTTTTAATTTATCAAGTGTACTGGATTGTTCATCATAAAATATATGGATCACTTCTGATAAACTTCTCCTGATCTCTTCGGCATGGTCAAGTTCATTTAATTCTGCTTCAAGTTCTTCCTGTTCATGTTCTACCAACGTTGCTTTCTCGAGTTGCTCGAATTGAAATGTATAATAATCTCTTTCTTCTTCTATTTGTTTTATTTTATTTTTTAATTGTTCAAATTCTTTTAATAATTTCTTATAATCATCAAAAAAATGGTTATAATCATACAGCAGTTTGTCATGAGAAGCTAATGAATCAATCACTTCAAGTTGAAATTGATTATCGCTCAAATGTAAATTCTGATGCTGTGAATGAATGTCAATGATTTGCAAAATAAGGTCTTTGAGTACATTCAACGTGTAAGGAGTGTCATTAATGAATACTCTTGATTTGCCATTTGATGTAATTTCCCTTCGTATGATAGTCGTTTCTTCATAATCAATATCATTTTCTTCAAAAAAAGATTTAAGCTCACGGTCTTTAATATCAAAAACAGCTTCTACAACGCATTTTTTCTGGTCGTCTTTAATAATTGATTTGTCGGCCCTTTGCCCCATAATTAAAGATAGCGCTCCCACGATAATTGATTTACCTGCTCCTGTTTCTCCAGTCAAAATGGTTAGGCCGGGATGGAAATCAATTTCCAACTGTTGGATTAATGCATAATTTTGTATTTTAAGTGATTGTAACATATTTAAACATAATATGCATAATTGATTATTGTTGTTCTTGCATTTTTTTATATTCTGACGCGTTGGGAGGGTCAATTTTCGACAGTATCCTGATAACTCTTTGCATTTCAGCTGGTGGAGATTCAGAAAAGACTTTTATGAATTCTTTTGATTTTGCATCAAAAACCACTGTCATATAATGCATATACGGGTCGGGCCTCCGGTTATGAACATTTTCAAGTAAATTAATGCTTTCAGCCATAGCTGCCCTGGATTCATTCAGGTTTTCTGCCATTTTGTCCAACCCATGACGATGGTATTGATACATGAATTTCCGTATAGGATTAAAATCATCATCAAGAATACTGGTTATTAACCAATACCTGTTTTTGTGATCGGAGCTTTCAAAAGCCTTCCATCCTGATTTGTTTGAACTTTGTGCATTATTCATAATGGTTTCGGCTTTTTGAAAAAATTCTGTCCCGCCTTCAAACGAATAAGTATCATAATCCATCCCAATGATAATATAAGCATAAAAAGCCAAAATAGAGGTAAGATTAGATGTATACGAGTTAAGGTTAAATTCGAGAGGTTCATTTTCAACATATTCAATATGAAGATCATTATCTTTGTACACGAACACGGGTGAAGAATAAGAACTATTGTACACCGGTCGGCTCGATTGCACCTGTACGTAACCTTTATATTCCCCCTGAGATACTTCTTTTTCAAGGTTGATCATGATCATGCATTCAATTCTCTCTTGTGTTTTAAATTTATGATCTGTCCAGTTTCTTGTATTCATGAATTCCTGTATATCCTGCTGAAGGGTTCTAAACAACTGCCTGTCGCTTCGTTGTATTTCCTGTGAAATCACGCTTACTCTACATTTTAATTCCTGCCCCATCATTTGCAAGGAATAACCACATAGTATCAAAAAAAATAGTAACGTTCTCATTTTAATTAAGTTTTTAAATTTTTTCACAAATTTTCTGGATTATATCTTTGGCTACATCTTTTTTCTTTTTTAACTCAAATTTATGAATATTATTTTGGTTATCGATCAAAGTTATTTCATTCATATCACTTTTTATCCCGCCATCTTGTTGATTAAGGGAATTGAGCACGATCATATCCATGTTTTTTTTCAAACATTTTTCCCGCGCGTTTTGAATTCCATTTTCTGATTCGAGTGCAAACCCGGCAATAAATTGAGACTTTTTCTTTCGTTTTCCCAATTCACTTGCAATATCTGGTGTTGGGATAAGCCTTAAGTTGAATTCCTCCCCGGTTTTTTTTATCTTTTCTTTTGAATACCATGCCGGTTTGAAGTCTGCTACCGCGGCACACAAAACAGCAATTTGCATATCGGGGAATAGTTCTATAGCCTTTTCATACATTTGGTCTGCAGTAGTTACATCATAACGTTTTATATCGTGATGCCTGGTGTTTATGAACACCTGTCCTGCAATAAGATAAACATCGGCACCATATTCGGCTAACACCTCGGCCAATGCAAACCCCATTTTACCGGAAGAATGATTCCCGATATACCTGACAGGATCTATTGGTTCAAAGGTAGGCCCTGCAGTAACAAGGCATTTTTTGTTAACCAGTTTGTTTTTATTGATTATCGTGTTATTTAAGTTTTTTAAAAAAATTTATTACATACTCGAGTATTTGTTCGGGTTCCTGCATTCTCCCTTTCCCCTCTAACCTGCTTGCCAGTTCTCCGCTAACCGGTTCAATAATTTGAACGTTGTAAGATTCGAGTGTCCGGATATTTTGTCGTGTAGAAGGATGTGCATACATTGCGTGATCCATTGCAGGTGCAACCATCACGGGTGCGGTTGAAGCAAGATAAATTGCCAAAAGAAGATTATCTGTAATACCATTGGCCATTTTTCCTATGGTATTAGCAGATGCCGGGGCTATTAACATCAAATCGGCCCATCTTCCTATGTCAATATGGCTATTCCACTCACCGGAATCCGGTATAAAAAATTCACTTAACACGGGGTTCATTGAAAGAGTTGACATTGTACCCCGTGTAATGAACTCTTTGGCAAAAGAGGTCATGACAATTTTCACCTCTGCACCTTCACCAATAAACAAACGCGTTAAGAATGCAGCTTTATATGCAGCAATACTTCCGGTTATTCCAAGTACTATTTTTTTTCCTTGTAAATTCATGAATGGAATAAACAGATAATTAAGATTTATTTGGATTGCGGTAATAAATCTCGTCATCTAAAAACTCCTGAAGCGCGATTAAAGTTGGCTTAGGAAGTTTTTCATAGTATTTAGATACTTCGATTTGTTCCCTGTTTTCAAATATTTCTTCGAAATTATCAATATAATATGCAAATTCTTCTAATTTTTTATCCAGTTCAGTTTTCATTTCAGCATTGATTTGTGCAGCTCGCTTGCTCATGATATTAATGCTTTCATAAATATTGCCAGTTTCTTTTTCAAGTTCTTCAATATTATAAGGAATGGCAACTACCGGGGCTTTAGTTTTTTTGTAATCCATGGAATTCAGGTTATTAATTGTTATTAATTGTTAAATATTTATTGCTTGTTTGATAAATTGACTCGGCTTCATTCAAATATTTGCTTGATGGATATTCTTCTGCAAATGAGTAATAAGCATCTATCGTGTTTTGAAATCGTTCTTTCTTTTTACTTTGGATACTGTTTTTTGCCAACAAAAAATTTGACTTTAAAATCATGTACATTATTTCTTCCCTGTATTTCGTGTTTGGATATTCCTGAAGACTGTTATTCAAAGCAATAATTGATGCTTTGTATCTCTCCAGTTGAAAATAGAGTTTTGCACTCATGAATGATTTTTTAATCAACTTATTTCGCATTTCATCAATGTATTCTCTTGCTAATGAAACTCTCTCGTTATCCGGATAGCGGCGTATGTATAACTGAAATGCTTCGATGGCTTGCAATGTATTGGTTTGATCCAATGAAGGTTTAGGGGAAGTTTGATAAAAACAAAAAGCAAAATAAAACGAGGCTCTCTCGGCAAAAATGCTTTTTGGATATGTATCGAATAAATTTTTAAAATGATGCGCCGCTAAGATATATTGTCGCTGCTTGTACTTAGAATATGCAAAATAATATAAAATAGTGTCAATTTTTCGCGTTCCTTTGTAAATAGGTTTTAATTGGTCGAAAAGGCCAGCAGCTTTTACATAATCTTCTTCATAATAATATTCTTTGGCTTTTTTGTATTTATACCTGTAATCATCGCTTTTCAACAATTTTTCATATTTACTGCATCCTGTAACTAACAACAAGGCAGATGTTATGATAAACATCAATATGTGAATTCTTCTTTTTTTCATTTTGCAAAAGTAATATAAATCAGTGTAAGTATAAAAATTTTTATACTGATTATTTTTAACGTTTGAACGAGTGTGATTATTTTTTATTTATTTTGTGAAATATATAAATTTAAATAATTTTGTTGATTAATTTAAAAATAATAAATATTTAGCACGTGGATATATTCGATAAAATAAAATCAGGGAAAGGCCCTTTAGGGAAATATCAGGAACGAGCACACGGGTATTATATGTTTCCAAAACTGGAAGGTGAACTACACCCGCATATGAAATTCAATGGCAAAGAAGTACTAAACTGGAGTTTAAATAATTACCTTGGATTAGGCAATCATCCTGAAGTAAGAAAAGTGGATGCTGAAGCATCAAAAGAATGGGGATTAGCTTATCCAATGGGTGCACGTATGATGTCCGGGCAAACAAGTAAACACGAGGAATTGGAAAATCAACTCGCTGAATTTGTCGGGAAAAAAGCATGTTACCTGTTAAATTATGGTTACCAGGGAATGACATCAATCATAGACACGCTGGTCTCGAGACATGACATTGTTGTATATGACTCTGAATCACATGCCTGTATTATTGATGGTTTACGTATGTTAATAGCAAAGCGTTTTGTATTCCAACATAATGACATGGAAAACCTCGAAAAGCAGTTGATTCATGCATCTAAGCTTGCAGAAAAAAACGGCGGGGGCATCCTTGTCATCACCGAGGGTGTTTATGGAATGGCCGGAGATTTAGCCAAATTAGATAAAATTGTTGAACTTAAAAGAAAATACAAATTCCGTCTTTTAGTAGATGATGCTCATGGATTTGGCACGATGGGCAAAACCGGTGCCGGAACCGGTGAACATTTTGGAGTACAGGATGAGGTGGACGTGTATTTCAGTACTTTTGCAAAAGCCATGGCTGGAATTGGAGCTTTCGTGGCCAGTGACAAAGAAATAATAGATTATTTAATGTATAATATGCGTTCCCAGATTTTTGCCAAGTCTCTTCCAATGCCTATGGTAGTAGGCGGCATAAAACGACTGGAATTATTAAAAAAAGAAAAATCATTAAGGGAAAATTTATGGCAGGTTGTCCATCAATTACAAGACGGGCTGCGTGCCAAAGGATTCAATTTAGGCAACACTGAATCTCCTGTTACACCTGTTATTTTAAAAGGCGGGGTACCAGAAGCAACTCAAATCACCTATGATTTACGTGAGAATTATGGCATTTTCTGTTCAATTGTTGCTTATCCCGTTGTTCCCAAAAACATCATCATGCTAAGGGTTATTCCTACAGCTGTTCACACGTTAAAAGATGTAAACAGAACCATTGAAGCTTTTTCTGAAGTAAAAGAAAAATTAAATAACGGGGAATATCAGAAGGAGATGGCAGAGATGAACCTTTCAAATGGATAGTTTTTATCTATTAAAGGGGCTTCTTAAGTTTTTTATTCGGTTTTAACAAGAGGTTTACGAGTTTTTAAAATGAGCAGTTTACTGATAAAAATAAACAATTTTAAAGCAATTATCCTGCTTTACAGGATAATTTACGAAGTTCTAATACATAATTTGGGCTAAAAGAATTGTTGTACTTCCCTTTTTAAATATCCAATAGCAGCGGCTGTTGGTTTTTGATCCATTTCCATCACTTTTTCAAGAATGGCCTTGCTTAAATTAAATGAAGGACTGTCAGGTTTAACGGTACCTGCTGTAGTATTGATCAACTTGATAATCATTTCTTTGGTTTTCACAATCAGCTGCCATGCTTCATGCGACACATATAACTGTTGTGCAAAATTATGTTCAAATTCAGCTCTCACGGTGCTAAGCAACAAAGATTGAAATTGATTGCTTTTGACCCCCTGCTTATGCATCCTTTTGATCATTGATTCCGGAGAAATACGTTCCAGGAAAAGAATACAACGTTCATATGCCTGCAATCTTACACGTTGAATATATTTCTGGTTATTTACAAGAATTTCATGTTTTTTATTTTCATTCTCTTTTTTAATAAAAGCACGCAGTATAAAAAAAGCCGTGAGAAAAACAATAATAGCTGGTAACGTGTATTTTAAAACTTCCAATACTTCATTCATATTTTTATTAATTTTAGAATTTTTATTTTAATGTTATAACTAACGAGAGGAATTAATTCAATCCTGCACGCTATTGCTTCATCGAATTTAAAAGGTCAGTTAGACTTTGTTTCAATTCTTCCCGTTCATCATGACTTAATGCTGAAATACTAACAGGAGGATATTTGGCTACACCATTTTTCATACGCTGAAACAGTATCAAATATTCTTTCAAATCATAAAAAGATTTTTGAATTTCAAATTTGACAAATTCTTTCTTAGGGATTTCTATTGATTTATATCCTTTTGATATGGAACGAAGAGAATAATACCTTAAAATAATTTTACCATTTTCATCAGTATAATAAATATAATTCAGATCAAGAACGTGGAAGTATAAAAATATTAATATATAAATTAAAACAACTATAAGTGCAATATAATTTTTATTGATTCCAAAGAGCGGTTCTACAAATTCTGCAACATAAACCACTAATAATAAAGCAGCAAAAATTATTGTTAAAAAAAGTTTTCTGAGTTTTACTTTGATTGCTTTCTGCGTAATATCAATTTCCATGGTTATTTTTTAATATTAAAATATACTAAATAGTGTCCATTTTTGCATAAAATGATTCAATGCATTTAAGATATTCGTTTTTTGGATTTTAAAAATAATAATTTTTTAATCATCCACAAAAAATATCTTTAGTGTATAAGCATTAATGCTGCAAAATTAAACGAGGTTGTTTTTATTCAAAACAACCTCGTGAATAATAAATTAATGAATGAATACTATTATCTAATCGATAATCAATTTTTTTCGTATTATTTGATTATTGGATTTTATTTCCAATAAATAATAGCCATTTTTAATTTCTTCAACTTCAGATACAGGAATGGAAAAAGTATTGGAATTAAATGTTCCTGAATATAATTTTGAACCCGTGAGATTGTATATACAAACTTCAACACGTTTACTCTTTCCATTCAAAAGAATATTCACTTCTTCACCATCATTGGGGTTGGGATAAATATTTACACCTGATAATGGTGAATTCAATTCGTCCATTCCGGCAGTTGACACGAAATGGGCTGTAAGTGTTATATCATGATCCATGGTAATATCCTGGC
>CAYPTK010000019.1:16010-20593 GCA_964413555.1 uncultured Bacteroidales bacterium | reverse complement strand
AATATGGTTGGTGTATACAGGAATATATGAATGTTCAATTTTATTTTCCTGGTACAGGTTATAAAACTCAATCATCTCTTCAATGGAGAAAATGTTGCGAAGTGAAATAACAAGGTGGTCTGTACCATTTAATTTGCATATTCCCCTGATAAAATCATCAAATTCATATAATATACCTTTGGGCTGTAAATTAATGTCTTTTGAAGGCACTGAAAAAAGGCCGTTATATTGATTCATCAATAAACCAAGTTTAAAATATTTAGATTTTGAAATGTGATATCGTTCTGCTAAAATGCACGATTCATTCGAGCCGTCAAAGGCTTTCATCCCGAGTTTTAATTTGGTGTCAATTACCGGGAATGACTCGAATCCATCATTATAAATACATTTAACTAAAAAAGGGAGTGGTTTTTTATGTTCAAACATGTTATGCTGTATGATTTTTTGATACGGGTTTTTGGGTAACGCGATGTTATACCCGCCGAGCGTGAATGAATGAAATTTTTTCTTCATGGTATTTCTTTTTTTTAAGGTATACATTTTTTTATAATTTTAATTTACAGGTTTTCGTGTAAGTGTTTAATATGTTGTTTGAATATTTTTTTTAATGAATTGATTAAATGTTCCAGGACAGCCGGGTATCTTTTTTTTGAAGAACCAATACCAAGTGCCAGGATGTTTTTTAATTTTTTGACATTCAAATCGGTGTAAAAGAAAACTTTATAAAATCTTAACACGACCTTAAGATTCATCATTTGCAGGTATATAATTTGATACACGTTGATCTTGTTCTGTTCCCTGATGAAAATAATTACCTTGTCTATAATGAGCCATCCTCTTTCTAATTGCATTTGATTATATATTGCCGGTGTACTGTTATTTATTGCCAACCGGGTTCCCTGCCCGGGTAAAGAGGGCTTGTATTGTTCCCTGTAAACCAGTGCCTTTATAGTTTCATGCAATAATGCCTGGTTTGCTTCCTGGCCGTGAGGCTCATTATTATGTACTATACTAAACCCATTTGATTCAGGATAGTGGATAATTCCGGGTTGTGTCATAATTTTTAATTTTTAAGGTTTTGTTTAATACAAAATCTTAAGTAAAAGTAATCATCAAAACACTGGATTTAAAGAGTGAAATCGCCCGAATATAAATTATAGGTTTTAAACAGGGGGGTGAAAATACGGGGGATATGATGTGATTATTATAAATGCTGAAAAAGACACGGGAAGGAGGGTGTACAGGCAACATGGAACAGGAGAAAGAGAATCTTTGAACGTGTAGATTGAATAGTAAAAAAGTATAAGACAAGCTCGTGAACGGGAACATTTTGGGATAAATCCCGTGTTTATGTTGGAAAAAACTGACAGGTGAAAATTTAACTGTACACGGTCAAAACAATTTTCCTTCCTGAACCATGATCGCGAAACTCGCAATAATAAATTCCCTGCCATGTACCCAGGTTAAGCCTTTTGTTCGAGATTGGTATTGTAATGTCCTGGCCTAAAATTGAAGATTTTAAATGCGCCGGCATATCATCGGAACCTTCCAATACATGAGTAAAATAACTTGCGTTTTCAGGGGCAAGCCTGTTGAAAAATGTTTCAAAGTCATCTCTCACGGATGGGTCTGCATTTTCATTCATTGTAATAGCAGCGGAAGTATGTTTTAATAAAATATTTAATAACCCTTTTTCAGGCATTTCTTCTATGCTTTTTTCAATAAAACGCGTGATAAGATGATATCCACGGCCCAGGGATGGCAATGTTATTTCATACTGTTTAATCATAAGGGAATAATTTTTGCATCATGATAATAAAGTGAATAGCATGCAAAATTAGTAAAGATAATTAAATTTAGAATCATACTTTTAGACTTTTAAATCAAAAGAGATTTTTTTAATTTTGATATTTGTTTAGCATTTCTGACTTTTCCAGTGATGGATTATAAAAGGTAGCTGAACAGAATCATGAGAATTTTAAAACACGTGCATGATTATAAAAGGGAATGAAATGTATAAAGGATATAAGGTATAGAGGATGTTTCCATGCCCAAATGGCAATCACACATCATCCTTACTACTCCTGAAACTTTTTTATCCCGGATAATAATTTGCCTTAAATAACTAAAAAAATATTCAGATGAAGTTTAGAATCATGATGGTTTTCGGCCTGATAAATATATTACTGGGATATTCTGCAGACAAAACAGAAAAAAAACCCATACAATTTTCCGGGGTGATAAAGAACGAGCAGGGAAAACAACTTCCATATGTACATATTGTTGATATCAATACGGCAAATGGAACCATTTCTGATATGAATGGTATCTTTTCACTTGTTGTTCATCCCGGGGATACAATCTGGTTTTCTTCTGTTGGTTTTAAACGACAAAAAATAAGTATACCGGACACGCTCAATGATGCATTTTATTCAAGTGATGTGAAAATGGTAAAAGACACTGTAAGAATTGAACAAATCACTGTATACCCGTGGGGAACCTATACAGAATTTAAAGAAGCATTTTTAAAATTAGAGATATCCAATCAGGCAAAAGAAAATGCCCGGGAAAACATTAAGAAAATCAAAGAACAAATCGCTCAAAACAATTACCCTGTAAAAAGCGATCCGGAATTAAATTATGACTATATGATGAGAGATCAGCATGAAAGGAATTTTACCAGGGGGCAATATCCAACGATAAGCATATTCAACCCGGTCGCCTGGTCGCAGTTTTTTGAAGCCATTAAAAATGGAGAGTTCAGTGAATAATGTGGTGAATTAATTTTTTTTCAGACAATTTCTCAGTATTTTCAGAGTTTTTTATGTTAACATATAATTTTGCAAGGAAATCAATGTTCGTTTAAATGAACCGGATAAGTTTATATTTTTTATTCTTTTTAATCATCTGTTTAACCAGGTCAATTGTTATTGATGCACAAGACAGGCAAATCATTCGTGGGGTGATATTAGACCAGGACAACGAGCCCGTGATTTATGCTAATATAGCAGTAAAAAACACTTCTCTCGGCACGTCAACGGATTCTGCAGGAGGCTATCAATTATCATTGCCCCCGATGGATTCGGTTGTAATGCATGTAACATGTATTGGGTATGAAGATAAACAGGTGACATTGAAACCAAAGAAAAAAATACAAACATTGAATATCCGGCTTCAGGGCAACTATGAAAAATTGGATGAAATATCGGTCAGCGCTAAATACAACAGGGCAACCAATATGGTAAAACTCAATGCTAAAGATTTTGAATTGCTGCCCAGTTCATCAGGTGCTATTGAAGCCACGATCAAAACCTTGCCCGGTGTATCATCACGGAGTGAATTAAGTTCCCAGTATTCTGTCAGGGGGGGTAATTTTGACGAAAATTTGATCTATGTAAATGATATTCGTATATATAAGCCTTTTCTTATTCGTTCCGGAAAACAGGAAGGATTGAGCTTTATTAATTCTGACATGGTTTCGGCAATAAAGTTTTCAGCCGGTGGGTTTGAATCGATTTATGGAGACAAAATGTCTTCTGTTTTGGATATAACTTATAAACAGCCAAAAGAATTCGGAGGGTCTGTTGAAATGAGCCTCTTGGGTGGTTCTGTTAATTTGAGAGGAACTTCCCGGGACAATAAATTTAAACATATTTCAAGTGCTCGGTATAAGACCAATAGATATTTATTTGGTACACTCGATACCGAAGGCGAATATCTTCCGGTGTTTTCTGATTTCCAAACATACCTGTCTTATGATTTGTCTGAAAAATGGAAATTTGGATTTTTAGGTAATTATGCATTAAATAAATACCATTTTATCCCGGATACCCGGAAAACGGTGTTTGGAACCATACAAAACGTGTATAATCTGAAAATATATTATGACGGGCAGGAGATAAATAAATTTGAAAATTATTTGGGAGCCCTCACGGCCGAATTTCATCCGAACAGGATGTTAAATATGAAATTGATTACCTCGGCTTATAATACAAATGAACAGGAAACCTTTGATGTAAGAGGACAGTATCTGATCAATGAAGTCAATGCATCAGTCGGATCGGGTAATTTTGGTGATAGCGTGATGAATATAGGAGTGGGGACCTTTTTGCGACATGCCCGGAACTTTCTTGATGCTCAGATTTACACGGCTGCTTATAAAGCAAATTATTATTTTAATCAACACCATCTTCAATGGGGAATGCAATATAATCATGAAACCATACACGACGAGATATGGGAGTGGAATATGTTGGATTCCTCGGGGTACACGCTTCCTTATTCAGATACATCAGTGAATTTGCTCGAAACAAGGATTTTTGATAACTTTATTGAATCACAACGATTTACCTCATACCTGCAAAATACAAGCAATTTTATATTGAGCTCGAATAAACTTACTACAATAGCAGGAATAAGATTTTACTACTGGGATTTTAATAAAGAATGGAACATTAGTCCCCGGTTTTCAACATCCCTTACCCCGGCATGGTCTCGTAAAACAGTATTTCACTTTTCCACGGGATACTATTATCAACCGCCTTTTTATATGCCTGAAAGGCTGCGCGGATCCCATTATTAAA
>CAYPTK010000019.1:0-16000 GCA_964413555.1 uncultured Bacteroidales bacterium | reverse complement strand
ATGCGTAGTCCTGACGGAACGATCAATCATGATATAAAATCTCAACGATCAATTCATTTTGTTTTGGGAACTGAATATAATTTTTGGGCCTGGAAACGGCCATTTGTCTTTACATGTGATGCATATTACAAAAAAATGGATAACCTTATACCCTATAAAGTCAGAAATGTCCGTATTTTATATTCCGGTGAAAACCAGGCAAAAGGATATGCTGCAGGATTGGATATGAAGGTCAACGGGGAATTTGTTAAAGGTGTTGAATCCTGGGCCAGTCTTTCATTTTTACAAACAAAGGCAGATATTAAAGATGATTTTTATATAGATGAAAACGGCCAAAAAATTGAACCCGGTTATTATCCACGCCCAACTGATCAATTGATAAATTTCGGATTATTTTTCCAGGATTATTTTCCGAACTACCCTTCTTACAGGATGACCCTTTCATTGAATTATGGATCAAGAGTGCCTTATAGTATACCATATACCGAAAGATATGATCTGTATTTCAGGATGCCCCCTTATAAAAGAGTTGATATAGGATTTTCCAAGGTGTTTGATGCTGATGAGCTAAAAAATAGCAGATTATTTTCTCAATTTAACAGCTTGCATATCGGGGCCGAGGTATTTAATTTATTTGATTTTAGTAATACCATTTCGTACTTGTGGGTGAAGACCATTTCGGATAATCCTGATGTACCTGAAATGTTCGCAGTTCCTAATTATTTGACAGGAAGGCGTATTAATATCAAGATTAAAGCAAAATTTTAAATCGTGTTTTATTGTTTATATTTTATTTTTCGAGCGTGATTCTATTGAAGTTTATAGGGTTTATAAGAGGTATAGAGGGAGCGTGGGATAGTGATAAGGGCGTGTCAAAATGGGCTCGTCTTTAATTGATCGGCAGACAAATTATTTATCAAAATTTATAATGGTGAAATACCATTATTTATAGCAAATAATCAGAGATAAAAATAATTATTCGCTAAATTCTTAAAAATTCTTGATTATTATTTACTAAAAAACTTATATATTCGTGCTTTATTTCTTGATGTTTAATCCAAAAATAATAATATGGCAACTTTAGAACGATTAAGAAAAAGGTCGGGTTTACTTTTAGCTATTGTAGTAGGTATGGCCTTATTTGCATTTGTGTTAGGTGATTTGTTCCGATCCGGAGGTAGTATATTTCAAAGCTCCAAACGCGATATAGCTGAAATTCATGGAGAACATATTCCATTGGATACATATCAAAAACGGGTTGATAATTTAATGCATTTTTACAAACAACAGCGGGGAGTCGCTTCCTTAAGCAGTGAGACTATTTATCAAATCCGGGATCAGGTATGGGAACAAATGATACGGGAATTTGTTTTACTAAACGAGTATGAAGAGTTGGGTATCATGGTTACTGATGAAGAGTTGTTCGAACTGGTACAGGGAAGAAATCCACATCCTATTGTAAGGGAGTATTTTACAGATCAGCAAACCGGACAGTTCAGACGTCAGGCATTACTTCGTTTTATTAGTCAGCTAAACTCGGATATGGACCCTAAGCAAAAAGACTTTTGGTTGTATGTTGAAGATCAGATTGTCAGGCAACAGCGAATATCCAAATTTTTTAACCTGATCTCTAAAGGAGTATATGTAACCTCGTATGAAGCCAGGCAAAAATTTGAAGAAGATCAAAAAGTTGTTGATGCAGAGTACGTGGTTCAAAAATATACAAGCATTGATGATAAGGAAGTAGAAGTCACCACCAGCGATTTAAAAGAATATTATGAAAAACATGAAAAACTGTATGAACAGGAAGATGCAATAAGCTTAAAATACATTGTCATGGATATCCTTCCATCTGTAGAAGATGATAGTATTACTAAATCATGGATTTATAAAATAGCAGATGAGTTAAAAGAGGTGCAGGATATAAAGCAATACGTGAATTTAAATTCTGATACAGCGTTTGATAGCCGGTATTATAAAAAAGAAGAATTGCCGGATACACTGTCCGAATTCATGTTTAATCAAGACACTGGAGCTATTTTTGGCCCGTATTATAAAGATGGAGCATACAAGGTGGCTAAACTAACAGGTATAAAATATTTACCGGATTCCGTCAGGGCACGGCAAATTTTATTACCTGTAAATCAAAATATTGATCCTCAATTGGTGAAAGAAAGAGCAGATAGCCTGATAGAGCAGATAAAACAGGGAGCCAATTTTGCAGAGCTGGCACGTGAAAATTCACAGGATCCGCGAACAGCTGCCCAGGGCGGAGACATGGGATGGTACACGAGAGAAGAACAATTTCCTACTATTGTTGATAGTACTTTTTTTGGTGATGTTGGCGATGTTAAATTAATTCCTTCCCGTGTTGGGTATCACGTTGTTGAAATAACAGGTCAAAGCCCTTTGAAAAAGAAAGTACAAGTAAGCATGATTGTCAATAGAGTAGAATATAGCGAAGAAACGTATAATGAAATGTATGCTAAAGCACATAAATTTGCAGGAGCAAATAATACATTTAATAAATTCCTGGAAGAGGCAAAAAAACAGGGATTTACAATTCATGAAGCACGGGGGGTTGATCCCAATCAACGAAGCATTCGGGATATAAAAGATGCCAGGCCATTGATTCGATGGGCTTATGATGCCGATGAAAATGATGTATCAAAAGCATTTAAAATAAATGATCAATTCGTGATCGCTGCTCTTACAGATAAACAAGAAAAAGGGATTGCACCATTTGAAGAAGTAAAAGAAGATATAAGGCCAAAAGTTGTTGATCAGAAAAAGGCTGAAATGATTATTGAACGATTTAATAATGTATCTTCAAATGAGCCGCGTGAAATAGCTAAAGCATTGGAGCTTGAGCCCAAAGAAGCAAAAAGCCTCAGGTTCAATTCATATACAATGCCGGGCGAAGGCTTAGAGCCTAAAGTTATCGGGGGCATTGCTTCTCTCGATGATAACGAGGTTTCTATACCTTTAGAAGGCCGGTCAGGAGTATATGTTGCAAAAGCTATATCCATTATGATGCCTCAATATCCTGATTCGTATCTTACCCAGAAAAGATCAATGCTGCAAATGATTACAGGAAATGCAGGACGAAGTGCTTTAGAAGCTCTCGAAGAAAATGCAGATATTGAAGACAACAGGGCGAGGTTTTATTAATCCATTGTTGTTGTCATGAGCAACAAAGCGGAAATTGGACTTTATAGAACAAACTCTTTATATTATTGACAGACACTATTTAGTGCCTGTCAATAAAGTCAGTGTCCAGGTTATAAAGTCTGAATTCGAGGCTCGCGAAGATAGAAAAATAAGAAGTTTACTCGCTTAAATGGATTGTTTTTCCATCAAGCGTAACGAGGAAGTAGGACTATAGAGACGAACACTATTAAATCAGATGAACCGGACCATGCATGATACTACAGTTTATCAACAAGATAAAACTCATGGAAGGCCTCATCCCGTCAATTTATAAATTTTAAAAAAATAAACGGATGAACGCGAAAGAGAAAGCAATTAAAGCCAAGGAGATATCATCAATATTAGCTGCTTCATCAGAAACGAAAAAAAATGATGCATTGGAGGAGATTGCCCGTGCTTTAGAGGAAAAAAAGCATGAGATTATTGCAGCCAATGAACAAGATTTAGAGAAAAGCAGGAATGAAAATCTTTCCACCCCATTATTGAAACGCCTTAAATTTGATGAAGAAAAAATTGCCCAGGTTATTGAAGGAATATACAGTTTAATACATTTGCCGGACCCTGTTGGCCAGGTTTTAAGTGACATGGAATTGGATCACGGGCTTGACCTTTATAAAGTTAGCAGCCCGATAGGCGTCATAGGGATTATATTTGAATCACGTCCGGATGCATTGGTCCAAATATCTACACTGGGCCTCAAGAGTGGTAACTGTGTACTGCTTAAAGGAGGAAGTGAAGCTGAAAAAACAAATAAAATCCTGACAGAGACCATCGAATCCGCGACACGAAAAGCCGGGATACCTGTAGGATGGATTCATTTATTGGAGACCCGTTCCGATGTAAATGAAATGTTAAAAATGGACAATCATATCGATATGATTATTCCCCGCGGATCAAATGAATTCGTGCGCTATATCATGGATCATTCGAACATCCCGGTATTAGGCCATGCCGATGGCATTTGCCACGTGTATATTGATAAAAAGGCAGACATTGAAATGGCCGTGAACATTACTACAGACTCTAAAACGCAATATTATGCCGTGTGTAATGCTGCTGAAACACTACTCGTGCATGAAAATATTGCAGAAGATGTCCTCCCTCTCGTGAAACAACAAATGGATGAAAAAGGAGTGGAGTTGATCGGTTGTACCAACACTGCAAAAATTATTGATGTTACCCCGGCAACTGAACATACATGGATGACAGAATACCTTGATAAAAAATTATCGGTCAAAATCGTTTCAAATACGACAGAGGCCATTGACCATATTAATCATTATGGTTCTGCACATACTGATGCAATTGTTACCTCGGATCAAAATACAGCCAATGATTTTTTGAACCTTGTAGATTCTGCCAATGTCTTTTGGAATTGCAGTACAAGATTCAGTGATGGTTACCGCTATGGATTGGGTGCCGAAGTAGGCATTAGCACGAACAAAATTCACGCGCGCGGGCCTGTAGGACTGGAAGGACTGGTCATCTATAAATGGAAATTAATAGGCAATGGACAGGTTGTGCGGGATTATTCAGAAGGGAATAAAAAATTTATACATAAAAAAAGATCATAGTTATTAGGGTTAATAATTAAAAAGTTATTAATTTTGTGGCTCATTTTAAAAATCTTAAAAAATAATTAGGTATGCAGAACCGCTATGAAACCGTTTTCATCACAACTCCCGTTTTATCTGAAGATCAGGTAAAGGAAACGGTAAACAAATTTAGAGAAATCATCAAGTCCTCTAAAGGAACGATTATTGATGAAGAAAACTGGGGGCTTAAGAAATTGGCTTACCCCATTGAAAAAAAATCAACCGGGTTTTATTATCTCATTCAATTTGAATCAGAGGGTGATATAATCCGTAACCTGGAGATAGAATATAAACGAGACGAGCGTATCATCAGGTATCTGACCATTAAAATGGATAAGTATGCTATTGAATATAGTGAAAAGAAACGCGCTCAAAGACAAAAACAAAAAGAAAAGGAGGAATAAGATATGAGTACTGATAATGAAATAAAATATTTAACCCCGCCGTCCATCGAGATTAAGAAAAAGAAATACTGTTGGTTTAAAAAGAACAGGATTAAATTCGTGGATTATAAAGATCCTGAATTTTTAAAAAGGTTTGTAAATGAACAGGGTAAAATATTACCAAGAAGACTTACAGGAACTTCATTAAAATATCAAAAGAAAGTATCTCTCGCGATTAAACGAGCAAGGCATTTGGCTTTACTACCTTATGTAACAGATATGCTAAAATAAAATTAATATAAGATGGATATAATATTACAACAAGATGTCCCCAATTTGGGTAATAAAGATGAATTGGTGACTGTCAAAAACGGGTATGCACGGAACTATTTGATACCAAAAAAACTTGGTATTATTGCAACACCGGGTATAAAAAAAATGCATGAAGAGATATTAAGGCAAAAAGCACATAAAGAAGAAAAAGCAAGGGAAGAAGCAGAAAAAATGGCTGAAAGCCTTAAGGGAGTAGAACTCCAGATTGGTGCAAAGACCAGTTCCAAAGGAAAGATTTTCGGTTCTGTTACCAATATTCAAATTGCTGAAGAACTTGGAAAAAAAGGATACACTATCGAACGTAAGAATATTACAATCAATGAAGATTCAGTAAAAGAAATTGGCAAGTACAGTGCTAAAGTCAAACTATACAAAGATATCGTGATCGAAGTTCCTTTTGAAATTTCAGCTGAATAATTAGTGAACTCTAATTATTCTTATTTCTCTTTAATATTAGGAATATAAAGAACAGGAATTTAGATTTGCCTCGCGTGTCTGCTATTAAATTATCCGAGACGTGCACGTGAGTATTATTTCGGGTGCTCAAGATACATCATGTATTCACCCGTTTAATTTTAACATAAATGCCAAAGTCTATAGCGAGATATGGATAATAACTCGTGACAAAGGATGCAAGTGGCGATGAACCGTGGTGTTATTCGTGTAGTATACGCGAGATAATCAATTGAATAATCATCTTCGTGCATGCCTGTATTTACGTGCCCGGGTCATAATACATATAAAGCAATGAGTGGTAAGCTATATTTAATACCAAGCCCCCTGTCCGAAAATTCTGAATATAATGTTTTACCCCGGCATATTTTCGACATTGTTACCTCCATTCGTTACTATGTAACTGAAAATATAAGAACTACCAGGAGATACTTAAAGAAAATCAATCCGGAAATCAATATTGATGACATTACCTTCTTTGTCTTTAACAAACACACCAATAAAACGGAAATAGATACTTTTATTAAACCTGTAATAGAAGGTCATGATACCGGACTTATTTCAGAAGCAGGCATGCCTGCAGTTGCTGATCCCGGTGAAGGAATGATCGCGCTGGCCCACCACTTGAATATTCAGGTCATCCCTTTAGTCGGCCCTTCATCAATCATGCTGGCATTAATGGCATCCGGGTTAAATGGCCAGAGGTTTGCATTCAATAGTTACCTGCCAATTGAAAAAAACCAAAGAAAAAACAGGATCAAAGAACTGGAAAAACGCTCCATGAAAAATGATCAATCACAAATATTCATGGAAACACCTTACCGGAATCATCAATTATTACAGGACATTTTGGCTACATGTAACCTGGGTACAAGGCTATGCCTGGCATCTAATATTACTGGAAAAAATGAGTTTATAAAGACAAAAACAATAAAAGAATGGAAACGTGAGCCTGCCCCGGATATACAAAAAAAACCCACGATTTTCATTATATATTGCAAATAATAATTTTTTATTTTCTAATTTTATTTTATATTTTTGATTAAAGATTAATATAAAATATATGTTAACGTCTCATAAAAATATCATTTTTATTTTGTTCATGGTATTTTCCTTTCAGGTATTTGCTGCAACATCTGAAATACCACCTGATATTATAAATGCTTTTAATAAAGGTGATTCTAAGCGTCTAATCCAGTATTGTAAAAATCAATTGGATTTAGTCATTACAAACCAGGAAAGGAGCTTATGTAACAAAACCGAAGGTACCCGCCTGCTTGAAAATTTTTTTAACACCAATGTACCTATAAAATTTGACATTAAGCATCAGGGAGGGCAAGGAAACGCTGTATTTGCCATTGGCCAGTTAATTACATCCAATGGCAATTATCGAATAACATTATTTATTGAAAAATCAAGTAATGATTTAAAAATTAGCCAGCTTAGGATTGAACGGGAATGAATGAAGAACAATTGAACAGGTTTATACAAAATGCTCTGCAGGAAGATATTGGACAAGGTGATTTTTCATCTATAGCATGTATTCCTGAAGGCCATGAAGGGAAAGCAAATTTAATATTAAAAGAAAACGGGATCATTGCCGGTATTGACATTAGCGGTAAAATATTTAATCACGTTGATAATGAAATTCTATTTAAACCATTTACCCGTGACGGGGATCAGGTAAACCCCGGGGATATTGCCTTCATCGTGGAAGGAAAAACACGATCTGTTTTGGTTGCCGAACGCCTGGTGCTGAATATTATGCAAAGAATGAGCGGCATTGCCACGCGTACAAATGCTTTTGTTGAAAAGGTAAAAGACCTGCCTGTAAAAATTCTCGACACGCGAAAAACAACTCCAGGCATGCGATTTATCGAAAAAGCAGCTGTAAAAGCCGGGGGAGGTGAAAACCATCGCATGGGGTTATACGATATGATCATGTTAAAAGACAATCATATTGACTATGCCGGGGGAATCGAAAGAGCCATTGAAAAAACACGTCAATTTCTTCAGCATAAGCAATTAAATCTAAAAATTATTATTGAAGCGAGAACCATTGATTGTGTTGAAAAAATTTTACAAACAGGAAAAATTGACAGGATTTTGCTTGATAATATGTCTCCCCGACAAATAACAACAGCAATAGACCTGATAGGAGGGAGGTATGAAACCGAAGCGTCAGGAAATATAAGCCTCGAAAATGTCAGGGATTATGCAGAACGCGGTGTGGATTATATATCTATCGGGGCCATTACACATAAAATAAACAGCATTGACATGAGTCTGAAAGCCATTTGATGCATGTTTGAGTCATGTATTAATGGTATTATGCTTGCCAAAATTGCCAGTTTACCCCGAAATCACACTTTTTCCTCTCTTTTCTCTTTATGTTTTCGCGATAAGTAACCGGTTAGTTTGCTAATTGTAGATATGGCTTCTTTTGTCTCCTCTGTTATATTTTTACCTTTTAAGCGCATTAAGAGTAAACCATACAAGCCTTCTAAACATAATTGAATATCTCCCGCGTCGGGATGTATTGTTTTTTTTCTTAATTCGTTTATATTGGGTGACGCCCAATTGTATAATTCAATGTATTTTAGGTCTTTAGGGGAGTGGATGAGTTCCTGGTGTAACATTTCCAATTCATTAATAATCGATTTTAAAAAATCAAGATGTCCTTTTTCCTGTATTCCCTGACTTTTCATTTTTTCGATGATGTCTTGATACCAATATTTCATTTCACTTTTTACATCAGGTGATACATCGGAAAAATGGTTGATAATGTTTTTTTCAACCTCGTCAATATTGAATTGATAAGCTCTTAATAAATCTTCAATTTGCCACATGTATAAGATGTACTCGGCAATATTTTCTTTTTTTTTCGCGCTTGCTATGATCATAATGTTCTCCCGAGTTAATTATATTGGATGTTTTTAAATTCATCAAGTTTTCTGCGTTGCTTTTTCGTGGGCCGTCCTTCACCCTTGTACGCGAACATATTTTTGTTTTTATTTTTTATTTTGATTTTATTGATTTCAGCCTCGGGGGTAAGATCTTCATAATGTTCCGAAGCAATTTTAGCTGAACCACGTTTTTGTAAGATACCTGTTACCTGGTAGGTGAAAATAGCCGGCGGTTTTTTAACTTTAATAATATCATTAACATTTACTTCTCTTGAAGGTTTTGCTTGGACATCATTGATCAATACTTTTCCTTTCTTGCAGGATTCCGTTGCCTGGCTTCGTGTTTTGAAAATCCTTACAGTCCATAACCATTTGTCAATCCGCATAAATTAATTTGAATATTTTTTTAAAAAATAAACCCGTGGAAAAACAAGAATTTCTACGGGTTTATTATGCAAGGTTTTAATTATTGAATCAGGATTTTTTCTTTAGCAACAAGATGTCCATTAATTTTAATAAAATAAATTCCTGACGGGTATGTAGAAACATCTATCCGTTCATTCACGGCATGATCTTTTGCATTCATTTTAATAATATGAATTGTTCGTCCTTCACTATTGATTAATTCTAAACGAACCGGTTTATTATTCTTGTTATTGGCTTGAATGTAAATGTAGTCATCAGCCGGAACAGGATACACGTTGAGTTTAACATCATTGTTTGCAATAATAATACTGCTGGTAGCACTTAACACGATGGGATTTGTAATAATTGGAGAACATTCGTCTGATGCTCTTATTCTTACAGTATAAGTACCCTCGGCTAAGTTATTGAAAACACCGCTTGTATTCATCGTGATGCTGTCAGATTCATTATAAAGGCTGTAAAATAATGTATTTGTATCCATAGAAGCTGTTACATGTATGGATCCATCCGATGAAGTTATTGAAGTAGGATTTGTACTGTCAATTGCACTGATATTGATGGGGCCGGGTCGCGTGATGGTAATTGTCCCGGTATAAACACTACAACTACTCGTGTCTTGAATCTCAACAGAATAATCACCTGCCGGAAGCAGGGTAAAACTACCTGTTGCATCACTGCTATCACCTGGATGGATAATGTATATTAACTCGCCACTGCCACCACTTGCTTCAACAAGAATGCTCCCGGTTGGCTCATTATGACAATTAAGATGCGTGGTGTCAATGTTATTGATTTGAATTTCATCTGGTTCAGTGATTTGGAACACCGAGCTGCTCACGGGTCCGCAGGAATTAGAATCACTGATTTCAATCGTGTATTCACCTGCTGGTAACCCGGTTAATGCAATTCTGAACGAGTCTTGCCCGATTTCATCGAGTGAGCCGGTGTTTGGTGAAACCAAGGTATCAGGGGCAATGCTGTATGTAAGAGGGGGTGTGCCGCCACTTGCAGTTATACTGATCATGCCATTCGAATCTCCTGCACAGGTAGTAATTATCTCACTGGTTTCATTAATAATTGACAATGCTAAAGGCTGAGTGATTTCTGCTGTATCTTTATGTATACATCCATGACTATCTTCAATACTCACAGAATAGGTGCCGATGCCCAAATTAGCCTGGTTTGAATCACTGCCTATAAAATTGGAGTTTTTGAACCAAAAGAAGTTGTAATTTGGTGTTCCGCCTGTTACTTCCGGGCCGAGTTGGCCATCTTGTAACCCGTTGCAGGTTATGTTTTTAACTGAAATATTACTTGCAATAGGTTCAGGTTCTTCAAGTACTTTGAAAGAGGTAATGCCGCATCCGTTCTTATCTGTTACTGTTACCTGGTATATACCTTCTGCTAAGCCTGATGCCACGCTGAATGTTTGATGCGCGTCATCATTCCATGAATATGTATATGGAGAATTTCCGCCCGTGACATTTGCCTGAAGTATCCCGTCTTTATCACCATTACACGAGATGGGTTCCAGGATAGAAATATCTAATGACAATGCAGGCCATCCCTGGACGGTAATATTGTTGATTAATTTCTGACATCCATATGCATCTGTTATGGTTACAGAATATGTTCCTGCTTGCACGTTGATTAAATCCTGGGTAGAATCATTGTTTTCCCAATGGTAGGAATATGGCAATATACCCCCGTTTGCATCAATGTCAATGAAACCATCAGAATCACCGGCACACAGCTCATCGTTTATTTGATATACAAAAGCATCCAGTGAATCCGTTGGTTCTTCTATACGCGCCCATGCGATAGCTGTGTCATTGTTTCCGTCAACTACAGTAACATAGTAAGTGTCGGCAGGAACACCGGTAATGATGGTGTCACCTGCAACAGGAGTACCAGAATTATCTTCCCAGGTGTAAGATATGGCCCCGTTTGCATTGATTACAGATACTTCTGCTTTTCCATCAGAACCGCCTTTACACGTGACATTTTTTATATAAGAAATGTATGCAATAAACTGTGACGTGTCATTTACAACAAACAGCGTGTCATTTTTGCAATTATTTGTATCAGTCACGGTCACGTGATAGTTGCCTCCTCTTAAGCTGTCAATGCTTTGTGAGTCAGCAACAAAACCATTTGGCCCTTCCCATTGATAGATAAAGTCTTGTGGCATGCCACTTCCACCCTGTACGGAAAGATTAATGGCACCGTCTATACTGTCTCCTGGAGTAACAGGGGTTACAACAGAGCCATTAAATGTAATTGGTTCAGGTTCATTGATGTAGGATGTGTCCATGGCTGTGCACCCATTGTTATCTGTTACAGTAACCATGTACATGCCTTTACTCAGGCCGGCCTGGTTGCTGTCTGAAGTATGCAGGCCGCTTCCCGTGCCTTGCCACCTGTATTCATAAGGTTTTGACCCTCCTGTTACTTCAATATTAATGGTACCGTTTTTTTGATTTGCACATGCAATATCAGTTGCTGTACCACTGACTGATAAAACAGCAGGTTCTGTAATCTCCGCTGAGGTAATGGCTGTTGAATCATTTTGATCACTTACAGTAACCGAGTAAATACCAGGTTCTAACCCGCTAATAGATCGTGATAGAGCCCCGTTGCTCCACTCGTAACTGTAAGGGGGAATGCCAAAGTATCCGGTTGCCGTGAGTTCCCCGTCTCCATTTCCCGAGCAGGAAATGTTTTCGCGTGATGTGATTACTGGTTTGAATTCAGGTTTGTATTTGCCGAGCCATAATGCATTACTTCCAGGATTCGGATTCATGTATGTACTGTCTCCGATAGTGATGCTTGAAGATTTAAAGTACCCGCTCACCAATACATTGTATTGATTGTCTATTATTAGGTTTGTTCCGGCATCCTGATTGCTATCACTGCCATTGATTGTCTCTACAGCGATCATGTTTCCATCGGTATCAAACATGGCCAATAATACCGCGTAATCTTCCACGCCATTTGTAGTCAATGCTTGTTCTCCAAATTGTAAAGTATCCGAGTAATATCCAGATACATATAAAATTTTATTTTGTTCAATGATGTTCTGTGTCCAGTCTTTACCCGTTCCACCATAATCTTTTTTCCAGATCAGATTTCCCTGTCGGTTGAATTTATGTATTAATATATCCCAATAACCATTATTATATGAAGTATCTATAGAAACCATACCTGCTGTAGAATCTACAGTGAATTTATCGCTTTGAAAGTATCCGGTATAATAAAGGTTTCCTACGTCATCATTGGTGATACTACCAGCGGCATCATTTTTTGCCCCATATGTTCTTCTAACCCATTTTCCACTGCCATCAAATCCGGTTTTATATAAGAAAATATCATTTGAGCTATTAATACTGTTTAAATCCTGAGCATCCAAATATAAAGAATCTTTAAAATACCCATTAAAATAATATCCGTCATCATACAACCGGATGTTTTGAACTCTTGTATTTGAAGTTGAAACAATATCTTTTACCCATATTAAATGATCATCATATGACTTGGAAATAAATGTATTCCATCCTGAGGAAATAAATGTAGTATCATTAAAAAACGTAATTGTATCTTTATAAAATCCACTGATTAATACCTGATTGGATTCTAATACATATATATCTGTTGGAACCTGGGGGGAACTTTTTGATGCGAGGTGGTGTACGGAAACAAAATCACCGCTTAGAGTATATTTTGCCAGAAATATATCAGCCATTCCTGTACTAATTAAAGAATCTGTAGGAGTGAAAAAAGTGGTATCCCAAAATGCACCCGCAACATATAGCGTATCTTCGAGAATAAAATTTGCACTAAAAAATTGATTGTTATCTCCACCAATTTGGTTAATCCATTCTAATTCAAAGTCCGAATTGTATTTGGCAATAAAAATGTCCCACCCGTCATTTGCCACAATTTGGGGTGTAACATTGATAATAGTGTCTTGAAACTTTCCTGTTAAATAATAATTATCATTATCATCCAAACTAGTTTGTTCCAATTCAATTAATCCATTACAAATTAAAACATTGGAATTTCGCCATTCTTGTGAAGAAATATTTTTAAATTGGATTAAACATAATGTAATTGTTAGAACCCAAAAAAAAGTATTTTTTTTCATAATGATAAATGTATTTAGTAATTCTTGTTAATGAATGGTATATTAGAGTTTAGGAATATGTGTTTAATATTTACGATCCGGTACCGGTATAAAATCCTTGTTCCGGAGTTCCTACTGTTATGCCACCCTCTGTACAACCTTTATTCAATACAATCAGCGAAGGTTTTTTCCATCTTTTTTTATGATTGGCTTTTTTCTTTTCTTTTTTTGAATTATTGATATTTTCCATTGCTAAATAATAATTATTTGAAAGATTTTACAATCGCGAATTTTTTATCATATGGTGTTGTTGTCTCATGGATCCATGCATGCGCTTTTAATGCATTTTCATTTTTCAATACACCCAATAATAAAGTTATTGAAATTCCCCGGCGTTTTGCCATTAATTTCAAAGCCATGCTTTGTTCAAAGCATTTGGTACGCCATGGTACATAGTTGCTCATTTTTTTTATATTACGTTGAATAAGCTTAATCAGTTGGAAATGAAGTGCAGAATTGTTTTGACGGGGAGGCATGTTTTTTCCTTCAAGCAATAAATGATAATATTTGAAGGGAATGAATAGAATTAATGAACGAGCCAATGCTAAATAAAATAATATTTCCAGTATTAATACCTGTTCATTCAGAGGTTTTCTAAATAATTTCTCCAAAAGATTAAATGATTTACGTACAAAAAAAACAGGGCCGGTCTTAACAGCTGTCATATTTGTTTTTTTTGTATGTCCGGTTTGATATTGCATAAAGCGTAAATATTTCTTTTACTTATCAAAGTATTTATCTACTTACAAAAATAGTATAATTTTTGGTAAGTTATTAAAAACTAAAAATTTTTTTAATTTTTTGAATATCTTTGGATCGTATATTAAATCAGAGAACACGATGGAAAAACTATGGCAGGTCAAGCCACGGGGAGATCAGCAGGTTATTTCTCATTTACGTGATGTACTAAACGTACGCCCTTGTATTGCAAACTTATTAATGCAGAGGGGAATCAATAATTATGAAGAAGCAAAATATTTTTTCAGGCCGGATATTGATCATTTGCACGACCCCTTCTTAATGAAGGATATGGATATTGCTGTGAGCAGGCTACAAAGAGCATTAGAGAATAACGAAAAAATACTCGTGTATGGTGATTATGATGTAGACGGCACCACGGGTGTTGCATTATTGTATTTGTTTTTAAAGAATGAGTTGCTGACGGGATGTCATAAAGACGAACTTTTTTATTATATTCCTGACAGGTATGAAGAAGGGTATGGGATTTCATACAAGGGAATTGATTTTGCTGAAAATAAACAATGTTCACTCATCATTGCAGTTGATTGTGGAATTAAAGGAAACCAAAAAATTGCGTACGCCAGGGAAAAAGGAATTGATGTATTGGTATGTGACCATCATTTGCCCGGGGAGAATTTACCTGGTGCAACAGCTGTTCTGGATCCCAAAAGAAAAGATTGTTCTTATCCTTTTAAGGAATTGTCGGGTTGTGGAATCGGGTTCAAACTGATCCAGGCATTCGTTCAGAAAACAGGCATACAGCCCGGTGTCCTGAAAAAATATCTTGACCTGGTGGCTGTGAGCATTGGTGCAGATATTGTTCCTATTACTGATGAAAACAGGGTCCTTACATATTTAGGAATTCAACGATTGAATGCAACCCCGTGCAATGGATTATATTCAATTATGAAAATCGCGGGTATTGACAAGAAGGAAATCAATGTAGAAGACATCGTGTTCCGCCTGGGACCGAGAATAAATGCTGCAGGAAGAATGAAATCAGGAAGTTCGGCTGTCGAACTACTCGTGTCTGATAATCAAGAGTTTGCAGAAGAGATTGGAAAAGAAATTGATGCATGCAACAATCACAGGAAGGATGTTGACCGCCAAATTACCGAAGAAGCATTGGCTCTTATCAATGGTTCAGATGATTTAATACATGCTAAAAGCACGGTTGTATATAATGAACAATGGCATAAAGGTGTAGTCGGGATCGTGGCATCCAGGCTTATTGAATCTTTTTATCGCCCGACCATTGTACTAACAAAATCCAATGGAATGGTAACTGGATCCGGAAGGTCAATTTTTGGATTTGACCTCTATAATGCCATTCATGAATGCAGTGAATTATTGGAAAATTATGGTGGACATTATCATGCTGCCGGATTATCGTTAAAAGAGGACAATATACCAGCTTTCAGGGAAAAATTTGAAGAGATTGCAAGCACTCAGCTGACAGATGAAATGTTGATTCCCCGCCAGGAAATTGATGCAGAGATTGACGTGGCAGAAATAACATCTAAATTATATCGTATCCTTCGTCAATTTGAGCCTTGTGGCCCCGGTAATATGACACCTGTTTTTTGCAGCAGAAACGTTGTTGACAGGGGAACTGCCAAGCCGGTAGGTAAAAATGGCGATCATCTTAAATTAAATATATATCAAAACGAGTCTTCAAAAGGAGTTCCCGCGATTGCTTTTCAGCAGGGCCAACACTATGAAACGATTAAAAACAACTCGTGTTTTGATATTTGTTATACCATTGATTTA
>CAYPTK010000018.1:0-20794 GCA_964413555.1 uncultured Bacteroidales bacterium | reverse complement strand
ATGTAATGCTCCTGTGGTAACGAAGGTCCATTAACAAGAGGCCGAAGTCTGTATCAAGCTCAATGCCTATTCCTGCAGTAGCTCCGTATACCAGTGGTTCATAAAGCTCTGTTACTTCTTCATACCGGTCATTGGATGTCCATACACCACTAGAACCCGAAACAAAGCCTATATAACTCTGTCTTAATTCTGAATAAATATTGTATGTAACATCAGGGCCTATATAAACAACAGGATTTCCACCAATATCTAAAGGAAGTTGAGCTTTAAACAATAAAGGGATGTATAAATTATTCAGTGTTACCTTATTTTTTATGAATTTTGGATCAACCGGTAAATTAAGTCCAAACCGGCCTTCATGCTCCAGCATTAAATAGCTTCCCCCGAATTGACTGAAATATGCTTCCAATTGAACGGAAAACTTATCATTAAAAGGATATTCGACATAACCACCCCCAATACCCCCGGGAATAAAGCTGTTTGAAAACTCTGATGTCATCTTCATTTCATTAATAAATCCACTCATCGTTAACCCCGCTTTTACTCCGAAATTTACAGGAGCCCCGGAAGAACCAGTGCTTTCATTTTCCTGGGTAAATATCTTTACATTTGTTATTAAAAACAAAACTACACTATTAATTATTAGGAAAGTAAAAAATTTTTTCATATTTCTTATTTTAAGCGTTTTTTTGTAGATAATTATTTATAGATGCAAATATATGATTATATTTTTATTTACGAATATTTTTTTAAAAAAAGGAAAACAATTTTGTCACGGGAAATCTTTAAAAAACATAAAATATTAATTATCAATTTTCTAAATTTAGCATATTAACATTCATACGATATAAATAAAAAAAGGTTGCAATTGGGTTCTATGAATTGCCTCCAAACTCCATTAAATACGCTTTAATAAAATCGTCAATATCCCCGTCCATTACAGCCTGCACGTTAGTTTTTTCAACATTTGTCCTCAAATCTTTCACGAGTTTATAAGGATGCATTACATAGTTCCTTATTTGCGATCCCCATTCAATTTTCATTTTGTCTCCTTCGAGTTTTTCCTGTTCTTCTTTCCGTTTTCGCAGTTCAAGTTCATATAAGTGAGAACGCAAAACCCTCATGGCATTGGCTTTATTTTTTGCCTGGGAGCGTCCTTCCTGGTTTTCCACTACAATGCCGGAAGGAATATGTTTTAATCGTACTGCCGATTCTACTTTATTCACATGTTGTCCTCCTGCCCCGCTGGCCCGGAAAGTTTCCCAAACAATATCAGTGGGGTTTATATTGATCTCGATGGAGTCATCAACCAATGGTGACACGAATACGGAAGCAAAAGAAGTGTGCCGCCTGTGGCTTGAATCAAAAGGAGACAACCGGACAAGCCTGTGTATCCCGTTTTCACTTTTCAGGTACCCGTATGCATGATCTCCTTCTATCTCGAGGGTTACCGATTTAATGCCGGCTTCTTCACCGGTTTGCCGGTCTAATTCTTTAACGCTGTAACCATTTTTTTCTGCCCAAAAAAGATACATTCTTAATAGCATTTCGGCCCAGTCCTGGCTTTCCGTTCCACCTGCACCCGGGTTGATCTTCAGGATGGCACCCAGGGCATCTTCTTCATTCTGAAGCATATTTCGCAATTCCAGATGGCCTGTTTTTTTCTCTGCTTTCATATACAGATCTTCAAGGTCTTTTTCCCCGGCTTCTTCTTCCATATAAAGTTCATACATCGTTTCCAGGTCATCAATCATAACATTTATTTCATCAAATGCACCGGTCCATTTTTTTAGATCTGCAATATATTTTAATTGTTCCTCTGCTTCTTTGGGGTTATTCCAAAAATCAGTTGCCTGGGTTAATTGTTCTTTATCCCAGATCAGGTTTTTTTTATTGTCAATGTCAAAGATACCTCCTCAGAGCATTTCGACGCTCTTTAAGATAATCTATTTGTTCATTCGTGATCATAATTCATTTAATTTTTTATTCAACTATTTCAGGCAAAAATAATAATTTTCATTGGCAACCTGTAAAGAATGATGATTAAAGTGCCCGTTTATAAAATTATGGATAAACACGAATTCGGTTTAGCGGTATGTGCTGGTAAAGTTAAAAAATATTATTTTTGAGGAATTTAAACATTATAAAAACCTTTTATGTCTCATCAATTATCAGGTATTATAGCTCATACCACGGGCTTTGATCCCAAGCCTGTAAACAATGTCATACATCTTTTGGAGTCCGGTGCCACCATTCCTTTTATCAGCCGTTACAGGAAAGAGCAAATTAAAGGGATGGATGAAGTGGATGTAACAAAAATCCGGGATGAATTAAATAAATTTAAAGAACTTGAAAGCAGAAAAGCAACAATACTAAAATCCATTGAAAATCAAGACAAACTTACTCCCGAGCTAAAACATAAGATTGCAGATTGTTTTGACACCAATGAACTGGAAGACCTTTATCTTCCTTATAAACCCAGGAAAAAAACACGTGCATCTGTTGCCAGGGAGCGTGGCCTGGAACCCCTGGCTAAAATCATCATGCATCAAAAAGATTTTAATTTCCGGGAAAAAGTCAAACCTTTCATTCGCGGAGACGTCAAAACAGCTGAAGATGCTTTGCAGGGCGCCCGTGATATTATAGCCGAATGGGTCAATGAGAATCAACAGGCAAGAAAAAAACTTCGTTTCCTGTTTGACCGGGAAGCATGCATCACATCCAGGGTGCAAAAAGGAAAAGAAGAGGATGGTGCAAAATACAAAGACTATTTTGCATGGGAAGAAAACATAAATAAATGCCCTTCTCACAGGATATTGGCCATGTTCAGGGGTGAACGGGAGGGAATATTAAAAATCTCTGTTTCACCCCCTAAAGAACAAGCTGTTGAAATACTTGAAAGGCAATTTATCAGGAGTCCTTATGACATTGGCAAACAAGTTGAAATGACAATCCAGGACGCTTATTCAAGATTATTAAAACCATCGCTGGAAAATGAGCAAAAAGCTAAATTAAAAGAATTCGCGGATGAAGAAGCCATCAAGGTGTTTGCTGTCAATTTAGAACAGCTGCTCATGGGGCCGCCGCTCGGGCAAAAAAAGATCCTGGCGATTGACCCGGGATACAAGACAGGATGCAAGATCGTTTGCCTGAATAAACAAGGGGGGTTATTACACAACGCGACCATTTACCCGCATCCACCGCGGAAAGAATCCACGCTCGCCATGAAAAAAATATCATCACTGGTTGAAATGTATAATATTGAAGCCATTGCAATAGGCAACGGGACAGCAGGAAAAGAAACTGAACAATTGATCAAAAGAATAAAATTCAACCGTGATATCCAGGTTTTTATCGTCAACGAGTCCGGCGCCTCTGTCTATTCTGCTTCAGATGTTGCACGGGAAGAATTCCCTGATTACGATGTCACGGTAAGGGGTGCCGTGTCAATTGGCAGGCGATTGATGGATCCTTTATCCGAGCTGGTCAAAATTGACCCCAAAAGCATTGGTGTAGGACAATACCAACATGATGTGAACCAGCAACAATTAAAAAACAGTCTTACCACTGTTGTTGAACGATGTGTAAATACCGTGGGGGTTCATTTAAACACGGCAAGCAAACATCTTTTAAATAATGTTTCGGGACTGGGGCCTGTTTTAGCAGAAAACATTGTTCTATACAGGCAAAAAAAAGGGATATTTAAAAGCAGGGAAGCATTGAAATCAGTCGATCGCTTGGGAGATAAAGCCTTTGAACAATCAGCGGGATTTTTAAGAATTCCCGGTTCTGATAATCCGCTTGATAATACAGCTGTACATCCCGAGAGTTATCCTGTTGTCAATAAAATGGCAAAAGACATCGGGTGTACCGTGAGCGAGCTGATCAAAAACGAGGAGAATATTCAAAAGATTGATATAAATAAATATGTCACGGCCAAGACAGGACTTCCCACGCTAAGGGATATCGTGTCGGAATTATCCCAACCCGGGCGTGATCCGAGGGAAAAAGCGGCCATGTTTGAATTTGCCCCGGATATACATAAAATTGAAGACTTGAAAACCGGGATGGTGGTGCCGGGCATTATTACAAACATAACAAATTTTGGGGCATTTGTTGATATTGGTGTAAAACAGGACGGGCTCGTGCATATCTCTGAACTGGCAAATGAATTCGTGAGAAATCCTGCAGATGTCGTGAAATTACATCAACATGTAACAGTAAAAGTATTGGACATAGATGTCCCGAGGAAAAGAATCGGTTTGTCCATTCGCTTAGCAAATGAACAGGAATAGTGTTTTAAAATTATAATTATGCGAACAATCATTCAAAGAGTATCAAAAGCATCTGTTTCAATAAACAACATGAAAAAATCGGAAATTGGTAAAGGATTATTGATTTTCATAGGCATAGAAGACGATGACCATGAAGAGGACATACAATGGTTAAGCAGGAAAATATCCGGGCTGAGAATATTTTCGGACGAAGAGGGACTGATGAACCTGTCGTTGAAAGAAGTGCAGGGCGAACTCCTGGTAATCAGCCAGTTTACTCTACATGCCAGCACGAGAAAAGGAAACCGCCCCTCGTACATCAGGGCTGCAAAACCTGATAAAGCCATTCCCTTGTATCATCAATTTATTGAGCAATTACACCATGATACACGGCAAGAAATACAAACAGGTGAGTTTGGTGCCATGATGGATATATCATTGGTTAATGACGGGCCTGTTACAATTATCATTGACACTAAAAACAAAGAATAAGGCCGGCCGGCACATCTGCAAACCCCAGGACACGAGAAAAAATATAACAGATTCAACGGTTAAATGTTTGTAGCAGGATAGTTGTTTTTTTTTGCAGGTTGTACATCTGAAAAAAACTTTCATAAAAATATACTAACCATGTTCGTTATTTGAATAATTATCTTGATCAATCTGGGATTAATTTATACCTTTGACTTTCAAAAATCATATTATACATATAAAAAAAAGAAAAATACTTTTACATGCATAAAAAAACGATTACGAGTACTATTGTTGTAAGCGCTGTTGCCCTGATAATCGTTGCTTTTTTCCTTTTTAGAAAAAGCCGCGTGCAATATACCAACGCGTTGAATGCTGTTCCTCTTGATGCTTTTTTCATCATTGAAGTCAATGATTTTCCATTATTATCTCATAATCTTTTAGATGAAAACAAATTATGGGATAAATTAAAAAACATCCCTGAATGTAAACAATTTAACGAGACATTTGCATTTTTGGATTCGCTTTACCGTTCAGAGGAATTCATAAAACAACTATTTAAAGATCAACCTCTAATTTTTTCAATGCATAAGAAAGGACGTAGCGAAATAGGCACGATTGGATATATCAGTCTTCCTTACCCGAATATGTACAATAAGATCAAAGAAGAAATCAGCAAACATATTTCAACGGGAAATATAAAAGAAAGAAAATACAGTCAGGCCACCATTCACGAGGTAAAATACCCTGTCCGGGGAGGGGAATCATATACTTCTTTTTCATACACGATGTACAAAGGAATTTTTATACTCAGTTATTCATCAATCCTGTTAGAAGACGCTGTACGTCAGCTTAATTTAGATCATTCCGTGACAGACGACGGGAATTTTATAAAGACTGCCAAGACAGCAGGGAAAAAGGCTTCGGCAAATATTTACATAAACCATCAAAACCTGCCCGATTTTGTAAGAACATTTATTGATCCCGGCAAAAAAATACAAGGCATAAAACACGTTGCCAATTGGACGGAATTAGATGTAAAAATCAAAAACGACGCGGCCCTGTTCAACGGCCTGAGTTATGCCAATGATTCGTTTAATTATTTCCTGTCAACCCTGGCAAACCAATCGTCACACGAGTTTAACCTTGAAAATATTATCCCATCGGCAACCGGTGGTTTTTTTGCATTAGGAATTAAAGATATTGAATCATTTCAAAAAAATCATAAACTCTATTTAAATAAATCCGGTAATATATCTTTTTATAAAAAGGTAAATGAACGATTTAAAAATAATTATAAAATGACCCCCGAAAAATTTCTAAACAAATTTTTTAATACCGAGATAGCACTTGTATTCACGAACTTTAAAAATTATTCACTTGAAGAAAATACATTTGTTGTAATGAATACAAAGGGGCAAAGCATTGCCAAAGAGGCACTTTTAGAAATTATTTCGCGGCATGCCGCGAAAACCGGCACACCTGAATCAGATTACATCAAAGAACACCAAATAGACCGGAATGAAACATTTAATATATACATGTTCCCGGAAAGCTCATTCATCCCTGCATTATTTGGAGAAATATTCAACCATCAATCATGCAATCATTTTTTATTTATTGACAATCACCTTGTTTTCGGTAGTTCTGTAAAATCACTTGCCAGTTTTAAATACCGTCATACCCTTGGAAAAACATTTAATAATAATATTATATTTAAAAACACGGGTAAATATTTGTCATCACAGTCAAATTTTTACGCGTACATAAATTTCGCGGCCGGGAAATTATTCTTGTCTGAATTTTTAAAAGATGACATACTGAATTTTTATAATGACCATTATGATTTATTAAGCAATGCACAGAACTGCTTTTTACAAATCAGTTCCGAGGGAAATGAAATGTTTTATAATAACCTGTTTATAAAATATGATGACAAACTCAGGCAAACTGCAAATACACGATGGGAAAGTGTTTTGGACACGAATGTATGGAACAAGCCTGCATTTGTTAAAAATCATCATACCGGTGAGAATGAAATATTTGTCCAGGACCTGGATAACAATGTTTACCTGATTAATCCATCCGGGAGAACATTATGGAAAAAACAGATCAACGGGAAAATAATAAGCGATATTTACCAGGTAGATTATTATAAAAATGGAAACCTGCAAATGCTTTTCAGTACAAAGAATCATATTCATTTGCTCGACAGAAACGGGAATAATGTAGAGCGGTATCCTGTTAAACTAAGATCACCGGCAACGACAGGGATTTCTTTGTTCGATTATGAAAAGAATAAAAATTACCGTATATTTGTAAGTTGTGAAAACAAAAAGGTTTACAATTATAACAAAGAAGGTAATTTATTGGAAGGATGGGCATTTGACAAAACCGAAACCCGGGTAATGTCAAGCGTGCAGCATTTCAGGATAGACACGAAAGATTACATTGTTTTCGCGGATAAATACAGAATTTATATTTTAAATCGCAGGGGAGAAGAAAGAGTGACAGTCAATAACCATTTTGCAAAATCAATAAATAATCCTTTCTTCCTGGATATGGAAGGGCCAAATCCTCGTTTGGTTACGACTGACACCAATGGCACTGTCCACTTTATTTATTTCAACGGGAAAGGTGAACAGGTCAATATACACCCGTATTCATCCACTCATTATTTTAAATATCATGACCTTGATGCAGATGGTACGAAAGACTATATTTTTGTTGACGAAAATAAGCTCGAGGTGTTTCAGCAAAACAAAGAAGAAATTTTTGATTATCAATTTCATCATCCCATTCAAACAGAACCTTTTTATTATGTTTTTTCTGAACGAGACCACAGGTTGGGCGTGACAGATAAAAAAACAGGAAAAATCTATTTATTCATGAGCAATGGCGAACTAACTGAAAACTTTCCATGTTCAGGAGTTACACCATTTAGCATTAATAAATTCAAAGATTCTCAAAATAATTTTAACTTAATTGTTGGAAGTAGTCATAATTTTTTGTATAATTATACTTTATAAATTCAGATAGCATGAAATCACTACAATACAAAAACAGGAAATGGGTATATTTAATCTATACAAGTGCTGTTTTAAGCATTTTATTGATTTTGCATGCCTGTGTAAAAGAATATCATGATTACAGTAAATTTTCTGAACGAATGGAACTGGATTCAAGGATTATTACACCAGTAGCCTACGGGAGCTTCACTGTAGAGGAACTATTAACAGAATTCGACCAAAAAGACAGGGTTGACGTGTATGATTCACCGGACAGGGGATTGTTGTATCTTGTTTATGAAACCGGCGATACCTCCAGAACAGGTATCCAAGAATTTAGTTTTGGAGTACAACGGTATGACGAGGGGTATGTAGCTTCTGATTACCCCAGCCTCGAAGACACCAACCAATGGGGAACGTATTTACCACATACATTTGAAAAAAACTTATCATTACAGCTTGATGATGAAGTTATTGACAGTATTGTTTTAGACGATATAACCCTTGAATTCAATGTAATATCTACCATTAAACATAACGGGACAATTACAATTGAATTGCCAACACTCAGGCAGGAAACAAACCCGTCGATGCACTACACCTACATGATAAACAATGGTTTGTCCGGATATAATAATGTAGTAGAGCAAAATATATATAATTACACGTTAGGAGTCCGCCCAACCAATGAAATCCCCGTGAATATTACCATTGATTTTGAAAATTCCGGCAATGGCGTTGAGCCTACCGACTCGATCCATATTGGCGTTTCATTAAAAAACATACAATACAGAACAGCTTTTGGTTATTTCGGACAGGATACATTGATGGCCGAAGATTCGATAAACCTCGACATTGACCTGTTGGAAAGCATGAAACAATTTCATTTTGAAGACCCCAGGTTATTCATTAATATAGAAAATTCATACGGGCTGCCCATGCAGGTTCAATTTGAAAACATGTTTACACGGAATGATTCCGGAACTGTCATTCCATTATCATTTAAAGGAAGTAATGCATTTGACATTAACTGGCCAAACCTTTCACAAATTGGCGAATACGTGAATACCAACAAAACACTTAATGATGATAATCTTAATAATTTTGCCGATGCATTTAACAGCAACCCGAGTGTATTGCGCTATACTGTAAGAACAATCTACAATCCTTCAGGTGTTGTTAACATGTACGAATTCATACAACGCAACAGCAACCTTATTTTGGGCAGCAGAATAGAACTGCCATTTTATGGCTGGACGGATAACAGCAGTGTAAGAGATACAATGGACTTTGATTATGCATCAACTGTTGAAGGAGATGAGTCAATTATTCAAAAATTAACATTAACGATCTCTACTGAAAATGGCATTCCTACCGATATTCTAAGCCAGGTGTATTTAACCGACTCGAATAACAATTACCTTGATTCATTATTTGCCCCATCACCCGCGAATCCTGATAATTATCGTTTATTAACCAAAGCTGCCGTGATGGACAATAATTTTGAAGTCGTGGAGATAAGCAGTAATGAAATTTCAATCATTAAAGAAGGAGACGAAATAGCTGAAAAATGGAAAAATGTAAAAAAAATGATATTATGTGCTTATTTCCAAACATTCGATGTAGATCAAAATCGCAACATAAAAATATATGCTGATCAAGAATTTAATATACAAATAGGTGCTGATATAGATTATAAAGTTAGTAATGAAGATTTAGAAGGCTTTTAATATCTTATTTAGACCCAAATAGATAAAAAATTATGAAACGAATTAAATCAAAAATACCTGTATTAATTATTTTGGTTATTTCTTTTGTAAGTAACATTTACGGACAAGAAGTCAACACCATGTACTTTATGGATGAAGTACCACAGGCCAATTATTTAAATCCAGCCCGCCAGCACAGGTGCGATGTATATATTGGATGCCCCCTGGTTGGCCCGTTTAAAACTTCATATAATACAAACGGATTAACATATAACAGTTTTGTTTCCCAGTCTACAACATTGAATGACTCCGTGATCACGTTTTTACATCCTGAAGAAGGAGATAAACAAGCCTTTTTCAATACATTAAGGCCGATCAATCATTTAAGTGAAGACATTTCCTTTAACCTGGCATCTATTGGTGTTCGCTTCAGCGATGAATATTACGTGACATTTGATATAAAAGAAAAAATCAACACGTATTTTGGTTATCCTAAAGACCTGTTCTTGCTACTTGGAGACGATGGCAACGCGAAAGGAGAGATGAACATGGACGGGTTGGGGTTTAATTTTACACATTACAGGGAATACGCGCTGGGCATATCGCAGAAAATAAATGACGAGTGGACATTCGGATTTCGTGGAAAAATACTTTTCGGGAAGGCCAACGTGTCATCGTATAACAGTTTTAAAATCACCAGTGACATGGACAAGTGGTCAATTCCTCGCTCATCAATAAATATAAATGCTACACTGCCTTCATTTATGGAAGTAAATTATGATGACGAAGGTTATTTTAAAGATATAACTGGCAATGATACAGTATCATCGTCAGAAATTAAAGACTATATGTTTAACACCAGCAACTGGGGAGGTGCATTTGATTTCGGACTCATTTTCACACCATCTGAAAAACTTGAATTTGACTTGAGCGTGGTGGACCTGGGGGCTATTTCATGGCGTAAAAACGTGTTAAACCTCGAACAAACCGAAGAATTTTCATTTAGAGGTGCTGATCTAAACCACGTACTTGATTCCACTAAAGCAGATGAAACCATAGATACATTAAATCTACTCGGTTCATCATTTAATTATACAACCCCGCTTGCCACGAAAATATTTTTTGGCGGAAGGTACATCTTATCTGAAACAGTAAGCCTGGGTGTTATCTCACGAACCCAGCTTTATAATAGCAAACTGACTTCCCAACTGACCATGTCTGCCAACTTTAGAAGTAATTTCTTCTCTTGTGCAATATCATATTCTTTTATGAATAACCGCTATAAAAACATAGGACTTGGGTTAAATTTTAAAGTAGGGCCATTCAACATGTACGTGATATGTGACAATATTCCGGTTGACTTTAACGAGGCTGATTTCAGCGGTTCTTCCGAAGGAGACAATTTGCTTAATAGTGCATCAAATAATACATCCACCGCTTCTATCTCTGCCAAAAATGAAAATGCCGTGCTGATACCATACGATTTTCACGGGTTTAACCTTAATTTTGGCCTGAATCTTGAATTTGGATGTAAGCATGAAATTACTGACAGGCCTCTCGTTGAATAATATCCTGTTATTTATATTTTAACACGTAGAATAATACATCTATTTATTCGTTTCTATGTTAATAAATGAAGTGAATTAAGTAATTTTAAAAAAGCTACTTAATAAAATAGTATTTGTATACAACTTCTTTATTAGTGCCCGAGATTCGAGCCAATAACAATTTATTTGGAACAACACTATTAAACCCAAAATATGCATTAGAAAATCTATTACACATTAAAACTACTTCAAAACAAGGCATTGCATCCTTGTTTTATCGTATTTTTAATGCTCATTACGAAGTTCTAAGACATAATTTGGATTAAACATGTAAAATAAAAACAAAATGACAGGATTATTAAGAACAATATTAATAATTGCAGCTGTTTATTATATATTAAAACTATTGATTAAATACGCGATGCCACATGTTGCTAAGTATTTTATTAAACGAATGCAACGTAATTATGGAGCACGAACAAGGTATTCTGACACCAAAAAAGAAGGGGAGGTCATCATAGAAAATAAGGATAAACGGGGCAAAGAAAAGATATTCGATAAAAACAAAGGGGATTATATTGATTATGACGAAGTTAAATAGGGTTACATTAAAATATCCCTTGTTACATTAATATTAAACGCGTAATCTATAGCCATCTGCTTTTTTTGGTAATACTGGTACAAAGGGATGTCAAATGTTAACGAAAAATTCCATAATTCTTTTAACGTGTAATTAAGTTGTGGCGACATAAAAAAGACCACGCTTCCTGAATTAGGTACATATTTCCATTGAGCGCCGGGGATGTCTTTTGACAGGTATTTATTTTTCCCTTTAATTTCATTGCGTATTTGCAAGATAGCAGTCCAATTTTGACTCAACCACTCGAGTGAAGGGGGAAAATGCAAATGTTTACTTATAAAAAATGAGGTTGTGAGTGCATTTCCAAATTCATATTGTTTATGCTCATAAAAACCGGGAATACTCGGGAAGTTATGTTCAAATTGTGTAATAAGGAAAAACCTGAGTGCCTGGAAGGGAATTTCTTTGATGACGTATAACTTCCCCACCAACCCGTAAGCTCCGCCAGAAGACTGGGCTTCGGTAGCTAATTCCACCCCGTTTTTTATTTGAGCATCGTGCCGCAGTGGTATTTTTCCTCCAATGCCAATAGTGGTTTCAAACCGTTTACCCGGGTTTGAAATTGCTTTATATTTCGCGGTGATCAATGCATTTGAAAATCCATTGCCAATTTCATTTGCTTTCACCGGAAAGAACCTGATTTTATCTATAAAATACCCGAATTCCGTTTCCAAAGTAAATTTTTCCGTGACCCCGTATGCCAGGAAACCGCCAATATAATCAAACAATGCCCTGTCAAACGTGGTCCCAAACTCTTCTGTATATAATTGGTCTCCAAAAAAATAACGGCTTGACGTGCTGTGTTTATAAAAAGAAGCTACACGCAATGACTGTTTATTAACCACCCCCATGTTTAAATTCCCTCCTATAGGATTCCCGGGTGAGGTAAAACATTGTGAATACGTGTTTGCCAACAGGCAGAACAGCAGAAAAATACATGAAATCCAATGGTTCATATCTTTATTTTTAATTTTCAAGCGTAATTCTATGAAGTTTATACCCTTTATACCTTTCTTTTCTTTTTATAATCAGTCACGTGTTAAATAATTAGTGCCTGTCTATAAAGTCAGTGTCCAGGCTATAAAGTCCGAATTCGAGGCTCGCGAAGATGGAAAAATAAGGAGTTTACTCGCGTAAATGGATTGTTTTTCCATCGAGCATAACGAAGAAGTCGGACTTTATAGACAAACACTAATTAGTCATGGACGTTTCAATCCTTAAGGGGGCTTCTAATATAAATAGTGATTGATTTTTTTTCTTTATTATTGTTCGCCGAGATTTCACAATACACATTATTTTCGGAACCCGGCCCTACACAGGGGTCTGCAAAAAAATAAACCTGCCCGGGGTTGCCATCTATATGGATGATGGGAGCGTTGCTATTGGTAGACCAGTTAAAGCATTCCCTTGTTAACTTTTCACCGGTATAGTATGCTGTAATAATTGTTGAGTCACCCATGTTAATAGATTTTTTGGTGGCAGCCAAACTATCAAATGACTCGAGAACTGAATCATCAGGAACTGTATTGTCTTTATTCTCACATGTACAAATAAATAATGTCAATCCAATGGATATCAATAAATACAATGAATACTTCATAGTAAAATATGTTTTAAAACAAAAAGTGAGTCAAATCCTGACTCTGATTTCTAAACAAGGGAACGAAACAAGATGCTTAATCGTGTATACATCTCACGGAAAATGCCGCTGTTTTGGGTTGTTCATTGATCCTGCCCACTTCACCGGAAGCATCTTCTAACCCGCGTATATACATGTTGCCGTTGCCTTGTGTTGAAGACTGGATATAGCCGTTGCTGCTGTTAAGCAGGAATGACTTTGTTTCTGAACACCTGCCACAAAGCAGCGCGTCAAAACCTGAAGCGCCTCCCTGTTTCAGGCTTGTTCCCGTGGGGCTTCCTCTCCAACCGCCTTTATTGGCGTCGGTCAGGCTCATGCCCAAAGACATCTCAAGTGTTTTCCATTCATCGTCAGAGGGAATATGCCATCCCTCGGGGCAAATACCTTGTACAGGCTCGGTAGTCAAATATTGCATCATTTCATTCCACTGGTATAACCCTCCACATGTTGCACAATTATTTACATCATCATCATAACAATATTTTTCTATGGTACTGTTATTTGAAGGATCCGAACTACTGAGTATCATTTGGCCCACGTTAAGATTTTGTTTCATCCAGCATTGGTTTCCTATGTTGATCGTGTTATAGTAGTTATTATCCTGATCTTTAACATCATTTGTTCCACATTCAAACGCGACGACAATTGTCACCCTGTCAGCATCCGATGCACTTTGATTAAAGTTCGAAACGCTCCATTCGAGGATATAGACGATTGAATCATGTGCATAACCCGCGTGAAATGTATCATTGCTGATGGTAGCCCCTTGTCCCTGTACAAAGGTCCATTCTCCCGTGCCTCCCGGTGGAGGAGAACTTGGATCGAGAAATATACCAGGCGCGTTTGACAGAACACGCTTATCTTGTCCTGCCTCGGCAGAAACAGGAGAGCTGAACGTGATATTCACGGTATCTGCATCTTCCCCATACCTGTTGGTAACTGTCCATTCTAGTGTATAAGCTGCATCAAGGCTCCCGTTAAATGATGAATTCGGGTTATTAGAAGACCCGATACTCCCCCCTGCCCCATCCAGGATAGTCCATACACCATTCCCAATATCCGGTGTTTCTGCTGCAAGGGATATACTTGTTGAACTAAACACGATTGTATCCGGAATCAGGATATTTGCACGAGGATATAATTGATCTATTACAAATGAAACCTGCATTTCATCATAAGCAATGGCAGTATCACTTGGCCCGGGGTTTTCAACCGTCCACCTCAGCACGTAAGTATTACCAAAATGACCTGTAAGCGTGGCTTTTGGAGAATAAATATCATCAATGCTCCCGTTTTGCCCGGAAACAATTTCCCAATGCCCGGTTCCTTCAGAGGGCTCTTGTGCCGTGAGCTGAAACGTGGTATCGTCATATACAACAATACTATCTTGAGCTGTAAAAGCAACGGCATTAAAAAATGCAATCGTTACATCATCGTTTGAAAAACCTACCGAATTGCTAATCGTCCATCTCAATACATAGCTTCCATTATAACTTCCCCTGAAAACAGAATTAGGATTTCCCGGTTCTTCAATAACACCCCCGCTCCCTTTTAAAATATTCCATTCACCATTTCCTGAAGTCGCTTTATTTCCATCCAACACGACAACATTGGTATCATAAATGAACTGATCTTCACCGGCATAGGCCCTTGTTGGAGGCTCTTTTTTGCATGAACCCAGGCATATAAGGGCAAGAATGCTCACTGAATACAAAACGGGTAATATTTTATGCTTCATTGCTTTTGTTTTTATTTATATAAAAGATAGTTCAAGTTTACGAAATATATTTATATATGTTTTAATCTTTTATGATTTTTTTAATGAAACACGTGTCCTTTTTATTGGATATTAGTCTAAGAAAATACACTCCTTCCCCCAAAAAATCTACTGATACAGTAGTGCTGCTTCTTAAAACTTTACTTAACATTTTTTTCCCGTGAGTATTAAAAATCTCAAGCGAGTAATCGCTTTTTTCCTGAATGCTGACATGAATATAGGCGTTCGCCGGGTTTGGATAGACCACGACCAAATCTTCTTGACGTTCTTTCGCGGGTTTACCGGTTAACACGTGATTGTTCGCGGAAAATACACATCGCACGTGATTGCCAATATTAATGAACCCGGCACAATTTTCCCATGTACCATCTTTTAAAGAAACCGGCCATCGTTTGACTGTATAATTATTTTGGGTTGATGTTAGTGAAAAAACCGACGAGGTCCACATGTAGCCCGAGATGCCCGTGTCTCCCCTGTAGCCATGATCCCAACCGTTTCCTGTACCGGTTTCATCATTATAATGCCCTGCTTCAATATCAGTCGGCAGTCGCCATCCTTCACCATATGTTTCAACACAATAGCTCCTGTTAGGTGTAGATGCAAGTTGTTGCTGTGAAACTTTTTGAGTAATATCATTCCCTTTGAGCATGCCTGCAGAAATCAATTCTTCGCCATCGCCAATGCTATATGAACCACTTTTCACTGCATCATCTAAATATGCCAATGACGAGTCCGGGCCGTCAATTATTGCAATACAATTATCATACGCTGAACACGCGTTGTTATTAAATTGCAATGCCGTGGCAAATGTCATTTTATTTACTGAAACAGGAGATACGAACATGTTGATAACATCGAACCTGCTTGGCCGTGTCAACACTGATTGAGCATCCCATTGAAAAGCAGTATTGCCCGAAGAATCTGTTTGCCCGAATCCATACATCGTGTTTGAATCCATTGTATGGCCATCGGGAATGTCCGTCAAATCAGGGATGAGAATATTTTCTCCATTCCTGTATACTTGATGCTGGTCATCAAAATAATATATAACATCCCCTCCTCCTATCTTTACAGGTGTGAATCCCCTGGTTTTCTCGTTTACATAGGCTTCATTGCCTGTAGTGTAATTTGTTTGCGCGCACATGATCAGTTTCATACAAAACAACAAACAATACAGGACAAGAAATTTGAATTTGTTATATATAACTATTTGGTACAATTATTGAAGTCTTTTTTTATATGATTTAATGATTATTAAATTTTAAATATTTATAAATTTACAAAAATAATTTCATAACATCATCCTAATCTATATTAATTCTAAATTAGCTTTCTATAGTTAAAAACCAAACCCTTGAATATCATGGAAGATAAATTAGTAACACTGGCAACTCAATCATATTACAGGTCTCAAATATTAAAAGAAAGGCTTGAAAAAAATCACATTGAATGTTATTTAAAACCACCTGACATAGGAGAGACAATGCCCGGTGAACAATTGAAGGTGCGGATTAAAGAAAAAGATTTTGGCAAAGCCCTTGGTATTGCAGAAGAGATCAATCGTGAATTAGGTGAAGAAGAGATTAAAATCCCGGAAGAAAATATCGAGATCAAACGTATTTTAGTACCAGTCGGTTTCATGGATTATTCAATCAATGCAGCACATTATGCACTTAATATAGCTGATAAACTGAATGCAGATATTCATTTATTCCACTCGTTTTATAACCCGTATGTTGATGCTACACCACTGGGAGATGATTTGGATTACAATCTTCCGCTTGACCAATACATTACTGAAATTGAAGAGGATGCTAAAAAACGGCTCCTGAAGGTTGTTACTGGCCTCAGGGAAAGCATTAAAAAACGGAACATTTCCGGGGTTAATATTGATTATTCGTTAGTGAGCGGGTCTATTGATGAGCAAATCATTAATATCAATGAAGAATATGAACCGGATTTAATTGTTGTCGGCACGAAAGGGGCAAATAAGAAGAATAATGATTTCATGGGAAGGGTGACAACAAGAATCGTTGAGAATGTCGAGGTCCCTGTCTTAGCAATTCCCGAAAACACGAAAATAGAATCAAAACAACGCGTGAATGTTTTGTATGCCACAAATTTTGATGATTCTGATTTTTCTGCACTCAGGCGCCTGATGACATTGATGGCTCCATTCAATCCCTATGTATACTGTGTTCATATTGAAAATGAACCGGGTAACCCTGTATTAAAAGCTAAAATGCAACGTATTAAATCGTATTTTAATGAATACTATGGAGAATACAATATTGAATGCGATATCATTCAAAACGACGACGTGTTGGATGGATTACAGGATTTTATTAACCAGAAAAACATTGATATGATCTCGTTGACCATGCACAAGAAAAATATTATTATTCGTTTATTCAGGCCAAACCTGACCAAAAAAATATTTTTCCATACCAATGTTCCTTTGATGGTCTTTCATTTTTAGCGTGCACGTGCTCCCGAATCACATCCATTTTTGATGATCCCTGACTATAATCATCATTGTATACCAGATGGCGGGTTCAATACAGGCCGTTTTTATGCAACAGGCGTTCGAGTTTAATAAAGTTGACAATTTTAACATTTTGATAATAAAAGTCAATTATTTCATTATAATCAAATCCTTTTCGAGCCATCACCATAGAGCCTTCCTGGCATAACCCTACCCCGTGGCCGTATCCTCTACCCTCCATGGTTAAATCATTCCGGCTTGTTTTTATTTCAAAAAACGTGGATGGCAGGTTCCAGTCTTTACGGATTGACTGTAATAAAATATCATGTCCATTGATTTTATAATATTTTTTCCGGTGCTTTTGTTGAAACCGGATGTCACGGTTATTGATTTTTTCAGGATTTACTCCTCGTGTCGCGAGATAGTTTTTCCATTTTTCTACCGGGATGGTTTTGCTCCAACGGGCATTGGGTTTGGCACTGCAATAAGGATCATTGACTGATTTAAGATACGGGTTTGTTTGTAGCCAAACCATTTCTGAATTGGCCGTTTCGCCCCCGCAATTCGAAAAAAAAGCAGCAGTAACGAGAGAGGTGTCGTTGCCCAATAATACTTCCCCGTGTGTCAGGTGAACTGCTTCTACCACTTTGTTATCCCTGGCATGATGTTTATAAGCCTGACAGTGCACCCCGTCGCACAGCTGAAATCCTTCATTGTTATGTTTGTGCAAATATTTCAGTGCATATGTCCGTGTGATTACAGCCATGGCTTTATAAAATTCAACTTCCCGTCCACTTCCGCATTCAGTCTCGATCACCCCGGCAGTATAGTGTTCAAAATCTGCTTCATTGATGATCATCAAACGATCATACTTTTCAGATAAAAAAAAGTCATCATCATATATCCTGTACGGGAGAGCAGGTGATACTGGCCTGACTTTCAGCATGTTTTTCTCGGATACACCCTTGAACTGAATGGTATTATACCTGCCGATTTCTCCATCTACATCCGTGGCAATCAGTTTATTTCCTGTTAATGAAACATATATTGCCCGCGAATCCTCTATGTACCGGATAAACACGCTGTCTCCAAAAAATTTATATCTCCCGCTTACCGGGGAAAATACAGCAGCTTCAATATTTTGATCATTGTATACACTCACGCTAATTTTTTGTGCATATGCATTGACCGAACAAAATATTAAAATAAATTTTATAATAGCGTGTATATAATACGAGATATTTATCATGGCTCACGTTTAAAAAGTAAGAAGAAGTAAAATACAAATTTAAGAAATTAAGGCATTTTTTTGATCATTAAAATGTATTGTGCCGGTTTTACCCGCGATGTTTTATAACCAGGGGAGGGCTATTTTGTGAATTTTCTTATATAATAATAATTCCCATTGTATTCTGTCTTGCCGAGTTGATTTTCTTCCAATAATTGATTAATCAGATCAAACGATGTATTGGTTTTTCTCAACAGTTCTTTCACGGCTTCTTCCCGCATTGGGTGTACGGCGGTAATGCTTAACAAATCGTTTTTTACATTGCCTGTTGAAGCAAATGCATTTCCCTCGTAACCTGTTAAACATTCAACAGATTGGACTTGTTTTGAAAAAATCTGGTATATATTATTAATTGATTGCTCATCCGATGAATATACATTTTTAAAAGCCGTGGGCCTTGTAGGAATTCCAATATAAGCGATTTTGGGTTGCAGGGTTTTAAGAAAATTTGCAATACCGGTTATTTCATCAATATTATCATTTACATGCTCTATAAACATTGATTCCGTGATCAATTTCCCGTTGTATTTTTGCCTGAATGCTAACATGCCTTTTAAAATTTCTTCTAAAGAAAATGCATGACATGGTTTATTAATTTTTTTCCATACACTTTGATTGACTGCATCAACTTTTAACGAAACAACATCGGCATTGAGCAGTTCTTCCTGCACGTCTTTTCTTGATATAAGTGATGCATTGGATATAACTGCCACGGGAATATCAAATGTCTTAAGCCCTCCTATTAACTCACCAAGATTGCAATCCAGGGCAGGTTCTCCATCGGGTACGATAGACAGGTAATCAGGGTAATTGTTTTTATCTTGTATTGATGATAATACTGTTTTGACTTGCTCAATCAATTCTTTCGGATTAAAAAACGGTTCTCTTACAGACTGCATTTTAATGGCTTTACCTATTTGGCAATAGATACAAGCATATGAACATCGTTTGTATGGAATATTGTTGATCCCTAAACTTCTTCCAAGCCTTCTTGAAGGGACAGGGCCGTATACATTCATATTATTTCGCGTGTCTTTGAATATATTCTTTTATTTCGCTTATCCTGAATCCATATTTCTTCCGAAGTCTTCCAAATGGCACGTGTGCATGCTCTACAGGTACCTGGATTGATTTCGCGAAATCAGAACATGACAGGTTGTATCGTGATGTTATTTCCTTCATTGTCATTGAACCATCCACGTTTATATCAGCATATTTATACTTCTCGTGAGGACTCGTTTTTGCCCCGCGTGAAGTTCCCGAGATAGTATTTCGAGTTGATGTTTCCACGTGTTTAATTTCTTTGGATGAAAGACTGTTTTTTTGAGCATTGCTGTTTTTTTTACTGTTTACAGGCAGTTGCCCTGAATTGATAAAATTTGGTTCTGCACGCCGGACTTCCGGTTGAATTAATAAAGGGCCTGTCCCAAACAGGATGGAAAAAAATAAAAACATGTATGCTAAAACCTGCCTTGATTTTTTGCCCGGGATCATTCTTTTATATATAGACTTTACCATGGGCCAATGCAACACGATATGAAAAAACAATAAAAACAAGAGGAGAAAGCCAAGAATTAAATGAATTGTTCCCCATTGATGCCTGTCCAGCCCCCAAAAAAGCAAATCCACATCTGCTTCAAATATCGTGTTACGTTTGTATCCCGGGACAAGTACATGTTTTATCATGAATCCTATACCCGCGATCATCATCACGAGTAAAAACATGATTATATCAATGATTAAATTGATTCTGCCCCTTTTTTTCATTTTAATTTTTTTTTAACAATACAAAAATAATGAGAATATTCTCAATATAAAAATAAAAAAAGGATTTTTTTATTTGGTTGCATTTTATAATCATGGTAGATAATACAAAAGAGAAGTACTGTAAGTAGAGTTCCTGCTATAACGGTAGTTGCCGTTTTCAAAGTTCATCATTATCAAGTTGCACGTATG
>CAYPTK010000017.1:0-20908 GCA_964413555.1 uncultured Bacteroidales bacterium | reverse complement strand
TCTATAAAAAACCCTGGAAATTTTGATGCGAAGGAATTATTAGAAGCCCCCTAAACACTCGACTTTATAGACAGGCACTAATTTATACCTCCATGATCTCATTTTCTTTATCTTCCATTATTTTATCTATGTCTTTCACGTATTTATTGGTCATTTCCTGCATTTTCTCTACAGCTTTCTTTTCTTCGTCTTCAGAAAGCCCTTCATTTTTCATTTTTTTGAATTGATCATTTGCTTCCCTTCGTACATTTCTGACACTTACTTTTGCATTTTCACCAAGTGCTTTCACGTGTTTCACCAATTCTTTCCTTCTCTCTTCTGTTAAAGGCGGTATGTTTATCCTGATCAGTTCACCGTCATTACTTGGATTTAAACCTAAATTGGCGCTTTGTATTGCCTTTTCAATGGCATCAATCACGTTTTTATCCCATGGCTGAATTGAGATAGTACGCGGGTCCGGGGTATTGATATTGGATAATTGAAAAATGGGGGTACTTGTTCCGTAATAATCAACATGTATATCATTTAGAATATTAGGGTCGGCTTTGCCTGTCCTGATTTTTTTAAGTTCCAGGTTCAGGTGTTTAATTGCCTTGTCCATATTTTCTTTGGCTTGTTCATTGGCTATTTTTACTTCTTCTTCCATGAGTGTAAATTTTAAGTTTTGAAATAATACTTAATCCTGAATATAAAAATATTTAATTTTTTATTAATGTACCAATTTTTTTCCCTAAAATAATATTTTTTAAATGATCTTTTTCATGTATGTTAAACACGATAATGGGCAGGTTGTTGTCTTTGCACATGGTGAATGCAGTAAGGTCCATCACTTTTAATTCTTGCTGGTACACTTCATCAAATGATATTTGATCATATTTTTGTGCATCGGGGTTGTTAACAGGGTCTTCATTATAAACCCCGTCTACTTTTGTACCTTTAAGAATAATGTTTGCATTCATTTCGATACCCCGTAGCGCGGCTGCTGAATCTGTTGAAAAAAAAGGGTTTCCGGTGCCACCTGAAAATATTACTACTTCTTTATTTTGTAATGCTTTAAGAGCTTTATCCCTGTTAAAATATTCTGCAGCAGGTTCAACTCTAAACGCGGTAAAAACCCTCGAGGAGATGTTTTCTGCCTGAAGAGCAGTTTGCAACGCGAGGCTGTTGATAATGGTGGCCAACATACCCATGTAATCACCTTTTACCCTGTCAAATCCTTTTTCTACTCCTTTTAAGCCACGGAATATATTTCCACCTCCAAGTACAACACCTACTTCAACCCCCATTTCAACAATTTGAATTATTTCATTCGTGAAAAACCGGAGTTTTTGTTCATCAATGGATTGCTGGTTTGACATCAGCACTTCACCACTGAATTTCAACATAACCCGGTTGTATTTTGGGGTGTTTTTCATGATTGTTAATTGTGAAAGATTCAAAAAAAAGAGAGCACTAAGGCTCTCTTTTTTTATCCGGCTATACTGTATTGTTTAATTGCTGTGACTGTTAAGTCTTTGTCTTTTTCCTGTATGTATTGTTTTACAGTTTTTTTATTTTCTTTGATGAACGCCTGATTCAACAATGTGCTTTCTTTGAAGAATTTATTGATTTTTCCCTGGGCAATTTTGTCAACCAATTCCTCGGGTTTGCCTTCTTGCCTGATTTGGTGTTTAATGATTTCCATTTCTTTGTCAATCTCGCTTCGCGGGACATCGTCTTTATCTATTCCAACAGGGTTCATTGAAGCTACCTGCATGGCAACATCTTTCCCAATCTGTTCATCATCAGAAGATTTGTTCAGCCCGATCAATGAAGCTACTTTATTTCCCGGATGGATATAAGCTGTTACTTGTCCTGCTTTTATATAGTCATAATAAGAAAGTTCAAGTTTTTCTCCAATAACACCTGTTTTGTTAATTATTTCTTCATTTATCGTGGTGCTATTCAGTGTTGTTTCTTTAAGTTCTTCTAAGCTTTCAGGAACTTTGTCCAATGCTGTTTCCAGGATTTCATTTGCAAGGTTGAGGAAGTCACTGTTTTTGGCTACAAAATCGGTTTCGCAATTTAAAACGATCATGACTCCTTTTGTACGGTCATCAGATGTTTTAGCTAAAACAGCACCTTCGGAAGCTTCTCTGTCTGAACGTTTAGAAGCCATTGCTTTCCCTTTTTCCCTAATTATTTCTTTTGCCTTGTCAAAATCACCGTCAGCTTCTGTCAATGCTTCTTTGCAATCCATAATACCTGCCCCGGTGAGCTTTCTTAATTTGGTAATTTCAGCTGTTGATATTTTTGCCATTATAATTGTGATTTTATAATATTATTGGTTGATTATTTTTTTTCTTCTTCCTGAACCTCTTGTTTTTCAGGTTTTTCCTGTTTCGTATCCTTTTTTTTCCTGGTGTTAGACTCCTGCTTTTTTTCTTTTATATCTGCTTTTTCTTTCTTTTCAGTTTGTTGTTCACCTGTTTTTTGTTGTGTTGTAGAGCTCTCCTTTTTTGCCGTAGTTGTTTTTCTTGCCCGGCTTCTCCTGGGTTTTTCTGTAGTTGTTTTTGATTTGTCTTTGCTTTCTTTTTCTTGTTTTGGTTCTTTCTTTGATTCGGATTCGGATTTTTCCTTTTCAAGCTGACGTTCATTTAATCCTTCTTCAACTGCTTTTGTAACCACATCGAGGATTAATGCAATAGCCTTAGAAGCATCATCATTAGCAGGAATTGGAAAGTCAACCCCGGCAGGGTCTGAATTGGTATCTACCGTCGCGAATAGTGGAAGATTAAGTTTTTGAGCTTCTTTCACAGCGATGTGTTCTTTTAATACATCAACAACAAAAACTGCAGAAGGAACCCTGCCCATGTTGGCAATACTTCCAAAGTTTTTTTCAAGCTTATCTTTTTGCCTTGCAATGGCCAGACGTTCTCTTTTAGAGAGCGTGTCATAAACGCCTTCTTCCATATTTTTTTCTATGGTAGACATTTTTTTGATCGTTTTTTTGATCGTGCGAAAATTGGTAAGCAAACCACCTGGCCAGCGTTCCGTGACAAAAGGCATTTTGAGTGGTTCAACTTTTTCTTTCACGATGTCTTTTGCTTGTTTTTTCGTGGAGACAAAAAGGATTTTTCGTCCTGATTTGGCAATTTGTTTCATGGCATTGGCCGCTTCATCCAGCTTTGCCATAGTTTTATGTAAATCAATAACATGAATCCCATTTCGTTCCATGTAGATATATGGGGCCATTTTAGGATTCCATTTTCTTTTAAGGTGTCCAAAATGTACACCTGCATCCAGTAATTCTTTGAAAGTTGTTCGTGACATTCATTTTTAAGTTTACGTTCTACAAATTGGCAATTCCCGGAGTCGTTTCATTGAATATTTGAAGTTCCGGAAATTTAGATACTAAACTCGATTATATTCGAAATATTAGCGTTTACTAAATTGAAATTTCTTTCTTGCCTTGGGTTGGCCAGGTTTTTTTCTTTCGACCTGGCGAGGGTCTCTTGTAAGCAAGTCATTGGGTTTAAGTACAGCATGGTGTTCGGGATTTTGTTTTTGTAAAGCACGAGCCAGGCCAAGTCGTAATGCTTCAGCTTGTCCTTTAAAACCACCTCCCGTAACATTCACCTTGATGTCAAAATCATTTCTTTTTTCAACAGCATTAAGCGGTTGTTCAACTTTGTCCTGAAATAATCGTAAAGGAAAATATTCTTTATAGTCTTTTTCATTGACCGTGATATTTCCTTTGCCTTCAGCCATATATACCCTTGCTATGGCTTTTTTTCTTCTTCCTATGGCATGTATATATTTCATATGTTTATATTTTTTAATTTTTAAAGGTCATATGGAACCCGCCACGAGACTAATTCATTGTCTGATATCTAAACAGAAAGACAACAATCTTCCCGCTCGTGTGACAAAATGTTAGTCATGGGTTCATAATAAATAATTATTTAATGTCGTCTAATTTGATTTCTTTAGGTTTTTGTGCTTCTTGCTTGTGCTCGGCACCTTCATAAACATGTAAGTTTTTAAAGATGCTCCTTCCAAGGCGATTTCCAGGGAGCATACCTTTTACAGAACGTTCGATGATGCGAGCGGGATATTTTTCATGTACTTCTTTAGCAATCTCTTTCTTTTGACCCCCGGGATAATTGGAATAACGGATGTATTCCTTATCTGTCCATTTTTTACCCGTTAATCTTATTTTTTCCGCGTTGATAACCACTACATAATCACCACAGTCAACATGTGGAGTAAAGTACGCTTTATGTTTCCCGCGTAATATTTTGGCTACTTTTGATGATAGTCTTCCTAATACCTGATCTGTAGCATCCACGAGAAGCCATTCTTTTTGGATGTCATCTTTTTTTACCGATTGGGTTTTATAACTTAATTCACTCACTATTTCAGGTCTTTTTAATTAAAAAATATTTTAAAATTTAAAACGGACGGCAAAAATACAACATTTTTTAAAATTATAAAGGATTTATGATTAATTTTTTATTAATATTTTTAATTCGTGTCCGTCTCTAAAGTCAAGTGTTTGAATCATAATGTTCGATAACGAGGCTCGTGAAGCCCCAAAACGCGCGGTTTACTCCCGTGAATGAGCAATTTTTGGACAAACGTAACGAACTGCCCCGTGAGGAAGAATGACTGTACCGGGGTTAATTAACCGGGATAAACACGAAATGAACTCAACAACTTCTTTTCTTTTTAAATATAATATTGTATATTGCTTTGAATAAATAGCGCGTATCTGTTTTAAAAGGGTGTCGTTCGTATTGATTCAGATAATTTAATTCTGAATTTTGGATATCTTCAAGTGTTTCAGGTAAGTCAGCATAAAAAGGCGGGATTAAACCAGGTTTGTATTGTACTCGTTTTTTTTGTAATTCTTCGGAATATAAATTGTAATAATGTTGGCTTAATGGCCTTACTCCAATGAGTTTCATTTCTCCCTTGATAAGGTTAATGATCATGGGAAATTCATCAAGCCATGTTTTCCTGAAAAATTTTCCCAATGTTGTTACCCGGAAATCATTACTGAATTTCCCCCCTTCTTGTAATGCATTGGTTTTATAAACATAATCCTGAATGTACTCGGCGTAAGGATGCATGGTGCGTAATTTGAAAACGTGAATAAGTTTGCCGTTTTTTCCTATTCGTGGTAATTTAATAAAAGGGCCGTATGTAGGTGTCTCGTCAAAGGCCGGTTCACCTGTTTTTTTGGCTACAAAAAATAAATGGCCTATGATTTCTTTTTTTAATATTAATTCAAACCCGCATGAATACAAGCGTCCCAATATTTCGGCTTCCGAAATTACCCGGTTTTCACCCCTGGTCATTAAAAAGTATATTTGTTTACTGATAGAGAATTTAGGGAAAACACGTTTCACGATAAAATCAAGGCTATAATAAATAATATTCAGGCCTGGAGGGTATTTTTTTAACAATCTTTTTTTTCGTTCGTCTTTTGTTTCAACACATCCTACAAACATTCCATTATAGGGGATTTTAGCATTAACTGATTCAAAAAATTTATTTACATACCGGATATCATTTACTCGTTTAAGATTAATAATATGTTTATAGTAATTATCAGGTAGTCTGTCAATGTTAAATCGTGTAGTTGTTGCCAGTATAATATAATCAGGTGTATTCAGGTTAAGGTGTTCATTTAAGAAATGATACACGTCTTCTCCCGCTTCTGCTTTGATGGTGTCAACAATATGACTGGAGGGGACAATTTTTTTATCTTTAACACCCAGGGCCGGAAGTTCAGACGGGAATTTCTGTTTTTTGCGAATGCTTTTTCCATCATATTTTTGGGGCTTTGCTTCGTGTTCTCCTAATTTGGTGTTTTGAAGCAAATATTGAATGGAAGCCAATATACATTCAAAAAACGTGGCTATTAAAATGGTCCCCAGTACAATAAATCGTGAATAATCCAAAAGACGGAATGAATACATCAACAGTGCGGCAAATCCAAGAATGACAGCATTTAACTTGATAATATGCAGGTAAACCTGGAATGATGTTTTCTTTTTGATATTGAATTTACCTCTTGTAAAAGAAATGATAACCCATAAAAATAATAAAACACCATAAAAGATAAGGTATTTATCCTGGTAATAAGAAGATATGGTCGCGCCCTTTTTTAATAAAATGGCAAGTGTGAAAGAAGATAATAGTATAAAAATATCTATTATAATTAAATACGCGCGCGTTCTTCTTTTCATTTAATTTGGGATTAATGCTTTAAACTTATCAAAGGAAAAGTGAATGTAAAATTAAGTTAATTCAAAACAAAATTGAATTAATTCAGTATTTTTTTGTTTTTTTAATATAATTTTGAGTAATAAATATCATAATTTATATGAGAAGAGGTTTTTGTAAATATCTGATATTGAGTGTTATTTTTGTCTTCGTGACGGGGCGTGCATTGTTTTCATCAAACATTGATAGTTTAAAAGCATTAACCGAGGCAGCATCACCGGAAAAAAAGATTAAGCTGTTTATTCAGTTGTCTGAAGAATATTCTTCAGATTCAATATCTCTTGGTATGGAATACGCGAGGAAAGCGTTAAATATTGCTGAACAAATTAATGACCGTAAAGCAAAATCCGATGCATTGTGTCAAATAGGGAATGTTTATTATTATTCATATAAACCGGAGAAAGCATTGGATGTGTTCCGAAAATGTTTGGATATAAAACGAAAAATAAACGATGAAATTGGTTTATCCAAGGTGCTGAATTATATAGGCGTTGTTTACTATGATATTCCAAAATATGATTCTGCAAGAAAATACTTTACACGTTCGTATGATGTGGCAAAAGAATCGAAAAATATTGAGCAGGAAGCTGACGCGCTTTATAGATTGGGAAATATTTCCCGAAAAGAAAATGACACGGAAAAGGCTCATGAATATTATGAAGAAGCGTTAATCTTTTACGAGAAGATGAATGATTTGAATGGCATCGCTCAAGTCCATAACAGTATCGGGTTGATATATTATTACGAAGAAAAATATGATAGTGCTGTTGTTCATTATCAAAAAACGAAGACGATTCGTGAAAAAAGCGGTGATATGCGGGGTGCCGGTATAGCACTCCATAACATAGCCAATGTTTATATCAATTGGGGGAGGTATGAAGATGCATTGCCTTATTATTTTCAGGCATTGAGGAGTTTTGAAAAAATAGATTTTAAACTTGGGATATCCAGTTGTCAAAACAATATTGCCCTTATCTATGAAGAATGGAGCAAACTTGAAAAGGCCCGTGAATATTATAAAAAGGCTCTAAAAACACGCCAGGAAATTGGAAATGAACAGGAAGTAGCCAATACTCTCAGTAATTTGGGAAATCTATGTACCCGGGAAGTAATTGATACACTCGAAATTGAATATGGTGAAAATTGGATTGATTCAGTGAATATATATAAAAACACCCGTGAAATGATGAAGAAATTTGCTGAAGCACTTGCATATCATAAACGATCTTTGGAAATTCGACAAAAAATTGACGATAAAAGAGGTATCGCCAGTTCATTAAATAATTTGGGCACTGTTTATATGAACGCGGGAAATAACCAAAAAGCTTTGGAATACTATCAAAAGGCGCTTGATTTAAGTGAAGAATTGGAAAGTACGAAAGAGTCAATAACTAATTTATTAGGAATGGCAAGAGCTTATCAATATACGAACAACCTTGAAAAAGCCCTGAACTATTTAAATCGAAGTTACGAAGTGGCAAAATCCATCAATGCAAAACCCAAACTTAGAGATATAACCGAATCGTTTGCAGAAATATATGCATTAAAGAATAATTATCAAAAAGCATATCATTATTATCGGGAGTTCGGTAATTATAAAGATGATATTTTGAGCAGTGAGTTTTCAGAAAAACTGGCAGAGGAACAAACAAGATACGAAACGGTAAAAAAAGAAGCACGAATAAAATTGTTAAATAAAGAAAAAGCACTTGCAGAACAGCGCAATAAAACAATGCGCCGGACCATTATATTTTTTATCGTTGGTTTCATGTTGGTTGGAGGATTAACAGTTGTTGTAATCCGTCAGAACAATAAAGTGAAACAAGCCAATAGTTTGTTGGAAACCAAAAATGAACTGATTACCCAGCAGCATAACGAAATTAAGGACAGCATTAACTATGCCCGTCAAATACAAAAAGCAATTTTGCCACCAGATGATTACATTGCCAATTTATATGAAGACAGGTTTATTTTATACAGGCCCAGGGATGTGGTGAGTGGCGATTTTTATTGGATAAACAGGCGAAATAACAGGGTTATAACCGTGGCAGCTGATTGCACGGGGCATGGTGTGCCCGGGGCTTTTATGAGTATGTTAGGTGTCGCGTTCTTTAACGAGATCGTGAGCAAAAATCCAAATATACATGCAAATGAGATATTGAATGAAATGCGTTCAAGAGTAATTGACTCACTCCATCAGACAGGTAAAACAGGAGGCAGCCAGGATGGTATGGATCTGGCACTTCATATTATTGATTATGATACAAATACAATAGAGTTTTCCGGGGCTAATAATCCTCTTATTTTGATCCGGGACGGGGAGTTGAGCATGATAAAAGGTGATAAAATGCCCATAGGGATACATGATCTTGCAAGCCAGGGGTTTACGAATCACACGATTGAATTTAAGAAAGATGACCGTTTATATACCTTTTCTGATGGATACCAGGACCAATTCGGTGGCCCGGATGAAAAGAAATTTAAAATTAAAAATCTGAAAAACCTGTTATTGGAAGTTCATCTTAAACCCATGAATGAACAAAAAGAAATTCTGGATAAAACATTTAAAGACTGGATGGCACAAAGTGACCAGGAACAAATAGATGATGTTATTTTAATCGGTATTAAGATATAATTATTTCACGTGTTGAATCTTATCTCGATTAATTGATCAATTGCATTTATATATGAAAGCTATTTCAAAAAAGGTATATTTTATATAATTTTTTATTAAAGTTGCCCCAAACACTTGACTTTATTCGAAGACACGACCATGTGTTCGTCTATAAAGTCCGATATCCGCGTTGCAGATCAAATTTTAATCCTCGAACACGCCAGTATCCCGCGGGTTTAAAATTTATTACCTTAATTATTGTTTTTAAAAGGTGTTCATGAACTCTCTTCGTTCGGTTCACACGCCTTGGTCTCGAACTTTATAGAGTAAACACTCGCTTCTTCAGTTTATTTTCTTCTTTGTGATCGTTGTAATGATGTTATTCTTGTTCAGGTGTAACAGTTCCTTTTATATAAAGACGTTCAACATCATGTTTAGGATCATTGGATATAATAGTCACTAATTTTTTCTGAAATCCTTTTCTCTTCCCGGTTCTAAAAGTTATTTCTATGAATTTAGATTCCCCCGGTGATAAGGTTTTGTCTTCAAGCTGCGCGACAGTACAACCGCAACTTGATTTAATTTTCCGGATTATCAAATTGCTTTTTCCTGTATTCGTGATTTTAAATTTATGTTTGATATTTGTATGCTGAGGTGCTGATTGAAAGTCGAATGTTTTTTCTTTGAATGAAATGACAGGTGCATTTTTTAGTTCTTTTTCAGAAAGACCGGTAAAGTCTTCTTTGATATTTGCACTGATGGTTAATTGTTGATTATGAATTTCTTCGTTATTGATCAATATATTCAGTTTATGGACAACGAATCCCCAGTCATCAATTTTCGTGGCATCATATGTTGCTTTAATAACACCTTTTTTATTCGGGGAAAGTGTTGCCGGGTGAACATTGATTGTTACATGAGACGGGATATTTTTTAATGATAAGGTAACCGGTTGTTCTGAAATGTTTACAAATTCAAAACTCTTTTCTTCTTGTTTATTATGCAAAACAGTACCAAAGGCTAAATGATTTGTTCGTAATCTGATGTCTCCAATTTTGTGAGGATATTCATCAGCAAGTGTTTTTTCTTTAGGGCTTACATTTCCTTTTATTGTAAGTACTTTTTGTGAATTTTCGATAGAATTGGACTTGACATATATTGTTTTACTGAAGTGGCCAGGCCTGTTTTTAGGATCAAATGTTGCTTTAACGAAACCTTTTTGACCGGGCAGGATTGGTTTTTTGCTCCACTCCGGGGCAGTACATCCACATGTTGCTTTCACGTCATTGATAATAAGCGGTGCACTTCCGGTATTTACAAAATGAAAATCACACATCACCTTGCCTTCGGATTCATTGATGTTTCCAAAATCATGGACATCTTTTTCAAATGAAATATGAGGACCTTTTTGTTGTCCCCAACCAGCGGATAAACTGAATACAAAAATGATACAGATGGTTATTACTTGTTTCATCGTATTATTGTTTTAAAGTATTGAACATTAATAAACTGATTATAATATTCCGTGTATTCCGGACTTTCCGGTGTTTTCGGATTAAACGGAATAATTATAAAAAGTTGTATATTGAATATAACTTTATTTTATCAATCCAGAAATTTTTTTAAATTCATTTGTTCCGGAAACCCTGCATAGTTCAAATAATATTGATTCGTATGTAGTGACAATTGCTCCTTCGGATATAAAGCGATTGATCGCGACCTGTTTGTCATGTTCTTTTCTTGATGAAATACAGTCTGTAACGATAACAGGCGTGTATTGCCGGTCTAGTAAGTCAATGACTGTTTGTAAAATACATACATGTGCTTCTATTCCTGCTATTATTACATATTTTTTTCTGTACGTGGTCAAGCTGCTCATGAATTCAGGTTCGTCACAGCAACTGAATGTCTTTTTTTCAATGTATTCAAAATTTTTACAATTTTCGCGGATAGAAGGGATTGTATCTCCAAGCCCTTTAGTATATTGCTGGGTTATTATGTTTGGTATTTCCAATGTATCCAACCCGTTTAATAAAATAGAAATATTTTTTTCAAGTGACGATGAATCATGCATTACCGGGAACAATTTTTCCTGTATGTCAATAAAAATTCCTACGCTGTCATCTTTTTGTATTCTCATATACTTTTTTAATTTTATTTTTAATTTACACCCAACCAAAGGGTTTGCTTTGGTTCTATTTAGTGTTTGTCCATAATGTCCGCTAACCCCGATACAGTCATTCTTCCTTACGGGGCAGGCTTCGCTACGCTTGCCCCAAAATTGCTCATTTACGCCAGTAAACTGCGCATTTTGGGGCTTCGCGAGCCTCGTTATCGAACATTATGATCCAAACACTCGACTTTATAGACAGGCACTATTTAGTGTCCGTCTATAAAGTCCGACTTCTTCGTTATACTCGATGGAAAAACAATCCATTTACGCGAGTAAACTCCTTATTTTTCCATCTTCGCGAGCCTCGAATCCTCCATTTAAAAGCTTTTAATAATTCCTTCGCGTCAAAATTTTCATGGTTTTTTATAGACAATGAATTCATTTTAAATAATAATAAATATATGTTTTTTTGATAAAAACATATAATAGAGTCGTTTTCATGGTTTGTTAATATCCGGATGATTTTATTGCAGGCGGATGATTTCAAATTCAACCCTTCTGTTCTTTTCTCTTCCTTCAGGAGAACTATTGGGTGCAATCGGGTATTCAAATGCATAGCCTTCTGATACCAGCCGGTCAGTACTAATGCCATTGTTTACTAAATATTCAACAACATTCTTAGCCCTGTTTTTAGAAAGTTTAACATTGTAGCTAAATGATCCTATATTGTCTGTATGACCGGATATTTCAACTTTTTTAATTTCAGGATTTTGTTTAAGGAATTCAATCACGCGATCCAGCTTTTTGTAAGACTCGGGACTTAATGTAGCTTTATTGTATTCAAAATATATATTCTCTAAAGTAATTTTTGCCCTTTCTTCTAATTTTTCCAGGGGAAAATTGATAATATTCACGTTCGAGCTTTCTTCTGAATCGGATGATAATACATTTAATGTTTCCATGGGAATGTACTTTCCATTAATAAACCGGATTGTTTTATTATAAAACATGTATCCTGTTGCAGTGATTTCAACATTATATGTGAATTTTTCTTCAAATGAAATTTCAACATTATAATTCCCTTGCTGGTCAGTTTTTACTTCTTTAACTATTTCATTGGTTTGGCTGTTAATGATTTTAAGTTTTGCATCTGGTATTGGCGCTTTGGTAGATGCTTCAAAAACGTCTCCTTTTATAATGATATTGCTTTTCTCTCGTTCAAAACGATATATTTTGTCATAAATATAAGATTCGGAACGATAATTTTCAGATAGTCTGTTAGAACTAAAAAAACCATAAGCCGAATCGTTGACGGCAATTTGATAATAATAATAATCATCAGCACCGGAATTTACAGGGACACTTAAATTTTCTAATTTTTTCCAGCCATTGAACGGGTCCCCTTCAATTTTATAAATGTCATAATTGCCTAATCCTTCATGGCCGGTTGAAGAAAAAAACAATGTTTTATTTTTGACATCATAGAAAGGAGACATTTCATCTTTTCCCGTGTTGATTTTATTATCTAATTTTTTCGTTTTGGTAACCCGTCCATTATCATGGATAATTCCATAATAGAGATCATATGTTCCTTTATCAGATGATTCATCTGAAGCAAAAAAAATGACATTTTCATTGTTAATCTTTGCAATCATAGGAGTTTTGACAGATTTGCCCGAATTAATGCCTGAAAAAGAAATTTTTTCCGGATCAGAAATAATTTTTCCTTTTGAATATGTACATTTATAAATAGCATTAATATTATCATTATCTTTTTGGGAAATCGTGAAATAAATCGTTTTCCCATCAGGAGAGAAAGAGGGTGAAAAAATATGTGATAGCTCATTTTCAGGAGGTATAATTTCAGTTTCCTCACTTTTTTCCCAAGAATTATTTGAAGCATCAAAAGGGGCATGAAAAATCCGGTCAACATGTATTTCCCGATATTTGCCTTTGGCACTCGGCAATTCTATATTGCTTCGTTTCGATTTGGTAATAGTACCGGTGAAAAATAAGATATTGTCTTGCATACACGGGCTATAACTGGAATATTCATTATTTATATTTTTATCTAATATTTCGACATGATACTTTTTGTTTGGATTTTCAATGCTTTTCATGCCTAATTCAGATGCTTCTTTATATTTTTTAGCCAATGCTATAGTGTCTTTAGAAACATTTTCATGTTTTTCAATAAACTGGTCGTATATTTTGGATGCTTCATTAAATTTATTTTGAGATTGTATTACTTTGCCGTGCCATAACAATGCTAAAGGATATTGATCACCGGCTTTTTCATAAATGCTTTTGTACAGTTTTTCTGCATCTTTATAAAAACGTTCTTCCCTATAAGCATTTGCTAACAAGTACTTTACTTCTATGTCATTCCGATATTTATCACTTTGTAATATGTTTTTAAAATAAGGGATGGATTCAAAATATTTTTTGTTTTTATATAAATCCTTGCCAATATTATAATATTTCAATGAATTGTTCTCTTGAATGATATCAATTACATTTTGAGCATTTAATATAAAAAAGCTATTTAAAAAAATAGTGATAAATATGATTACGTTCTTTTTCATTTTTTAGATTTTTTAGGAAAAAGGGTAGAAATTTTTGGATATGAAAAATATATAGATTTTCGTCAGTTTTCATGATTGAGTTTTTGCAATCATTGACAGAGTGCAGATTTCAAAGCATAAGAGTTCATTAATGTTGTAAAAATTTGATAATAAAATTAAAAAAAAAATGAATAACAATGTAATTTAATTTGATTTTTATTTAGATTATTATCTTTGCTGTCAAATTTTAAAATAAAATAATATGCAGGATAAAAATAGAACATATATTGATCAGGCTTGGGAGAATAAAGAATTATTAAAGGAAGAAGCTTTTAAACAGGCTGTTTTAGATACGATTGAAAAACTTGACAATGGTGAGATACGAGTTGCTGAACCTACAGGCGATTCATGGAAGGTGAATGAATGGGTTAAACGAGCTGTACTTTTATATTTCCGCGTAACAAACATGGAGGTTGTTGAAAATAAACCATTTGAATATTATGATAGAGTTCCTTTAAAAACAAATTATAAAGAAAAAGGAGTACGGGTGGTCCCCAATGCTGTAGCCCGTTATGGCAGTTATCTTGCCAAAGGTGTTGTCATGATGCCTTCATATGTAAATATTGGTGCTTATGTAGATGAAGGGACGATGGTCGATAATTATACCACGGTTGGTTCGTGTTCACAGGTTGGAAAAAATATTCATCTGAGCGCGGGCGTAGTCATCGGTGGTGTGCTCGAACCTGTTCAGGCTTCACCGGTTATCATAGAAGACAATTGTTTTATTGGGGCACAAAGTCTTATTGTTGAAGGGGTGCGGGTTCAACAAGAAGCTGTAATAGCAGCCAATGTTTCTATCACCAGATCTACAAAAATCATTGACGTGTCGGGCCCGGAACCGGTAGAACATATCGGGACTGTTCCACCGCGTTCGGTAGTGATCCCGGGATCGTTTACCAAGAGGTTTCCTGCAGGCGAGTACCAGGTCGCGTGTGCTCTTATAATCGGTAAACGGAAAGCGTCAACAGATGCTAAAACTTCACTTAACGATGCTTTGCGGGATTTCAATAAATGATTTGCTAATACTGTATAAATATTTTTAATACCAGTGAAGAAAGATATTGATGAAAGTTTACACGTGTTACAAAATAGTGGTACCATACTATACCCGACAGATACGGTATGGGGTATAGGATGTGATGCTACAAATCGTGAAGCGATACAAAAGATATTTAATATTAAACAAAGAGATCAAAATAAAAGCCTGATCCTTCTTTTAGACCGTATCGAGAGACTTCCTTCATATGTTGAACTTATCCCGGATATCGCTTTCGATTTGATAGAACAATCATTTAAACCACTGACCATTATCTACCCCCGTGCTAAAAATTTACCCGATGAAATAATTCATGAAGACGGGAGTATTGCCATCAGGATTACCGATGATCTTTTTTGCAAAAAATTAATCTTCCGTTTACGGAAACCATTGGTGTCAACGTCTGCAAATATTAGCGGGGAACCGGTGCCGTCTTCATTTGAGAAAATTGATACGAAGATAAAATCATCTGTAGATTACATTGTTCAACACCGCCGCCATGGATTTACATCTTCTGCCAGGCCTTCTGGGATTATTAAAGTGATGCCCGGGAATGTAGTCGAAGTGATCAGGAAATAAACAGAATCAAAGACCAGGTATTCACGTGAGTAAACTTTTTATTTTTCTATCTTCGCGAGCCATAAATTCGAACCTAATAGCCAAAACACCTGACTTCATGGACGGGCACTACTTACAATCATCATTTCTGTTCTCCGGTTTCTGGCTCTTCCTTCTTCTGTAGCATTGCTTGCTACCGGTTTTGTTTCCCCGTATCCTTTATATGATAAACGTTCCTTTGAAATTCCTTTTTGATTTAAATACTTCACTACTTCTTTTGCCCGCAGTTCAGATAATTGTAAATTATAATCTTTGGAAGCAGTGCTGTCGGTATGTCCATTGATCTGAATATTCACGTGCGGATTATTTTCGAGGAAAAGTATGATTTTATTCAATTCAGCTCGTGATTCTTTCTTTAATTCATACGAATCTACTTCATAAAAGATGTTGCGCAACACGATTTTTTGTCCTTCTTGTATTGGCTTAAGCGGAATATCAAGATAAAAAGGCGTTTTTCCTGTATCAGCTTTTTTTAATTCAAAATGTTCTGAATGAAAAAGATATCCTTTCTTTGATACATTTAGGGCATAATTATTACCAGCCGGCAATGTTACCAGGAATTCCCCTTTTTCAGTATCTGAAGCGGATTCCATGACTGTTTCAGCTTTTTTTAATTCGATTAATTCAAAATATGCACCAAGTGGTTCACGTGTTTTTGAATCGTAAACAGTCCCTTTTACATAAGACACCGGCTCGGGCCTCATGTCTTCATATAATTCAAACCTGTAAATGTCCCTGCCCGTGATTTCCCTGTCAGATGAATAATATGCCATATCTCCCCTGGCATTAATAAAAAGGCCTTCTTCATCATGCCACGAATTAATTGGATATCCAAGATTTTTCGGGGTGCTCCATTCACCATTTTCCTTGTGTCGCGAAATAAAAATATCATACCCGCCCATTCCCACGTGTAGGTTTGAAGCAAAATAAAGTGTTTTATTATCAAAATGAATATAAGGAGATGTTTCATCTCCACTTGTATTAATAGTATTCCCAAGATTTTCAGGAGCAGAAAAGTTGCCATTTGGTAAAATGACAGATTTCCAGATATCATATCCGCCAAAACCACCATTCCTGTCACTAATGAAATAAAGTGTATTTCCATCCGGTGAAAGAGTAGGTTGTTTCTCGCTATAATTACTGTTTATGTTTCTGCCAATATTTACAGGCCGTGTCCACCGGCCATTGTAATTCGCGCTGTAATATATATCACAGAGCCCGTAACCATCATGACGATTACAGGCTGTAAAAAACATGTAGTTCCCGTTAACTGAAATTGTATGCGCTCCTTCATTATCTGATGAATTTAAAGGTGCATACATTTTTTTAGCTTTTCTCCAGGTTTCTTTTTCTTTATGAGCAATAAAAAAATCTTCCTGACGATTTTGAAATACCGCTGTATCTGTTTTGTCTATTGGAATTCGTCTGGTGAACATAATAGTCTGCTCGTCGGCAGACAACCTGGGCCAGTATTCATCATAAACAGAATTAATACTATCTCCAAGGTTTACAGGATTATACGGAACAGGATTAGCAACAGCCTGTTGTGCAAAGCGGACGGTTTTTAATTGCTGTTGTGCTTTCATTTTCATGTGAGGTTTTATATCCTGCCGGTTGATAAAGCGTTCGAGATGAATGGCAGCGGAATCATATTGCCCGATCATATATTCCTGGCTTGCTAAAAAATAGAAAGCATTCGGGAAAAAATCAGGGTTTCTTTTAACAGCTTGTTTATAAGCCCAGGCGGCTTTTTCGTGTCGTCTTCCGGAAGATTGAATATCGCCAACCACTAAGTAAGCCTCTATGAAACCAGAATCAATACCTATGGCCTGGTAAAGATATTCCAGGGCATCCTGGTATTTATATTGCTGGTGTAAAGAGTTTGCTTTTTGGTATAGTTTTACTGCACGATTGGAACTTGCAGTGTGTTCTTTCGTTGTACTGCAGGAAGTTACAAAAAGTAAACCGATGATTAAAAAGTGTAAAATGTTTTTGCTCATGATATGTTTAATTATGGAATACGCATAAATTTATGGCTTTGTAATGAAATTTGCCATTTTGGATTTTTTAAAATATATTTTACAATTTCAGGAATAATGGCGTCAAAAACACTCCATTCGGGTTGTAAATAAAGTAAGCATTTTTCATGTACCTTTGATGCTGTATGTTCTGCCCATGTAAAGTCATCCGGTTTTTGGATGATCACTTTCAATTCATCGGCTTTTTGATACGCTTCTTCTAATGGCGGTTTTTGTTGTTTTGGAGACAAGCAATACCAGTCCCATGTACCGCTCTCGGGATAACAACCGGATGTTTCGAGAAAAGTAGTATAATTGCTTTGTTTGAACAAGGTACATAAAGGATCAAGGTTGTATAACAATGGTTCGCCACCAGTCACGATCAGGGACATACATGGTGTTTCCCCGGCGCGCTTTACAATGTCATCTATTGAAACCAATGGTTTGATACCAGGAGTCCATGAAAATTTGGTGTCACAATATGAACAACCGATGTCACATCCGCCCAGGCGAATAAAATATGCTGCTTTCCCTGTATGAAACCCTTCGCCCTGTAATGAATAAAATTCTTCAATCACTGGCAATTTCAATCCTTTACGCGTTGTTTCAGAATTCATAAAAAATTTAATTTTGACCTTAATATAAGCATTTAAAGATAATTAACGTGATAAATGTACATAAAAATAAAAAAACATATTGATCGTTTGAATATTAAACCTTAAATAACTAATTTCGTACTTTCTTTATATAACGAAAACCATATTTTTTATGGCAGAAACAGATAATATTAAGAATTTACAGTCTTTTTCAAATTCATCCGGGAAAGAAGATGATGGTCAATTCATCAAAGAAAAGCATTCCGATGAAAAAAATCAGGAAGAACAAACAAATACAAATGAACCTGAACAGGATAAAGCTGTATATCAAAAAGAAAAAGTGCGGGAAGCAACCATGTCAACCGGGAATGATGATGCATCGATTGACTATTCAAAATACGATAAAAATGGATTGCTCACGTTGATGAAAGAGTTATTAGAAAAAAAGTCTGTCGAAGAGTTAAAAGATCACGTGGAATTAATCAAAAGCAATTTTTATAAATTGCATAAGATGGATATTGATAAACAAAGGCGGGATTACATAAAAGAAGGGGGAAATGAAGCTGAATTTACCCCGGCAGCAGACGAATCAGAAGATCTATTTAAACAATTATATTCAGAATATAAAGAAAAGAGAAATAAACTGAATAACGATATTGAAAATGAACAAGTTGAAAATCTGCAAAAGAAAAAAGAAGTTATTGAAGACATCATTAAGCTTATCAATAATGAAGAATCACTAAACAAAACATTTGAAGAGTTTAGAGAACTTCAAAAAAGATGGAAATCAATAGGACAAGTCCAACAAAGCGAGTCCAAATCATTATGGAATAATTATCACCATGCAACCACTCAATTTTATGATTTTATTAAGATTAATAAAGAACTCAGAGACCTTGACCTGAAAAAAAATCTTGAAGAAAAAATAGATTTATGCGAAAAAGCGGAAAAACTAGCTGAAGAAACAAAGATTATAAGGGCTTATAAGAATTTGCAGGAATTGCATGACAAATGGAGAGAAATTGGCCCTGTGCCAAAAGACAGAAGAGAAGACTTATGGGAACGATTCCGGGAGGCAAGCAAGCATGTTAATAAAAAACATCAGGAACACTTTATACAACTCAGGGAAAAAAGAAAACAAAATTTAGAAGTTAAACAAGCACTGTTAGATGAAACAGAGAAAATTGGGGAAATGGAATTGAATGATATCAGGGAATGGAGAGAACAATCGAAAAAAATTATCGAGATTCAAAAAACATGGAGAGCAACCGGGCCTGTGCCACAAAAAGGGAACGATAATATTAACAGAAAATACAAAAATGCATGCGATCATTTTTTTGAAAAAAAACGTGAATTTTTTGCTAAACACCAAGAATTTTTTGAACAAAACAGGGATAAAAAAAATGAATTTATTGAAAAAGCAGAGAAATTAAAAGATAGCGATGCATGGGAAAAAACAACAAAAGAATATATATATCTTCAAAAAGAATGGAAGAAAACCGGGCCGGCACCGAAAGGAGAAGACAAAGCTCTTTTCAAACAATTTAAAAAAGCATGTGATGCTTTTTTTAAGAATAAGCAAGCTCATTTTGAGCAAATGAATGCTGACCAGGAAGGCAATTTAAAACAAAAAGAAAAGATTATTGAAGAAATTCAAAAATTTAAACCCGGCAACAATGTTGATGAGAATATAGCAAAAATAAAAGAATTCCAGGAGCAATGGCATCAAATCGGATTTGTTCCGATAAAGCAAAAAGATGCAATACAAAACGCTTACAAAGAGGCTGTTAAAAGCAAATATGACGAAATGCAACTGGAAGAAGGAAAAAAGAGCATGCTCAAGTATAAAAATAAACTGGATGATATCGCGGCAAATGCCAAATCTGATATCAAATTTAAAAATGAACGAAATAAATTATTAGATCAAAAGAAAAAACTGGTTGAAGACATCAATGTACTTGAAAATAATATTGGTTTTTTTAGAAACACGAAGAATGCCCAGGGATTAATAGACCAGGTGAACAAGAAAATCGACAATGCCAGGGAGCAATTGGGCCTGGTGGAAGAAAAAATTAAAATGATTGAAAGTAAAAATTATTAGATGATTAAATAATTAAAATAATAGTGGAACAGATTAAATACATTTTTGTAACAGGAGGAGTTACTTCATCATTAGGGAAGGGCATTATATCAGCTTCACTCGGAAAATTATTACAAGCAAGGGGATACAAGGTAACCATTCAAAAACTGGATCCATACATAAATGTAGATCCCGGAACATTGAATCCATATGAACACGGGGAATGCTATGTGACAGAAGACGGTGCGGAAACTGACCTTGACCTGGGGCATTACGAGCGATTTTTAGGTAAACCTACATCACAGGCAAACAACGTGACAACAGGCATGGTTTATCAATCAGTGATCAATAAAGAACGTAAAGGTGAATACCTGGGGAGTACCGTGCAGGTAATTCCTCACATAACCGATGAAATAAAGAGAAGAATAAAATTTATTGGTAAACGGTTTCATTATGATATTGTAATTACAGAAATTGGCGGAACCGTTGGAGATATCGAGTCATTGCCGTTCATTGAAGCCGTACGTCAGCTAAAAAGAGAACTCGGGCCTAATAATAATGTTAATATACACCTTACACTATTACCATACCTTGGCTCTTCAGGAGAACTAAAAACAAAACCAACGCAACATTCTGTAAAAGAACTTTTAGAAAACGGGATACAACCCGATATTTTAGTATTACGCACATCTAAGTCCATGACAATGGATATCCGGAAAAAATTGGCCTTGTTTTGCAATGTAGAACTTGATGCAGTTATTGAATCCATAGATGCTCAAACAATATATGAAGTTCCGCTTTTGATGCAAAAAGAAAAATTAGATGAAATTGTAATGAAGAAACTTTCCCTGAAAAAGAAACAGAAACCTGAGCTGGGCAAGTGGAAATCATTTGTTAAAAAGATAAAAAATCCTAAAAATCAAGTCGATATAGCAC
>CAYPTK010000016.1:9486-21318 GCA_964413555.1 uncultured Bacteroidales bacterium | reverse complement strand
TCTTAAACAGTATCCATGAATAGGTATCTAAATATATGTAATTGTCAGGTTCAATTTCCAGGCACTGTTTAATTAAAGATTCCGCTTTATCTAATTTTTCACCTCTTAAAGATAAATAATAACTATAATTATTCAAAAGATATAAATCGTCTTCTGAACGGTATTTTAATGCATTATTAAACGCGCTATCTGATTTCTCATATTGTTTAATTTCATTATATACTTCTCCCAATAGCGTGTATAACCTGCTCACTAAATCTGTATTCTCGTAATTCACGTATTTTAACCCGTTTTGATAACTGACAATCGCGCTATCAAACAATTCATTTCTTTTTTCTGAAAGACCTTTAAATAAATACGCGGTAGGTTTTTCAGGAAACTTTTTAACAGCTGTTTGGGAATATTTATATATTGTATCAGTATTTTCTAATCGTGATTGCAGATAAAAAAACTGCTGCCATATATAAAATTCTACATCATGATTGTTTATCAGGCGCTTTATGATATTTGCAGCATGTTCTATACTATCATTTTGAATATAAAAATCTGCAATCAATAAATTAACCTGTTTATTTTCAGAATATATTTTTTGCATTGTATCAATCATTTTCCTCTGTATATTCTTCTTGACCAGTGTTGTATCTGTAGATGTAGTAAATTCATATAACATTTGAATTTTATAATCTACATTAATACTATCATTTTTTATGATGCCTTCAAACACGTTTTCAGCATCTTTTTTCTTATCTTGTTTAATATAAAAATCTGCTAAACTACGTTTTAAATGGTAATTATTGGGGTATTCAGTGTTTAATTCCTCGTATCTCTTGTATACCTTATCCATTTTGTTTTGTTTTTTAAGCAATTCCAATAAACCTAACTGATATGCTATATTATCTCCACTTTGTTCAATAATACTTTCTATTTCTTCCTCGGCTTTATCATAATTTCCTAATTCTTCATACACCTGGCTTTTATAGTACTGGGTAGTGATAGATGGGCCATATTGATCTTCAATTTTATTACATAATTCAAGACATTTATCATAATCTGCATTGTCATAATATAATTCAATCAATTCAAATTTAACTTCTATCTTTTCCTCGCGCGTGTCAACAATTTTTTCATAAATATTTATAACACTATCCTGTAAACCCAGGTATTGATACACATTTGCTAAATTAACCTGGTACCAAAAATTATCAGGATCCAAAACATTTGCTGATTTTGCATATTTTTTTGCTTTTTCTAACTCACTATTAAAAAAATAAATTCTTGATAATTGGTAATTGGATGCATGACTGGATGGATTAACTTCTAAACATTTTTTATATAACATAACTGCATTGTTAGTATTTCCATACAGATTTTGTTTCGTGGCTTCAAAAAAAGCATAATTATAATTCAATCGATCTTTTTCATTATCTAAATCTATCTTATCATCCCCTGTAATTTTATCAATTGTTTTATTTACCGAACACCCGGTAAAGATAATTACGATTGTTAAAAAAATGAATAGTTTATTTGTTATATACTTCATTTACGTGGCATTTTAATATTAATGCAATTTATTATTTGCTTATTTGATAAACATGTATAGTATGAACGTGTGATCCTGGTATGTTTATATTGTTCACAATATCCATAATACTTTTTTTATCTTTTGTAATCATGTGTTCGTGTTATTGTTTGTTTCTTGGACGTTTCATAAATAATTAATTACTTCTTGTATAATTTCCAGTACTAAACTGCCCGTTCATGTTATTTAATATATTGTTTTTCCCAATGAATGAATTATTAATAACGCTGTTATTAATAAAAGAATTATAATCAATAATAGAATTTTTAATAATACTGTTTTCAATATTTGAATTTGCATGTATTGATACATAAGGTCCAATGATCGCGTTCTTAATTATTACATCATTTTCTATATAACATGGTTCTATTATTTTAGAATTTGTATTTTGTATTCTGTCACGTGTTGATCCTTCTGTTTCTAGTATTCGTTGATTAGCATATAATAATGCTTCAACATTTCCACAATCCAACCATTCATCTATAATATTAACGTTGTATTTTCGGCCTTTGGATTTTAAATTTTCTAATGCATCTGTTAATTGATATTCATTATTTCCCCTGATATCATTTTTTATTATATAATCAATCTCATGTTTAAGATTTTCAGCCTGTTTAAAATAGTATATTCCAATTATTGCTTTATTGGATATTTTATCTTTTGGCTTCTCGATAAAATCACTGATTATTCCCCTGGAATCAGTTTTTACCACTCCATACTTACTGGGGTCATCAACTTCTTTCACCCATATATTTCCATCTGAATGATTATCTGGTTTCATATTTCCAAAAAATAAAGTATCAGCAAATGCAATCATAACCTCTCCATTTAATGCATCACGTGCACAATTAATTGCATGAGCTGTCCCAAGGGCTTCATGCTGATAACTAATGGTTGATTTACTTTGAATCTTTTCTGCAATGTTTTTTAATTGATCTTCAACTTTAGAACCAAAATTACCAATTATGAAAATTATTTCTTCAATATGTACTGTATCAATCGCGTTAATGCTCTCTACAATTCTCTCTACAATAGGTTTTCCTGCAATTTTAACTAATGGCTTGGGGATATCAAGCGTGTGAGGCCTAAGCCGTTTACCCATTCCAGCCATTGGTATTATTAATTTCATAGTTACGTTTATTAAAATTCAAATGTTGGTTATCAGATAAAAATAATATTAGTATAGATTGATCATGTTAAATGATTCAAAAAATCAATTGTGCCCCGTGTGTCCAAATCCACCACTGCTTCTGACAGTTTCATTGATTTTTTCAACTTCATTCCATGATATTTTTTCAAATTTATTGATGACCATCTGACAAATCCTGTCTCCATTATTAATTTCTATATTCTCATTGGATAAATTAACAAGAATTATTTTAACTTCTCCACGATAGTCTGCATCAATTGTCCCGGGTGTATTCAAAACTGTAAGGCCCTTTTTAATTGCCAGGCCGCTTCGTGGCCTGATTTGTGCTTCATATCCTTCATGGAGTTCAACATATAAACCCGTGGGGATAAGCGTTCGTTCCAAAGGTTTTAAAATGACTTTTTCATTTAAAAAAGCCCTTACATCCATACCTGATGAAAATTCCGTTCCATATTCAGGAAGCGCGTTGTTAGATTTATTTACTATCCTTACTTTCATTACGTGTTTTAATTTGTATTAATTGTTTAATTATTTTTTCTCGTGAATCAATAACAAATATAAAAATAAACAACATGATTGTATTAAAAATATATTGTAAAGTTGAGATTTCAATATATTTTACTACTCGTGTCTGAATAAAAAATAATCCCAAAGCGAAGGCAAAGTACAAGAAAATTTTTAATTTTTCATATGGTATTGGCTCAAATTTCGTGCTTAACAGGTAAGATACAATAACCATTGTTGCATAACAGGCTAACCTGGCAAATGCACAAGCTTCATATCCATACCGCGGAATGAAAGCAAAATTTATACTTAATGTTATAATTGCACCCAATATTGTTATATATGCTCCATAACGTGTCAGGTTGTTTAATTTATACCATACTGACAAATTAACGTATAGTCCTAAAAATATATTGGCAATCAAAAGTACAGGGATAATTTTTAATCCCTCGTGATATTCTGATCCAATGAAAAACTTTATAATATCAATATAAAACACGATTCCAAGGAAAATGAATAATGAAAATATTGTAAAATATTTCGTGATGATAGCATACATTTTCTTACTATTTGCATCATTTCCATATTTAAAAAAAAACGGCTCAAAAGCATAACGGAACATTTGTATAAAGAGCATCATGAGTACAGCTATTTTTATATTGGCTCCATAAATTCCTAATTGATAAAGAGGTTCAGAATTATCCGGGAGTAAATATTTTAATAATATACGATCCAATGCTTCATTCACTATCCCGGCTAATCCGGCAATCAATAAAGGGAACGAATATTTTATCATCTTCTTCCATAAAAGGATAGAAAATGAAAATGTTGCTTTAAAGATTTCTGGCAGTAATAATAATAATGTTACCACGCTGCCAATCAGGTTTGCAATAAAAACGTAAATGATTTTATATTCCGGGTTATAAACATGTTGAATTAATTTATATTTCTCATGAATATTCGGAAATACCAAGTAAAATAATAAATTAAAACCTATAATCAGACTTACATTTACAATTTTAATCACGGCAAAACGTAAAGCTTTTCTTTGCTGTCTTAAATACGCGAATGGGATGTTACAAAAAGCATCTATTGAAACGATAAGTGCAACCAGGGTTATATACTCTTTATGATTATGATAACCTAACGTTCGAGATATAGGGTTAACAAATAAAAAAATAATAATTATAAAAAATAATGATGATGCAAATAATGATATGATTGACGTGCTGTAGACTTTATTCTTCTCATTTGATTTTTCAATATACCGGAAAAACCCCGTTTCCATACCATAGGTTAAAATGATCAATAAAACCATGATATAGGCATAGAATTCTGTGATTATTCCATACTCCTCCGGTATAAATACTTTCCGGGTATATAACGGAACCAATAACCAATTTAAAAACCGGGGGATAACGGTTCCTATTCCGTATAGAAGCGTATCACTTGCTAATTGTTTAATCTCCTTCAAAAAATAAAATATTTAATGATTATGATATCTTGGTTTATGAATTTAAAAATTTCACTAAGGTAATGTTTCCCTGGAATTTTATACTTTTGTATGCATATTTTTTAATGTAATTTATATGCAAGACCAAATTAATAATATTATTTCCGAAATTGATCAATTTTCAATTAATAATCATGATGATCTTGAATCATTTAGGTTAAAGTATCTTTCTAAGAAAGGTATTATTAACCAATTGTTTTTCAAGTTTAAAGAGCTTCCGAAAGAAGAAAAAAAAATTTATGGCCAAAAAATAAATGAATTAAAACAAAAAGCCGAATCCGTTTTTCATGAAAAAAGCACTGCCCTTAAAAAATCTTCTGACATTTTAGATACTGAAGATCATACATTACCACCATATAATTATCATTTTGGGTCTTTTCATCCAATTAGTATTGTCAAAAACCGTATTACTAAAATATTTAAACGAATTGGGTTTACTATATCGAGTGGCCCGGAGATAGAAGATGACTGGCATGTATTTTCAGCTCTTAATTTTCCTCCCGAACACCCGGCACGTGATATGCAGGATACTTTTTTTATTCAGCGTGATCCTGACATTCTATTAAGAACACATACATCTTCTATTCAAGTAAGGGTTATGGATAATGAAAAACCACCTATCAGGACGTTATCTCCAGGCCGTGTTTTCAGGAATGAAGCAATATCTGCACGGGCTCATTGTATCTTTCATCAGGTAGAAGGATTATATATAGATACAAATGTTTCATTTTCTGATTTAAAACAAGTACTCATGTATTTTGCAAAAGAAATGTTTGGCCATTCAACCAAAACCCGATTCAGGCCTTCTTTTTTTCCCTTTACCGAACCATCAGCTGAAATGGATGTTCAATGCAATATTTGTGGCGGCAAAGGTTGTAATGTATGCAAATATTCCGGATGGTTAGAAATAATGGGATGCGGTATGGTTGATCCGGAAGTTCTCCGCTATTCAAATATAGATCCCTCGATATATACCGGTTACGCTTTTGGTATGGGTGTTGAAAGAATTGCTCAATTGATTTATAAAGTCAATGACCTGAGAAAATATTTTGAAAATGATATCCGGTTCTTAAATCAATTTAAATACGCTATGATTTAACCCAAATTATGTATTAGAACTTCGTAATGAGCATTAAAAATACGATAAAACAAGGATTTGCTGAGATGAGGCATAGCATCGCTATGGTGAATCGAAGCTAATTAGAGTTCGTCTATAATGTCCAATTTATTCATAAAATTCATTAAATTTTTATGGTATTCATGAGATCGCTTCCGTTAGATTTGCATAGATAATCCGAAAATAAAATTTTGATTAAAAATTTTTATTTTCGGATTAAATAAACAAGAAACTCCATTTGCTGCGTTAACTTTAGATCGCTTCCAGATTATAATCTATTTAGCGTATTAAGTACAGCAAATTATTGAGTCAAAGCCAGAGAGTATTTAGGGAAAAACCCATTATCACGGTAGTAGCCACTCAATTTGGAGTTTCATAAATTTAACACTATGCAAATATATGGAATTGATTTAGCAATGGACAAGTTTGATGTCAATTATGTTGATATTAAGGGCGATGAAAAGTGCCTTATTGTTAATAATAAATTAGTATCTATTGTTCGGTTTTTAAGACAACTACCAAAAGATTCTATACTTTGTGCTGAATACACAGGAGTATATGGCAACTTGTTAGTTTTTTTTTGTAATCAGTTAAGCATACGCTAAATTCTCGAATACTCCAGTATACTGCGGTTTAAGATTTTTGTTCCGCCTCGAACTTTAACATTATAGAACAAACTCTTGATATTATGATCCAAACACTCGACTTTATAGACGGACACTAAATAATTTCAAGTTTTGTATTAATTTTCATCGACTCTTTATAAACAGCAATTACACCGCAGTATTTTTCTATTGACAAATTAATCGCTTTATTGATTTTATTTTTATCAAGATCATTTCCTTTAAACTGGTAAATAATTGTTATTTCATTGTATTTTTTGGGATGATCTTCATTAACCTTTCCTTTTATATTGATTCTGAAATCATCCGGTATAATTTTCATTTTATCTAAAATAGATATCACGTCCATTCCCGTGCATCCAGCCAAAGCTGTTAGCATTAATTTTTTGGGCCTGGGCCCTTTATTTTCACCTCCAACTGATTCATCAGCATCTACTGGAATTTCAAAATCGTCAACATTGCTTACAAAGCTCATTTTCCCGTTCCATTTTGTCTCTATATTATGTTCACTCATAATTTAATTATTTATCAATTATTTTATTTATGACTATATAATCAACTATCCCTATAAAAATTAGTATTAAACTGATCAATAATAAAAAATTTCCTTCAATATGATTGAACTGTTTAATACTTAAAATTATAGTTGCCAATAAAATGAAAAAAAGGCCTGAATGTTCAATGATTTTTTTCATAGTTTTCGTTAGTTAAAAAAGTTTATAATTATTTTCTTTTGTCATTCCCAAATGTTGATAAGCCAATTCAGTAACTTCCCTTCCCCGTTGAGTACGTTTAATAAATCCTTCTTTAATCAGGAAAGGTTCATATACTTCTTCGATGGTACCACTGTCTTCTCCTACAGCTGTAGCTATAGTGCTTATCCCTACAGGCCCTCCTTTAAATTTTGATATTATAGTATCTATAATTTTATTATCCATATCATCCAAACCATATTCATCAATATTTAAAGCGTTCAGACCATATTTAGTGATTTTAATATCAATATACCCATCTCCTTTGATTTGAGCATAATCCCGGATTCTTCTTAACAATGCATTGGCTATTCTCGGGGTTCCCCTGCTTCGTTTTGCAATTTCTTTTGATGCAGTGTCATCTATTTGTATATCAAGTATTTTACTTGAACGTGTTATAATTTTTGTCAAAATTCCAGCATCATAATATTCCAGGTTTGCTTTAATTCCAAATCTCGAACGCAGTGGGCTGGTTAAAAGACCTGATCGTGTCGTGGCACCGATCATCGTGAAGGGGTTTAATTCAATTTGAATATTTCGTGCATTGGGCCCTTTTTCAATCACAATGTCAATACATTTATCTTCCATTGCAGAATATAAATACTCTTCAACAACAGGGCTTAACCTGTGAATTTCATCTATAAATAAAACATCATATTCTTCAAGATTTGTTAATATACCAGCCAGGTCTCCCGGTTTTTCGAGTACAGGGCCTGAAGTAATTTTTATATTAACATTTAATTCATTTGCAATAATATATGCTAAAGTGGTTTTTCCAAGTCCAGGCGGGCCATGTAATAAAACATGATCCAAAGCTTCATTCCTTTTTTTGGCAGCCTTTACAAAAATATCGAGATTTTCTATAACTTTTTTTTGCCCATTAAAATCATTGAAAAAAATGGGCCTTAGCTTTTTCTCATATTCTTCATTTTTAAGCTCACTTTGATGTTTTATATTGATTTCTTTTTCTTTCATTAAAAAAATATATTCTTAAAATTTGTTTCAAAATTAAACTACTTGAATGATAAAGCCAATTGATTTTTCACTTTTTTAAAAAATAGATTTCAACATATAAATATATAATATTATTAAATTTAATTAAAAAAATGATGTATATGATATCCTGTTAATATTGTTGATATTTTTCTACTACAACACTGCTGCAATTTATAAACAAGTTATTAAACATTATATCAACATTTTATTTTTTATTTATCAAGTGTTTACAGAATTATTAGCAGCATGTTAATGATGGTTTGTTAATAACTGATCAGTGTAAATTGAAACATATTTTGTTAATAATTTGTTGAACGATTTTTAATCATATGTAGTAAATAAATTTTTTATTTAGGTTTAAATTTTTATTTAATTCCTAATTTGAATTAATAAAACATAAATTATTAAATTTTTTTATGATGTTATTAACATATATTAACAATTGGTTATTAATAACCACTGTATACATGTAAATATTTTATAATCAATTCATTATTTCACTTTTTCATGTTTTAGTAATAAATATAAAAGAGTTTAAAAAAATATAAACCGGTCAATAAATACGATCGTGATAGGAGAATAGTTTATAATTTTCCCGATAATTTTTCCAGCATTTAAAATGTTGGAAAAATTTATTTATAATCATAAAAAATAAAAAAATGAACGGCAGCAAATGCCGTGCCTGCTAAATTGCCTGCTAAGTCATATAAATCACCGCTTCGGGCAAGAAATAATTGGGATTGGGCTATTTCAATAATAACACCATATAATAAGCTAATGAAAAAAGCAATCATGTAATGTTTATATAAACCGGTTTTATAATTAAATTTCAATTCATTCAATAAAAGCATGGTAAAAACATAGAACATGAAAGCATGAAAGATTTTATCTGCATGCATTGCTTTTAGGAAGATAAGATTACCGATATCCCTTGATGAAAAATTAATGCTGCATAACAAAAAAATAAATGCAGCGCAAATGATAGATTTTTTATACTTGTTTATAAAATGATTCATCCGTATATGTTTTGGAAGATAAAAGTATAAAATGTAATTATGCTTCGGGTCATATCATTGAAAAATTTAAACCGGGTCAATGTCTAAAAAGACGATAACAGGCTTGTACCTCGGGTTTTTTTGTAATGTTTTAATGGTTTTATTAATTTGCTCTTTGGCCACGTGGATTGGTTTAGAAATTTCTATTTTAACGTAAATATGAAATAAATAATATGTTTGTATTTTACTAATTAAAGGAGCTTGAGGGCCCAATAACCGTTTTGGCCCGAAATATGAAGAAAGCAGTTGAGCTAATTTTTGAGAATATTCATCTGCCAGTTCTTTTTTCTTGTGTTTAACAATTACCTTGATCAATCTTACAAAAGGGGGGTAATGAAATGTTTTTCTTTCTTGTATTTCATTTTTATACATTTGTTGATAATCATTTCGTGTAATATATTTAATAACATGATGGCCTGGCTGGGTAGTTTGTATCATAACTTTTCCTTGTTTACTGCTTCTTCCTGCACGTCCGCTAACCTGTGTCATGAGTTGATAGCTCCTTTCATGTGCTCTGAAATTAGGAAAGTTAAGCATGTTGTCGGCATTTAAAATACCAACGGTACTCACGTTTTCAAAATCTAATCCCTTGGATATCATCTGGGTTCCAATGAGTATATCTATAGATTGATTTTCAAATTGTTCAATGATTTTTTCATACCCTCTTTTTGACCGGGTGGTGTCAAGATCCATTCGGGTGACCCGTGCTCCCGGGAAATACAATTTGATTTCATCTTCTATTTTTTCAGTTCCAAACCCCCTGGTATTTAATGAACTGTCTTGACATGCAGGACATGTTTGAGGTGTTTTAATACGAAAACCGCAATAATGGCATATAAGAGAATTTTGAAATTTATGGTATGTCAGGCTCACGTCACAATGATTGCATTTCGGGATCCAGCCACAAACAGTGCATTCAAGAAAAGGAGCGAAGCCCCTTCTATTTTGGAAAAGAATGACCTGTTCGCCCTTGTCTAATGCATCTTTTATAGAATTTAAAAGGTCAGGATGAAAATGAGATTTCATTTGTTTTTTTAGCGAGGCTTTTTTGATATCAAGGAGCAATATTTCAGGCAGTTTAATCTGCTTGTAGCGTTCCGTGATCGTTACGATACCGTATTTTTTGGTGCGCGTGTTATAATATGTTTCAATTGATGGGGTAGCTGTTCCCAATAAAACGCCGGCATCGTGGAGTCCTGCCAAATATATTGCTGCTTCCCTGGCATTATACCGGGGGGCGGGGTCAAATTGTTTATACGTGTTCTCGTGTTCTTCATCTACAATGATGAGCCCGAGATCAGTAAACGGGAGAAAAATAGAAGAACGGACACCAAGTATGATTTTATATCGAGACGGATCAGGGGATAATAGTTTTCGCCAGACATCGGCTCGTTCGGATTCTCCGAATTTTGAATGATAAATACCTACCTGTTCACCAAAATGAACTTTAAGGCGTTGAATAATTTGAGTAGTCAGGGCAATTTCCGGGAGAAGATAAAGCACTTGCTTTCCCTGTTCTATTTGTTCTTTGATAAGATGTATATAAACCTCTGTTTTACCGCTCGAAGTTATCCCGTGTAACAGGACAACATTATTAGTAGCAAACTGAGAGCGAATGCTGTCAAATGCTTCCTGTTGAGCATTGGAGAGCGCGTTGACAGGATGTATTCGGGAGGGCGAAGAAAAAAATTTATTGGATTCGATGGATTCGATATTAAGAATTTGTTTATCAATAAGTGATTTTAGCGTTCCCGGGGAAAAATTTGCATGTTTTAATAATTCTGTTTTTTTTATAAAAGCATTCACGTGATTTTTAAAATAACCTGATAACTGTAAAAAAGCCATTAATAATTCTGACTGTTTGGGTGCTTTTTCAAGGTCTTTCATCACGGCGTTCACATGTTCTTTCGTTTGATATGATTCATGCAATTTGATAACAGCTTCTTTTTTTTGGACAAATTTATCTTTTATTGATTCTTCAGCATAAATGTACTTCTTGTCAATCAATGATTTAATAAATTGAATCGTATTTTTCTTGTCGGTTGATGAGATTATTTTTTGGACATTCATCCCGGGGTTGTCTGCCAGCATGTCCAGGATCAATTGCTCATGTTGTGAAACAGGGTCATCCTCATTATTTTTCCCGGTATGAAAGAGTTTGGTTTCACTTTCAATTCTTAACCCTGAAGGCAGTGCTGCTTTTAGGATTTCGCCCGTGGTGCACATGTAGTAACCCGAAAGCCATTCCCAAAAGGCAAAATGCAAATCATTGACGAGAGGATTTTGATCAAGTACTGAAATGATTTCTTTGACTTCATAGTGTTTTGGAGGGGTGTGAATAATCTCCCTGATAATGCCGCTGTAATATTTTTTTTTACCAAACTGGACAATCACCCGTTTGCCGGGAGATGCTTCTTTATTTAAATGTTCAGGGATTGCATATGTAAAACTTTTGTGTAATGGAAGCGGGAGGATTACATTTGCATAACAAGGGGTATTTTGCATTGTAGAATAAGAATTTCTTTTGGCGTATGTTTAGGGAA
>CAYPTK010000016.1:0-9386 GCA_964413555.1 uncultured Bacteroidales bacterium | reverse complement strand
TATTTTTTTAGTTTACATGCAAAAGCCAAACACGGGGAAAAATAATTAAATCAGCATATACGCCAGGTTATACAATTCCTGGTTCACTGATTTATGCATTTTAACACTTTGGCTGATATGCATTTCATTGATTTGGTTATTTATCAACCCGATCATGATTGAGCTTTTATTTTGTCTCAGTGCTTCAACGGCTGCTACACCCATCCTGCTGGCGGTTACCCGGTCCATGCACGATGGAGAACCGCCGCGCTGGATATGCCCCAGTATAGATGTTCTTACATCAAGTGCTGGAAATTCATTTTTAACTTTATTTGCCAGGTCTATGGCATGCCCCTCTTCATCGCCTTCAGCCACCATGAAGATGCTTGATTGTCTTTTGCCATCATTTTCTTGTAAAAACCTGAGAATTTTCTCGTGCTGATGTTCAATTTCCGGTATAAGAATACCTTCACAACCACATGCAATTCCGCTGCGCAGGGCCACGAAACCGGCTTCTTTTCCCATTACCTCGATAAAAAATACACGATCGTGAGAACTGGCCGTGTCCCTGATATTATCAACAGCATTAATAACTGTATTAAGCGCGGTGTCATACCCGATGGTATAATCTGTTCCATATATGTCATTATCAATGGTTCCGGGAATTCCTATAAAAGGGATATTGAATTCTTCCGACATGGCATTGGCTCCTTTGAAACTGCCGTCGCCTCCTATTACCACTACACCATCTATGTTATTGTTCCGGAGGTTTTGGGCTGCTTTTTCACGGCCTTCTTTTGTTTTGAATTCTTCGCACCGTGCTGTTTTAATGATGGTCCCGCCACGCTGAATAATGCCACTCACATCTTTGGTGTCCAGTCTTTTGATATCACCATTAATCATACCCTGGTAACCATGATATATACCATAACTTTCAATACCATGATTATGTGCAGAGCGGACTACCGCTCGGATAGCCGCGTTCATACCCGGGGCATCGCCCCCCGAGGTTAATACACCAACACGTTTAAGATTTGTCATCTGAATTTAGTTTAATATGATGATTAATACGTGTTAAAAATAGTGAATTGACAGTGAATAATCAAAGATAGGGCTATTTTTTTGTTACACGTGCAATTATTATGGATACTCGGGATCAATGTTCACTACAATAGTGGCAGGATCAGAAAAAATATCAATTCCCGAAACGATTATTAATTATTTCCATTGCTTCCTCCAGTTGTTCTGCCCTGGAAAGGTTCGAGTTGTCAATGACCACTGCATCGTTTGGTTTTATTAACGGGCTTTCAGTTCGGGAGCTGTCTATTTGATCTCTCGTGATAAGGTTTTCTTTTACCTCGTTAAAGTCAGCTTTAGATTCTTTTTGTTGTAATTCATCGAAACGGCGTTGAGCCCTTGTTTCAATATCTGCAGTTAAAAAAAATTTCATATCAGCACGCGGGAATACAACCGACCCGATATCTCTTCCATCCATTACTATTCGTTTGGTTTTTCCCATTTCGCGTTGTAATTCTACCAGTTTTGTTCTCACGGGTTTGATTTTACTTACATTACTCACGTGCATGTTTACTTTCATGTCGCGGATCTCGTCTTCCACGTTTTCATTATTTAACATGGTTTCAGATGTTCCTTTATCGGCATCGTAACGGAATTTAATTGATATGGAATCAAGCAACGCGTCGAGTTTTTGTTCGTCAATAGCGTGTTCAGTAATGGCATGATGCCGGAGTAAGTAAAGTGTTACGGCACGGTACATGGCCCCGCTGTCAATATACACGTATTCCATGGCCTTGGCAATGTCTTTTGCAAGCGTGCTTTTGCCACAGGACGAATGCCCGTCTACCGTGATAATGAGATGATGTTTTTGTTTCACCGGTGAAATGATATCATTAAAAAATTGTTTATAAAGATAGGCAATTTTAGGTGATTATTCGGGAGAAGAGGTATAAAAATCGGCAAGATTCACGCGAATGGAAAAATGGTTAGACGGCCCGGCAAGATGATAATTAGCCCTGCCATAGTTGATAAATATTTTTGAAATCCTTAGTCCGAAACCCCATGAAAAGCCCACGGTACTCATTTTTGTTGACACGCCCAATTCTTGTCTGCGTTTATAATTATAACCAAATCTTAAATAAATATTGTTTTCAATCAGGGGCATTTCCACCCCTATAATCGTATGTCTTAAAAATTGATCAGCAAAGTCGCCTAACGAAGAAGTTATTTGATCAATTTTTTTCTCTGTTGTATCAAGACTTTCACTAAGTGATGTTTGAATTTCAGTTGTTTCCTCTTCTTTCTCGTACGTGAGATCCAGCGTTTGAAGCTGATGGCCGGTAAAACATATTCTGAATGGAGCATGGCGCAGTTTAATCGATCCGCCTAATAATATTTCAAAGGGGAGCGGTTCAAACACTTTCCTGTTATATGCTTTGAGTTGTGAGCCAATATTCCTGAAAACCAAGGCAGCAGTAAATAATTTATCATCGCTTTGGTATGTTATTCCCAGGTCTGTCGCGAAGCCATAAGATGAGTATTTTTCAAGAAATGACATGATCGGTTTGAAGTTTACACCCACTGAAAAAGAACTATCGAGCTGACGCGACCAAAACATGTTTATCGCGTATTCTCCGGCTTTAAATGTGCCGGTTATTAAGCCCGTTTCGTCAGCAGCCGTGAATTCTCCATAATTTATATAATGAATACCGGCCGACACGTTGCCAATTCCTTTGATTGTACGAGCATATGATGCATAGCCGAAATTAATCCCTGCAAAATAATTAATATAATTTAATGCAAGATGGTTGTTCATAGAAGCATTCAGTAACGAAGGATTGTAATATGGTAATGAAACGTCATCATCTTTAATAGCAATAAGTTTTCCTCCTAATGAGGCAACTCTTGGAGAATTGGTCAGGCTTAAAAACTTGTATGTATGATTGCCCCCGCTTGTAGCAATAATATTTTGACTATTTAGCCCTAACAAAAAGAATAGTAAGATTGCAAAATATTTCATAAAAGTTTAAATTGGCATGTAATTTACAAAACGGAAGGATTATAAAATTAGTGTATGGCCAAAATTAAATTATTACTTACCGGTTCTACCAGCCAGGATTTTATTAAACAAGGAGTGAAGGAGTATGCCAAACGAATAAACAGGTATATGAATTTTGAAATGAATGAAGTGCTTTTGCCTAAAAAAATCAGGCGATTATCGGTGAATAAAGTGAAAGAAGCTGAAGCCCGGGCTGTATTGAAACATGTAGATAATAAGGATTTGGTTATTTTATTAGATGAAAAAGGGAAACGATATACTTCTGTTCAATTTGCCGGGTTTATTCAAAAGGTGATGCTCAGGCCATATAAAAATATGGTATTTATCATAGGTGGTGCTCACGGGTTTCATGACAATTTATACAACAGAAGCAATCACGTGATATCATGTTCAGATATGACATTTTCTCATCAGATCATCCGGGTAATATTCCTGGAGCAATTGTACAGGGCATTTACCATTATTCATAATGAACCGTATCATCATGAATAAAATGCCTTGTTTTGAAGTAGTTTTAATGCGTAATAGATTTTCTAATGCATATTTTGGGTTTAACACCTCCCTATTAGATTGATTTACTGACCAAGCTCCTAATGTAAAACAATAGTCTTTTTTATGCAAGTATGTAGCGAAGATGATTGGTGAAATAATTTTAAAAATAAAGTTACCTTTTTTGGTAACTTTTATTATCTTTGTAAAGTATGAGAATAATAAAAGAGTCAACATTAACCAGGTATTGCAAACAAAGTAAATACAGACAAGCAGAAGAATCTTTAAAGTCCTGGATTTACGAGGTTAGATACTCAACCTGGAACAATGCGAATGAATTAAAAATAAAATATGGCAACGCCAGTATCATAAGTTCAAAACGAGTAGTATTTAATATTAAAGGTAATGATTACCGCTTGATTGTTGACATAGAATATAAATTAAAAATAGTCTTTGTTGTTTGGTTTGGAACACATAAGGAATACAACAAAATAGACACAAAAACAGTACGATATGAAAACTAAAATATTAAAGACAGAACAGGAATATAATAAAGCTTGTGAGCGTATTTACAACTTGATTAATAGTTGTGAAAATGCGATTGAACCAAACTCTGATGAAGGAGAGGAAATAGAACTTTTATCTTTACTAATAGAAAAATATGAGCAAGAACATTATCCTGTTGAAACACCAAATCCGATAGAAGCCATCAAATTTAGAATGGAACAAATGAATTTGAAACAAGCCGACGTAGCACCATTGTTTGGAGGTAAAACAAGAGTTTCTGAAGTTTTACATGGCAAACGCCCTTTAACTTTAAAAATGATTACCTTATTAAACAGATATTTAGGAATACCTTTGGATTCTTTGATTGTTAACAATAAAAACATTAAATTGGAATCGGAAAAAAAAGATAAGCTTTTAAATGTTGCTTCAATCAAAAAATATTTTTTGGGTTCTAAAGCAGCGATGATATAAAAACAGCCTAAAGAGAGCATGGGCAAGCGCAGGTTTAGCGGTAGTCAAAAAGGGGTACAAAGCAAAAAACCGGAACAATGAAATATTAGGGTGGATATTGAAATAATATTTGTTTTTTCAAATGGACCAGGTATCCAAAGAGTTTAAAATTGACAGCTACCGGGTTGGGTGGAGAAATATATGCTGGTCAGATGAATATCTGCATACTACAGTGAGGTATGTTGACCGGGTATGTTAAAAATGCCGTTTATCTTTTAATAAACGAAATGGTTTCAATTCGGGCATCCTTTATGAATTGAATGAAATACACACCATTTTCAAGGGATTGTATATCAAACCGTGTATTATTTCCCCGGGGTACCGGACTGAAGTGCATTTTTTGCCCTAAAGTATTTACCATTTGGATTTGCGCGTTTTTGAATTCGGATTCCGTGATGTCCAGTTCAATGTAATGAGATGCCGGGTTTGGAGATACATTTTTTTGCTTTGATTCACGGTTATCAGGTAGTTTCATGTCAATTCCATAAGCCAATCCCTGAATGTATAATCTTGATGCAGCATCCATGTTATTTCCTTCCGGATAAAACGATGAACTATGAGTCTCTTTAGCAGAACCGGTTGGCGATGCTTTTAAAATGTATTCCCCGGGCGTAATATTTTCAATATTAAAAGTCCCGTCATGCAATACCCGGGTTTTTTTCAAAAAATAAAATGTTCCGGCATCGTTTAAATAAGCAATGACCTCTGATTCGATAATATTGCCTTGGTTGTCTTTTACTGTCCCGTGAATACTGCACGTTGTATCGTGTGCAAGAGCATTTATTTCAAAAGTATCAAGGAATGCATTGCCCACCAGGTTATGAATTGCTACATGATAGGTCCCCGCGGATAAACCTGTTAATGTATCATCGGTATCACCGGTTTGCCATAAAACAGAATAAGGAGGCATTCCACCCGAAACAGATAACATGATGCTGCCATCGTTTGAATTATTTGTCGCGGGATGTTGAATGACAGCCTCTACTTTTAACGGGTCTATCTGAAATTCATACGCGCCAATATCTGAGATCACGGAGCCATCTAAATCCCCGTCTTTGAGCCTCTTATTACCCAGGATATCTGTAGCGTAACGCGTTGATGATGTATCTGCTGCATCTATTAACGAACTGGTATAATTCAGATGATAATCGCCCGAATCCAATGAATGATAATTTGGATTTTCATAAATGTTAAAATAATTATCACAGGGGGTGCCATTAGCATTTTGTTGCGTTGTTTGGCCGTCTAACCCCGGACAATTGTAAAAATTATGAGCAGGATTGTAAAAATTGCAATGCGTAACATTAAATTCTAAGGCGGTGTTATTGTACAGTACATACGAACCCGTATCCCCATTATAAGAAAAATCGGTATTGTGAACCTGTAAATTATTATTATGAATAAGCATTGCAGATCCTGTTGTCGAAAGATTATAAAGGAAATTACAATGAGAAATAAGATGTGGCTTATTTCCAAAATATATTTTGATGGCGCCACCGGAATTTCCAATATTGGCCTTAAAAATGCTGTTATGGATATCAGTAGTGCAGTCATACACGCTTAAAGCCCCTCCATTATCAGAAGAGTTTTCAATAAATTTGCTGTTGCAAATATTTAATGAACCGTTTAAAGAATATATGGCACCTCCGCTATTGGTGGAATTATTTGACCGGAAAGAGCATGAATCAATATTTAAGGTTGAGTTATTTGAATAAATGGCACCTCCCTCGAATGCATTATTAGAAAAGAATGTAGTATGATTTATAGAAGCAAAAGCATCTTCAAGGTATATTCCACCTCCATTTGAAGAACTATTCATATCATGGATAAGGGCATTGAAAATATATATAGAATCAGATTGTACATAGAAAGTGCTATCTGAAGCATTTGATATATCAATATATTGAAAAAAGGGTGAAGGAGCGTTGTTTGTAACGTGAATCCCGTTCCATCCTTCATTTGAAAAAGAAGTAAAAGAGATGAAGTTGTTGATATTTCCTGTACAATAAACAGTCCCTTCTATAGTTAACCCGGTATTGTACAAAAACCGGAATGTAGTGCCGGGCAGTATTTTCAAGGTATCATGTTCAGATACCTTGAGTGTTCGTGTGACAACATGTACCCCCGGGCCAAAGGTATTGGTTGAAATGGAATCAAGGACGGGGAAAAGGATCGTATCTTTTACTGTACGGTCAGAATATAAAGCAACAGAATCATATTGGATGGGAAAATAACCCGGGTAAGAAAACCGGATGATGTAATCTCCCGTGTCACAAGGGATACTAAAATCTCCTCCAGGAGATGTATAAGCAGAAAACGATATGTTGGTATCATTTACATTTAAGCATGAAACTAATATGCTGTCTTCAACAGGCTGGCCATATAATTGAATGGATGATGAGACAGTGACTTGCTGTGAGAAAATCCGGGGAGTAATGGGCATCATCATTAAAATAATGACAAGAAAATTTCTATACAAATATGAATATGTTTGTCTGTTCATAATACTATTTATTTTTTAAACAAAAAATACCTCAACCCCACGTGGATTCCTAATGTAGATTGATTGACATCATACACGAATTCTTTTTTTAACCGTTTGTTGATGTCCCGGGCATAGAATGATTTAAGATGTAATATTAGATCATCTGTCAAAAAATAATTGACGCCAATACTGGTATAAAACCTTGCCAGGAAAACATGAAACACATGGTCTGCTTTTGTCAGGTTCTTATGTTCATTAATGAAAATTATTTGGTTTTTACTTATCCGGAATTGTGGAATGATTCCGGCAGAAACATTTATATCCATGTTTTTTAACCAAATATTATACGACGTTATTAGGGGTATTTGGAGATATGTATGGTAATTTTTCAATGAGCCAGTTTTTACACTGTCATCAATATATTTATACCGGACACGGGTTTCATGATACTGAAATGTGTCATTGCCTATGATTTGCCACCAGGTATCGAGCGTGTCAATAAATGTAGTTCGTGTTGAATCAGGAAAAAAATTAAAAGGGACGTGGTTAATTTTTTCTTGATACGATGATATCCCGATCCCCGTATTAAACATCCAATGTCCATATTCCATATAACCATTCAGGCACATTGATTTCATGAGTGAAGGCACCAATTCATCATTCATTAATCCTGCATTGTATAGATCCGGTTTGGTTGTCGTGTAATTGGAAAAAATAGTACCGGCCTGTCCTGTTATCCCAACAAAGAAATAATGTTCTTTGGGAGGGTCAACATATTGAACAACAGTATCTACCGATACGATTGTATCACCCGGGATGTAGATCGTATCCGTTATGTGTAAAGTATTTGTATATGTGGAATCTGTTTGTGCCATGATATGTGTAAATAAAAAGATAGACATGATAAAGAAAATGCCTTGGATAAATGTGTTATGTTTCATGTGTATGAACCTTTTATCGTTGCCTCCTCCTGTTTTTTGTTTCAATCAGGACGACCGTGTCATGTTTAATCACATCATCTTCTTTAATAATCAATGAATCGTTCAGGACAGATTCCTCTTGTTGAACATTCATGTTATTTGAAGAAGTATCACCCGGGATAATGTTTTTATTTCTGTTTGAATCTGTTAAAACAGGATGAACCGAAAATGCTGTTTCTGGTTTTTCTTTAGAAGGTATATGTTTTGGGAGTCCGGGGTTATCGTTTCTTTTGGCATGTACAGCTTTATCATCCTGTTTTTCAGGGGTTGCATTTTTCTGCACGATGGTATCTGCTAAAGGAACCTTTTTTCGTGTGTTAGCGGGCTTTTCCCGGGCAGGCATTGTTTTTTCAGGACTATTTATTTGTTTTCCCGGTGTGTTTAATAACAAAAGAGCCGATGTAATGGCAACTATCGAAAGAACATAGTAAATGTTCAAACGGGTCCATTTAAAACGCAAAAATAATTTGCGCTTTACTTTTTTGTTGATCTTTTCCCACAGTTCTTCATCATTGCCTTTTAAAGCCCATTGATCAAACTGCTCTTTAAAAGTATGATCCATATTGTGTATGTTGTCCTTCTCCTTCATTTATTGCTTACTTTTTTTAATCCTTTTCGATAAAGTTCTTTTTGCAATATTTTCCGGGCTCTTGCCAGCCTTGTCCTGCATGTGTTTTCTTGCAGGCCTAATAATTTTGCTGCTTCATGGTGTTTATATTCTTCAATCACACAAAGATTAAAAACAGCCCTGAAAGGTGGAGGAACAGCATGCAAAGCGTCCAACATTTCATCCCTGCTGAAGTCAGCATAATTCACCAATTCATAAGCCGACATGTCTTCAACTTCTGTATCTGTCATATTTAGCGGGTTATTTTCTTCTTGTTTCACATCATCCATTTTATCACCTAAACAATGTTTGTTCTTCTTCTTTAAAAAGGTGATGCAGGTATTGATCATAATGGTTTTTATCCATCGTTTTAAAGAACCTTCTTCGCGATATTGAAATTTATTTATATTCAGAAGTACTTTTATAAAACCTTCCTGCAAAACATCCTCAACATCGGCAGGGTGGTTTAAATACCTGGAACAAGCAGCACGCATAGACATCACGTGAGAAGAATATAGCTCTTTGCCAGCCCATTTCTTCTTTCGTTTGAATGCATCCAGTATTTCCAGTTCAGTTTTCAATAGCTTCTGTTTATATAACCTGATATTTTGATTTTGTTCCCAATTTATGAACGAAATTATATAAAAAAGGTTTAAAAGATAAATTAATTTTATATGTATACCATGTTCGATAGTTGCATTGTGCTAATCTTAAAATTGCTCATTTACTTCAGTAATGGGATAAACATGCATG
>CAYPTK010000015.1:11883-22608 GCA_964413555.1 uncultured Bacteroidales bacterium | reverse complement strand
CGCTATGGTGAATCGAAGCAAATTAATGCAATGCCTTGTTTTGAAGTAGTTTTAACGTGTAATAGATTTTCTAATGCATATTTTGGGTTAAAAGGGCACCAGAACATTTAAAGCATTTGGAACAACCTCGATCTTAACTTTTTTATCAATTAAACAAGGTTCACCGTCGTAATGAGCTTCACATGGTTTTTTAAATTTCAAAGTAACCTTTTTGGCTTTGAATGTTTCAAGGTATTTACTTGAATCAAGTTTTTTGGTAAATAATCTGATCCCGATATCAAATACACGGTAACCAGGAAACGGTTTCAATATGCATACATCAATCAAACCATCCTGAATATCTGCTTTGGGTGCAATGAATGCATTATTACCGTATTGTGAAGCATTTGCAAACGAGACCAGGAATGCTTTCCCGCGCAGCTTTTTTCTTCCCGTAACTTTAAGCCTGTATTTCTGAGGTTTATACTTAAAATATTCATGAATTGTGCTTTTAACATACGTTTTAAATCCTCGTGTGCCTGCCTCGGCAAAACGGTGCCCGATGAGTGCATCAAATCCAACGCCACAGGTACAAAAAAAAGGGATGTCGTTTAACAGGCCGTGGTCTATTGACAAGATTCTTGATTGTGCAATCACTGAAAGGGCCTGTTTTATATTCAAAGGTATTTTTAAATGATTGGACAACCCGTTCCCGGATCCCCCGGGAATAATTCCCATTGATGATTTTGAATGAATCAAAGCGCGGGCTACTTCATTAACTGTTCCATCCCCCCCGAATACTACAATTTTCCGGGCATCACGTTTAGACCATTTTTTTGCAATAATTGTTGCATCTCCAGGCCCTTTTGTATAAATAAACGAAATATCATAAATATCCGGCAAAAAACTTTGCTGAACAACCTCTTCAATATTTACCTTTTTAACTCTACCGGCTGCCGGATTTATAATAATCGGCAGCCGGGGTTTAGGTTGTTTTGACTTCATGTCTCTTTCATCACGCGTTCGTGATGATTGAATTCACTATATTAATATTTTATTTCTTCTTCTTTTTCCCGGGAGTTTGTATTTGTTGTTTTACACGGATCGTGTCGTAAGCAATCGGGGTCGCGATAAAAAGTGATGAATAAGTACCAACGACAACACCGATCATCAAAGCAAAAACAAATCCCCTGATCACATCGCCACCAAGAAGGAATATTATCAATAATACAACAAATGTACTCAGGGATGTACTGAATGTACGGCTAAGTGTACTATTTAGTGAACCATTATATATTTCTTTCCGGTCGCGCTTAGGATGAAGTTTGAAAAACTCCCTGATCCTGTCAAATACAACCACCGTGTCATTTATTGAATATCCCATGACGGTTAATATAGCAGCAATAAATGCCTGGTCAATTTCCATTGAAAAAGGCAAATATCCATGAAGCAATGAAAATAGCCCTAATAATATCAATGTATCATGGACAAGTGCTCCTAAAGCGCCCAATCCATACTGCCATTTCTTAAATCGTAATAAAATATAGATAAATATGAAGAGCAAAGCAAAGAATATTGCCCATACAGCTTGTTTTTTAATATCATCTGCAATGGTGGGGCCTACCTTTTGTGAACGTTGCCTGTATTCATCCATGAATTTTTCAAATGTAATATCTGTTGGAAGTAATGGCTTTAACCCGTTAAATAGCGTTCGATCGACTTCCTTATCCACTTCTTTCCCTCTTTCTTCAATTCTATATTTCGTGGTAACGCGAACTTGTTTATCGGTTCCAAACATGATCACCTCGGGTGTATGTCCAAATTCGTCTTTGAGCATTTGTTCTACATCATTCGTGTTGACAGGGTTATCGAATTTCACTACATACGTTCTACCCCCGGTAAAATCAACCCCTTGATTAAGTCCCCTGGTAAATAATGAAAAAAGTCCTATTAAAACAATGATACCAGAAACTACATATGAGATCTTGCGCAAATCAATAAATTTAACATTTGCATTTTGAAATGCACCTTTGGTAATTTTAGTAGCAAAGGTGATTTTATTATTTTTATCAAGCATCCTTAAAAAGATCAGCCTTGTAATAAATATCGCCGAGAACAAGGAAGTTAATACACCTATTCCCAATGTAGTGGCAAACCCCTTGATTGGGCCTTTACCAAAAATATACAGAACTGCAGCCGTTAAAAGAGTTGTAACATTCGCGTCCACGATAGCAGAATAAGCATTATTATACCCGTCTTTGATGGCCAGTTTTATTCCTTTTCCTGCCAGTATCTCTTCCCTGATCCTGTCGTATATAAGCACGTTAGCGTCAACAGATATACCTATCGTGAGGACAATACCTGCAATCCCTGGTAACGTGAGCACGGCACCCAAAGAAGCCAGTACCCCGATGAGGAAAAACATGTTGGCCAACAATGCAATATCCGCGACCAGGCCTGCCCTGTGACTGTAATAAAATACCATGTAGAGCAATACTACAATAATGGCGACAAGGAATGAATTGAATCCAGAATTAATCGCTTGTTGACCAAGAGATGGACCAACAATAGCTTCCTGGATAATATTTGCAGGGGCCGGTAATTTACCTGATTTTAATACATTAGCAAGGTCTTTTGCTTCTTCAAGGTCAAAATCACCTGTTATATTAGATGTTCCCCCGGTAATTTCCTGTTGTACCTGAGGTGCTGAATATACACGGTTATCCAGGACGATGGCAATGTATTCCTTGACATTTTGTTGGGTAAGCCTTGCCCAGGTTTGAGAACCTTTGTTATTCATATTCATAACAACCTGTGGTGTTGATCCTGTTTGGCCGAAATCAACCCTTGCATTCACTATCACATCACCATCAAGAGGAGGTTCTCCCGTGCGCGTGGTTACCTTGATGGCATGAAGCTCATAATAAGATTCGGTTTCGTCCCACCTGGGAGGATGAGCACTCCAATAAAACCGCATATCCCTGGGGAAAGCACTCCTGATCTTTTCTTTTTGTAGCAACCTGTCAATTTTATCCATGTTACGCTTGTGAGCTATCCCGATCGCTGAACCGGGATAAAATTCACCCTCTCTTGACATACGAGGTTGTAACAACTCGAATAAAGGATGTTCCTTCATAATTCCTTCTCTTTGTGCAGCTGTATCCAAGGCCCCGGTATCTGCCTGTTCAATTTCCTCTATCAATGAAGTTTCTTCAGTTACAGTCGTGTCAGTCGTGGCCGTATCACTTAATAAACCCGTGATAATGTCTTCTTCACTTTCATCCACTGTATCTGCAATTGTTGTATCTGTTGATGCCCGGGCTCGTGCAGTATCTTTTTCTGCTTCTCTGATTTGTTTCAGCCGTTTATTGGCTTCTATTAAATATTTATAAACCTCCTGATTATCATAAGTTTCCCAAAACTCAAGATTTGCAGTTGTCTGGAGCAGATCTTTTACACGCTCGGGATTTTTAACCCCGGGAAGCTCAATCATGATCCTTCCGCTTGTTTCAAGCCTTTTAATATCAGGTTGTGCCACACCAAAACGGTCAATACGATTTCTTAATACATTAAACGCGTTATCTATAGCTGACTTTGTTTCAGCGTGCAATACATCCAATACTGCTTCATTGCTTGACCCGAACTCTATCCTGTCCTGTAAAGTTGGACTCGCGTAAAAAAACTGTGCCAGTTCACCATTTGGTTTTATTTCATTAAATGCCTGGCCAAAAAGATCAACAAAATCTTCCTGGCTGTCTTTTTGCATCTCTTTTGCCCGCCTGATTGTTTTTACAAATGTAGTATCTTTAGTATTATTGGCCAAAGACCTTATTATATCTTCTACGGAAACTTCAAGAATAACACTCATCCCACCCTTTAAATCCAGGCCCAGGTTCAATTCTCGTTGTTGTACTTCTCTGAATGTAAACTTTTTAAGCCCGATAAAATTATACACCTCTTCTCCTGAAAGCGAGTCTAAAAAATAATTATACTTACCCCGGTCAATGGTATCATTCACGGTTGCATAAGCTTTAGCATCTTGTTTTACTCTATATGAAAAAAATGTAAAACTTAACTGATATACACAAATTAAAGCCAATAAAATAGCTAAAAATCTTATAACTCCTCTATTCTGCATTTTTAAATGAATTTTAGATTTATTTATTGAAAAAATAATAGGGGGCAAATATAATATTTTTTTATGATTCTTGCAGAAGTTAATGACCGGAGTTAAAAAAAACTTAAATATTTTAAACGACTTTCTGCAAAACCTGTGAAATTTAATTGGTGGTTTATATTTTTATTGTAATTTTGTATTTTTTTAAACAGGCATATATTTGCATGAATCAATATACAATACAATATAGTGGATTGAGCGATGGTGAGCATAAATTCCAATACGAGATAAAACAGGATTTTTTTCAGGAATTTGATTATGCTGAAATTAATAAAGGGGCCGTCCTTGTAGATGTATATTTGACTAAACGTCCCCGAATGCTTGTTCTCAGATTTATAATTAAAGGAACCATAAACATTACGTGCGACAGGTGCCTTGATTATTTTGATCTGAATATTAACAATAACACCTTATTATATGTCAAATTTGGTGACGAGCACGAGGAAGAAACAGATAATTCAATAATAATTCAGGAAGAAACAGGTGACTTTGATCTGTCACATTATATATATGAATATATTATACTTTCTTTACCATATAAACGAATGCATGAAGACATATCAGAATGCAACCAGGAAGTCATTCAAAAACTCGAACCATCAAAAGATCAAGCAATTGATCCCAGGTTGGCAAGCTTGAAAAATATTTATAACACTCATAATTAAATAATATCATGGCAGTACCAAAAAGAAAAACATCAAAGCAGCGAAAACGAAAACGCAGAACCCATGACAATGCAGAAAAAGCAACATTAATGTCATGTCAGAATTGTGGAGCAACAGTTCGATATCATAGAGTTTGCTCGGAATGTGGACATTACAAAGGAAACTTAGTGATAGAGAAAGAAATCTCTGCATAAAACATGGTTTATACCTTGAATTAATATTATATGAAAATAGGTATAGATGTAATGGGAGGAGACTTAGCACCTGATGTCACTGTACAGGGTGCTATCATGGCCAGCAAAGAAATGGCTGAAAATGAAAGGATCGTGCTTATTGGTGACAAAAACAAAATTAACACTTTGCTTGATAAATACAATGCAAATCCCGATTCATTTGATATTGTTCATACCCCTGAATGCATTGAAATGGGAGAAAATCCAAAAAAAGCAATATCTCAAAAACCAAATTCATCCATTTCAGTAGGATATAAATTACTTGCCAAAGGAGAAATTGATTCTTTTGCAAGTGCAGGTAATACAGGTGCAATGTTATTCGCGGCGATGGGTACCGTGAAATTCATCCCCGGTGTCATTCGTCCTTGTATAACAACACTCATTCCCGTCCAAAACGGAAGTGTGAGGTTGCTGCTTGACATAGGGTTAAACCCCGATTGTAAACCGGACGTGCTTTATCAATATGGAATCCTGGGTTCATTGTATTTAAAACATATATACAATGTAAACAATCCCAAGGTAGCATTATTGAATATTGGAAGCGAAGAAGAAAAAGGAAACCTTATCACCAAAAGTACGTTTCAATTAATGAATGAAGGCAACGGGTTTGACTTTGTTGGCAACATAGAGAGCAATGAACTTTTTAAAGAAGGTGAGGCGAATGTAATTGTATGTGATGGTTTTGTTGGGAATATTGTTTTAAAAGAAGCAGAAGCTTTCTATGAACTTGTTAAATCAAGAGGTATCAATGACGAGTACTTTGAACGGTTCAATTTTGAAAATTATGGCGGAACTCCTATCTTGGGAATCAACAAAAATGTAATCATCGGGCATGGAATATCTAATGAACTTGCCATACAAAACATGTTGATCCTGAGTAAAGATATTATTAAAAGACAACTGACGGAACAAATTAAAAAAGCAATTAGTAATTAGTGCCTGTCCATAAAGTCAAGAGTTTAAATCATAATGTCGGGTGTCCCGGCTATAAAGTCCGAATTAATCTGGTTCTTTTTTATATTTTTTTAATGGTCAGATGAAACCTCCTGAAAAGATACCTGCATGTATTAAAAGCTTTATAATGGAGGTTTCGAGGCTAGTGTCATGTCACACCTGAGATGACGGTTAAGTTGAAGGAATTATTTGAATTTTTAAAAATGAAAAAAAGTAAGCATAGCCATAGCTACGTGAGTCTTTTTTTCATGAAGAAAAAACGAATAAGATCGAAACTTGGGGCGTTATATCAGGTGTGACATGACACTAGCGAAGATGGAAAAACAAGGAGTTTCCTCGCGTAAATGGATTGTTTTTCCATCAAACATAACAAAGAAGCCGGAATTTATAGACGTACACGAATTAGTTTGTTTCACAACACTTCATGGTTTTAATTCCAGACAATCAATAAGATTCAATTACAATCTCACGATGAATTATTTGTTTTAATATTATTAACAAAATGAATGCAGTAATTACAGGAATAAGCGGGTATGTACCTGACGACATCTTAACGAATGATGAACTGAGCAAAATGGTTGATACCAATGATGAATGGATCATGCAACGTATCGGGATCAGGGAACGAAGGATTTTAAAAGAAAAGGGCAAGGGTACATCTGACATGGCTGCTGAAGCAGTTAAAAAACTTCTTGCAAAGAAACATGTATCACCTGATGAAATTGACCTCGTGATTTGCGGAACCATTACTCCTGATATGCCTTTCCCTGCAACAGCCAACATAATTAGCGATAAAACAGGTATTAAAAATGCCTTGAGTTTTGATATTAATGCCGCTTGTTCAGGTTTTCTTTATTCACTTATTGTTGCAAGTAAATTCATTAAATCAGGTAATTATAAAAAAATCATTGTCATAGGGGCCGATAAGATGTCTTCTATCGTGGATTACACGGACAGATCCACGTGTCCTATTTTTGGTGATGGTGCAGGTGCCGCTTTAGTTGAACCAACTGAAGAAAACCTGGGTATAATAGATCACATAGCAAAGGTAGATGGCATCGGACGCCAATTCCTGCATCAAAAAGCCGGAGGATCTATAAAACCACCTTCTCATAAAACAATAGATGCAGGGGAACATTATGTTTATCAGGAAGGCCAACCCGTATTTAAATTTGCCGTGTCAAAAATGGGAGATACATCTGTTGAACTTATGAAACGAAATAATATAGATGCCAATGATTTGGATTGGTTTGTTCCTCATCAGGCAAATATCCGAATCATAGAGTCTACGGCCAGAAGGATGAATATCAATAAAGAACAGGTAATGATTAATATTGAACGTTTTGGTAATACAACCGCTGCTACCATTCCTTTATGCTTATGGGAATGGGAAAAGAAATTAAAAAAAGGAGACAATCTCATTTTATCTGCTTTTGGTGGAGGATTTACATGGGGTGCATTGTACCTTAAATGGGGCTATGACGGAAGCAATTCTTAAAAAAACAGCACCTTTATAAAATACAGGTATTTCATGGCGAATGAAGACAAAAAAAAAGTTATTGTATTGTATTCCGGAGGATTGGATTCCAGGTTAGCCGTTAAATTATTAAAAGAACAAAATTACATCGTGGAAGCCCTCTACTTTAAATTACCGTTTGCTCCTTCTTCAAAACTGGATAATTTTACTGAAAAAGAAAACATACCAACAACAATCATTGATTGTACAAAAGGAGAAATGCTCCATAAATATCTTTTTTCTGTTGAACATCCCGACCATGGCAGGGGAACAGGCTATAATCCTTGTATAGATTGCAAACTATTCATGTATGAACATGCAAAAGAACATGCCAGAAAACATGATATAAAGTACATTGCTTCTGGTGAAGTACAAGGCCAGAGGCCTATGTCCCAGAACAAAGATGCACTCGAGTTAATAAAGCGAAAAACGAATTTTAATATTTTGAGGCCGCTGAATGATGCCGGAATACGGGGAAGAAACAGGAAAGAACAAATAGCAATGGCAAATAAATATAATATTCAATTCCCGGGCCCGGCCGGTGGATGTTTATTATGCGAAAAAGGACTTGAAAAAAGATTCAGGATATTAATTGAAAATAATCTTATCAATGAAAAAAAATTGCCTTTGATAAATACCGGGAGGCATTACTATATTGATGAAAAACAATGGTGGATAATTGTTGGAAGGAACGAACAAGAAAATAAAATTATTGAGCAATTTTCAAGAGTAATAATATCAGGAAAAGGAAAACCTGCTGTTTATTTTCATTCTGTAAACAAAAATGATTGGAATACATTGAATGAAGAAGCCCAAGAAATTCAAAACGCGTATCAAAATAAAGATAAAAATTTTATTAATTCACTAATTAAATGGAAAATATAAAAAATAAACCGTTATTATTTAAAAATAAACTCATTACAAACATAAAAAAACATACAAATTGATGGATATCATCATAAACTTTAAAAAAATTATACTTAATTATTTCTATAGTTAGAATAAATATTTTACTTTTGCATCCTAAAATAATAAATATATTGTATAACCCATTAATTTTTAACTAATTTAAATGATAGACAAGCAAGAGAATAAATTACAAGAACAGACTCAACATGAAGTAGAAGAAAACAGCACACAAATTGAACAGGAGAATGTTACAGAAGACACTTCTGAAAAAGTTGAAGATTCTACTGATGATGAAAATCAAAATGATGATGTCAATTCTGATGATCATATAGACGCTAAAAATCAAGGCGACAAAGACGATGAAGAATTTGAAGAGGCAGATGATTTCGTATTGTCTAAAAACCAACAAGAGGATTTTAATTGGGAAGAATATGAAAAATCGCAAAAATTAGAAGAAAATCCTGATCTTACTGAATTCAGCCAAATGTATAATGAAACGCTTTCAACAATAAATGAGAAGGAGATTGTTGAAGGGACTGTCGTTTCTATCGGTAAGCGTGAAGTAGTAATTAACATTGGTTATAAATCCGAAGGAGTTGTCAGTCTTAATGAATTCAGATACAACCCGGATCTTAAAGTAGACGACAAAGTAAACGTGTATATTGAAAATAAGGAAGACAAAGAAGGCCAGCTGATTCTTTCTCATAAAAAAGCCAGAACATTAAAAGCCTGGGAACAAATTAACAGGTTGCATGAAACAGGAGAGGTTGTAAAAGGATATATTAAGAGCAGGACAAAAGGTGGTATGATTGTAGATTTATTTGGAATTGAAACTTTCTTGCCAGGCTCTCAAATAGATGTTAAACCTATCAGGGACTATGATGCTTATGTAGATAAAACAATGGATTTTAAAGTCGTGAAAATAAATCACGAATTTAAAAATGTCGTGGTATCGCATAAAATACTCATAGAAGCAGAACTTGAACAACAGAAAAAAGAAATCATATCGAAGCTTGAAAAAGGACAGGTTCTTGAAGGCACGGTCAAAAATATCACATCGTATGGTGTATTCATTGACCTTGGTGGTGTTGACGGATTAATCCATATCACGGATTTATCATGGGGCAGAATCAATCATCCCGAAGAAATCGTGCAACTCGACCAAAAGCTCAATGTTGTAGTGCTTGATTTTGATGAAGACAAAACAAGGATTGCACTAGGCCTTAAACAATTAACTCCACACCCCTGGGAATCACTTGATGAAAACTTAAATGTAGGTGATATTGTTAAAGCAAAAGTTGTTGTTTTAGCAGATTATGGTGCTTTTGTTGAAATTAAACCAGGTGTTGAAGGATTGATTCATGTTTCCGAGATGTCATGGTCACAACAATTAAGAAGTGCACAAGACTTTCTGCAGATTGGCGACGAAGTGGAAGCTAAAATTCTAACACTTGACCGGGAAGAGCGCAAAATGGCATTAAGTCTCAAACAGCTCAAACCAGACCCATGGGAAAAGATTGAAGAAAGATATCCTGTTGACAGCAAAACAACTTCAAAAGTCAAAAACTTCACTAAATTCGGAATATTTGTAGAAATAGAAGAAGGAATTGACGGCTTGATCCATATTTCTGATTTATCATGGACAAAAAAGATTAATCACCCGGCTGAATTCACTTCAGTCAACGATGAAATTGAAGTAGTTGTACTCGAAATCAACAAAGAAAACAGAAGACTTCGATTAGGACACAAACAATTGGAAGAAAATCCCTGGGATGTTTTTGAAAACATTTTCAATGTGAATTCGATACATGAAGGTACCATTATTGAGCTACTTGATAAAGGAGCAAAAGTATCATTACCTTATGGTGTAGAAGGATTTGCTTCTAAAAAGCAATTGGAAAAACAAAATGGCAAAATGCCTGAATTGGAAGAAAAATTGCCTTTTAAAGTCATAGACTTTTCAAAGGATGATAAAAAAATCATCTTGAGCCATGTAAAGGCTTATAAAGATCAGGAAAATGAACAACAAGAGGAAGCAAGAAAAAAAGAAGATGAACACGTTAAAAAAACAACTAAAAAAATTAAACAAAAACTCGAAAAAACAACGCTTGGAGATTTATCAACTGATCTGGAAAACTTAAAATCTTCTATGACGGAAGAAGCAGCTAAAAAATCGAAAACTGCTCCAAAATCAGAATCAAAACAAAAAGAAGAAGCAGCTGATAAAAAAGAATCCGCTAAATCAGAAACAAAAGCATCCGAAGCTAAAAAAGAAAAAAATGTAACGGAAGC
>CAYPTK010000015.1:0-11783 GCA_964413555.1 uncultured Bacteroidales bacterium | reverse complement strand
TAAGGAAGCTAAGGAAGCTAAGGAAGCTAAGGAAGCTAAGGAAGCTAAGGAAGCTAAGGAAGCTGGAGACGAAAAAGAAGAAGAAAACGTAACTAAAGCTAAAAAAGAAGAAACAACAAACGTCGAGGCTGAAAAAACGAATAAAGAAGAGAAAGACGAAAAACAAGAAAACGATTCAAATGAAGAATCAGAAAAAAATGAAAAAAAATAAAATAATTTAAAATTTTCTTCTCAGATTAATTTTTTTACATTATATTGGTACTATGGAATTTAAAATAGAAAAAAAGGATAAATATACCTTAGTCAAGGTATTAGAAGAAAAACTTGATACTCATATTGCCCCTACATTAAAATCTGAGCTTGTCATCATATCCGGCAATAATGAAAGGAATATCGTGCTTGACCTTGAAGAAGTACGCTATTGCGATTCCTCCGGGTTAAGTGCTATCCTTGTAGCAAACAGGCTTTGTAGAAATGTAAATGGTATATTTGTTCTAACCGGGCTTAATGAAGCTGTTGAACGCCTGATTACTATTTCTCAGCTCGATACTGTTTTAAACATTACAGATTCTGTAGAAGAAGCTGAAAATTTCATCAACGAAAACAACGAAGAAAATAGCTAATTAAAACACTGGTATTACCGTGTCCTTTATTCTTAATACCTTAGGAAGTAGTTCAGCACTACCAACTTCAACAAGATATCCTGCCGCTCATGTACTCAATGTAGATGAGCGGTTTTTTTTAATTGATTGTGGAGAAGCTGCACAAATACAATTGCGTAAATACAAAATTAAATTTGGACAGATTAATCATATTTTTATATCTCATCTTCATGGCGACCATATTTTAGGATTGCCTGGCCTTTTATCAAGCTATAGTTTACTTGGCAGGAAAAAAGATATACATATTTATGCCTTCAAAGAAATTGAACAATTCATATCATGCTATTCCGGCTTAATCGGTAATCATCTACCGTTTAAAGTTATTGTTCATAATTTAAACCCTTCTGCCCCGGAAATCATATACGAAGACAATAAATTAACTGTAAAAAGCTTTCCTCTCATGCACAGCACGAACACGTGCGGTTTCTTATTTAAAGAAAGGCCAAAAAAACGAAACATAAAAAAACAGTATGTAGATCAATACAATATTTCTATTAAAGAAATACTCAATATTAAAGAAGGGGCAGATTATGGAACAAACACGGGGACTGTTCTTAAAAACAAAGAAATTACATTTCCACCTTATAAATCAAGGTCTTTTGCATACTGCTGCGATACTGTATATAGTGAAAGCATTGTACCGGTCATTAAACATGTCGATCTATTATACCATGAAGCAACTTTTGGAAAAGAAAATAAAGATTATGCCAGGAAAACATTGCATTCTACTGCTACAGATGCAGCTTTAACAGCTAAAAATGCACACGCGAATACATTAGTGATCGGTCATTTTTCAGCCAGAAACAAGGAAATATCTCATTTATTAGAAGAAGCACGAGAAATATTTCCTAATACCCATGCAGCATATGAAGGAGCAGCTTTTGAGGTAAAACAGGAAAGAGAAAATGAATAATAAATACTCAATATAACATAATTTTTTAACAAATGAATGAAAAACTAATCATCATTGATTTTGGTTCACAGTATACCCAATTAATTGCTCGAAGAATCAGAGAATTAAATGTATACTGTGAAATATTTCCATTTAATAATATCCCTGCTATTGACACAACAACAAAAGGCATTATTTTATCAGGAAGTCCCTATTCTGTAAACGATCCCAATGCACCAAACATTGATACAAATCAATTTAAAGGAATCGTGCCTGTCCTGGGCATCTGTTATGGAGCCCAGCTCATGGTTAAAAACTCGGGGGGGACAGTCATCCCTCACGAACACAGGGAATATGGAAGAGCATTATTATCATCAGTTGATAAAGACAATGATTTATTAAAAGGGATAGCACCCGGATCCCAGGTTTGGATGTCTCATGGTGACACCATCACATCATTACCCCCCCATTTTAAACTCATAGCGAGTACTGAAAATATTGAGACAGGAGCATATGCTAATGAGGATGAAAAAATATACGGCATACAGTTTCATCCTGAAGTTTATCATACCACGGAAGGGAAAAAATTACTTAAAAATTTCACTCTTGATATCTGTAATTGTAACCAGGACTGGACACCGGAAGTATTTGTTGAAAACACAGTAGCTGAACTTAAAAAGAAACTTGGTGATGATCGGGTTATCTTAGGCCTCTCGGGAGGAGTTGATTCCTCTGTTGCCGCTGTATTACTACATCAGGCCATTGGAAAAAACCTTACATGTATTTTTATTGACAATGGGTTGCTCCGGAAAAACGAATACCAAAACGTGTTAGACTCGTACAAAAAAATTGGTTTAAATATCATTGGGGTTGATGCACATGATATATTTCTTAAAAATTTAAAAGGAATTATTGATCCTGAAGAAAAAAGAAAAAGCATTGGCAGGGATTTTATAGAGGTATTTGATAAAGAAGCACACGAAATAAAAAATGTAAAATGGTTAGCACAGGGAACCATTTATCCTGACGTCATCGAGTCTGTTTCTGTAAACGGGCCGTCTGCAACGATTAAATCACATCATAATGTTGGCGGGCTTCCTGAAAAAATGAACCTTGAAGTAGTAGAACCCCTGAATGCTTTATTTAAAGACGAAGTAAGAAAAGTAGGAGAAACACTTCAAATACCACCCGCGATTTTAAAACGCCATCCATTTCCCGGTCCCGGACTTGGAATTCGGATAATTGGAGAAGTCACCCCCGAACGAGTTCATATATTACAAGATGTTGATGACATTTTCATTAACGGCCTGGTAGAATTTGGTTATTATGACCAGGTATGGCAAGCTGCTGCAATTTTGCTGCCAATACAATCTGTTGGGGTGATGGGCGATGAAAGAACATATGAAAACGCGATTGCTTTAAGAGCAGTTACCTCGACTGACGGGATGACTGCAGATTGGTCTCAGTTGCCATATGATTTTTTAAGTACGATATCAAACCGTATCATTAATAATGTAAAAGGAATAAACAGGGTTGTTTACGACATTAGTTCAAAGCCACCCGCTACAATAGAATGGGAGTAATATAAAAAGCTTTTTCGAAACATAAACAATTTTTGTCCATCTTGAGTGTTTTTTTTATAAAAAAAAGTATATATTCGCAGAGAATATAAGTGATTGAATAATTATTTTGCCGAAGTGGCGGAATTGGTAGACGCGCACGACTCAAACTCGTGTACCTTTATGGTGTGTGGGTTCGACTCCCACCTTCGGTACAAAACATACTGCCGGCTTAATATCCATCAGTCATATTTAAAAATGAAAAACAAATCACAGGCAAACCCGTATGGTAGTAAACAAGCTCAATTTGATCAACGATATCTTGAGATGGCACATGTATGGGCTAAAAACTCTTATTGCAACAGAAGAAAAGTAGGTGCACTTATCGTTAAAGATAAAATGATTATTTCAGATGGTTATAACGGCACCCCTTCAGGATTTGAAAACTACTGTGAAGATGAAGAAGGACTCACGAAAGTATATGTATTACATGCAGAAGCAAATGCCATTACAAAAGTAGCTAAATCCAATAACAGCAGCGATGGTGCTACTCTATACATAACTACTTCCCCGTGTATGGAATGTGCAAAATTAATCATTCAGGCTGGTATCATCAGGGTAGTTTTCTCAGACCCCTACCATATAGATGACGGGGTAAAACTATTACAAAGAGCCGGAATAGAAATTATTAAAATGAATATATCAATGAATTCAATCAATAATAATGAGAAAACGTAAAAATATACAAATATATATGCCTATATTTCTTGCACTGATGCTGGTAACGGGCATATTTATCGGGAAAGCATTGATTCCTGAAAATCAACAATCAGATAGATTTTATATATCACGATGTAAAAATAAAATTGACAAAGTATTATCATTAATAGAGCATAATTATGTTGATTCTGTTTCTAAAAGGATGCTGGAAGAAACAGCTATTTATGCTTTATTCGACAGTCTTGACCCCCACTCTACTTATATTCCGGCAAAAAAACTAAAAAAGGTCAATGAACCCCTAAAAGGAGAATTTAGTGGCATAGGAATTCAATTTAACATGATTGATGATACAGTTCGTGTTATTGAAACAATTGCAAACGGGCCTTCTGAAAAAGTAGGAATTAAACCCGGAGATAAAATTATAAAAATTAATGACACCACGGTGGCCGGTATTAATACTTCTACAAACACGATTGTAAGCCGGCTTAAAGGGCCTAAAGGCACAACCGTAGAGGTTAGTATAGCTCGCAGGGGAGTCAAAAAATTAATTGATTTTGAGATTACCCGCGATAATATTCCGCTTGAAAGCGTGGATGTTTCCTATATGATAAATGACTCGATAGGGTATATTAAATTAAGTAATTTCTCCCGCAAAACACCTGATGAATTCTTTGAAGGAATCAAAACCCTTAAAGACAATGGTATGCACAAAATCATCCTGGACCTAAGAGGAAATGGCGGGGGATACATGGGTACTTCTATACAATTGGCCGATCATTTCCTGGCCGATGGAAAGTTAATTGTATATACAAAAGGAAAATATACCAAAAGAAAAAATTATTTTGCCACTTCTGCAGGAATTCTTCAGGATATTGATATTGTTATATTGATAGATGAATTCAGTGCTTCTGCCAGTGAAATTGTAGCCGGTGCAATACAAGATAATGACAGGGGAACCATTATTGGACGTCTTTCTTTTGGTAAAGGGCTTGTACAACAACAAATACCCTTAGAAGACGGATCTGCCATAAGACTTACCGTGGCAAGATATTATACCCCCACGGGACGCTGCATTCAAAAATCATACAGAAATGGCAAAGAAGATTATTATAACGAGTTGGCCAGACGCTACACGAATGGTGAAGTGTTTCACCCTGACAGTATTCATTTTAACGACTCGTTAAAATATATCACTCCAAATGGAGATACTGTATATGGAGGTGGCGGAATCATGCCTGACATATATGTTCCTAAAGATACATCGAATATGTCTGCATATATTTCCAAGGTGATAAGAAAAGGATTGATTTATAAATTTGCTTTTGATTATGCAGATAATCACCGCGATCAATTAAATGCATTTGACAATTGGAAAACGCTTTTTGAAGACCTCGATAGAAAAGAGATATTATCCCAATTTTATGATTATACAGCAGATAAAGGAGTGAAATTAACTAAAGAGCAAACACGAGAAGCCCAACATGAGTTAAATGTACAACTTAAAGCAAATATAATCCGTCATATCTATGGAAATGAAGGGTATTACCCGGTTATTAAAGACATAGACAAAACACTGGAAAGGGCTATCAGATACATGGAAAAAAATGATTAATCGCGTTGTAAATACTGACGGTTATAGTATTTTTCGTATTCTTTGTTTATAACATTCTCTAACCATTGCTTATGCAGGATGTACCAGTCAATGGTTTTCTCAATTCCATTTTCAAAAGAAGTTTCCGGTATAAAGCCTAATTCATTTTTAATCCTGGAAGGATTAATCGCGTACCTGAAATCATGGCCTGACCGGTCTGTCACGTATTTAATAAGCCGGACAGAAGTACCGGGTTTTCTTTCCAATTTCTCATCCATTTTTTCACATATCAATTTAACCAGATCAATATTCTTCCATTCATTATTGCCCCCGATACAATATGTTTTCAGGTGTGTGCCATTATGATAAACATTATCAATCGCTTTCGCGTGATCTTCCACGAATAACCAGTCCCTTACATTTTCTCCTTTTCCATAAACCGGTATAGGGATATTGTTTTTTATATTATGTATAATTAAAGGAATAAATTTTTCAGGAAACTGGTTCGGCCCGTAATTATTAGAACAGTTTGAAATTACCACGGGCAAACCAAACGTGTAACCATATGACCTTACAAGATGATCTGCAGATGCTTTAGATGCAGAATAAGGACTTCGTGGGTTGTATGGGCTATCTTCATTGAAATGGCCAGAATCTGCCAGGCTACCGTATACTTCATCAGTCGAGACGTGGTAAAAGCGTTTATTATCTAAATCATTATTCCAATGTGCACGGGCTGTTTCCAATAAATTGGCAGTTCCTAAGATATTGGTATGAATAAAAGATAAAGGGCCAAAAATGGAACGGTCAACATGCGACTCGGCAGCAAGATGAATGATCCCGTCAATATGATGATTATTAAAAAAATGATTAAGAAAATTCAAATCATTAACATCTCCCTTGACAAACTGATAATTTGAACATCCTTCTATATCGGTAAGATTCTCGAGGTTACCGGCATATGTAAGCGCGTCAAGGTTGATTATATTATACAGGGGATACCGTGTTACAAAACGTCTGACAACATGCGAACCAATAAATCCTGCTCCCCCTGTAATTAAAATCGTTTTGTTCATGCCTTTTATTTGTGCTTGTCACGATAATTTTTTTCCCATTCCCATGCAGAGCGTAAGGTTTCATCAAGAGGCTTTCGTGCATGCCATCCCAATTCCTCATTTGCATAAGTGGTATCAGAAAACACCTGTTCCACGTCTCCCGGGCGTCTTCCGACAATTTCATAATTCAATTGTTGGTTTGTCGCTTTTTCAAATGATTTTATGATTTCCAATACCGACACCCCCTTGCCTGTTCCAAGATTAAACACCTCAAAATGTTTTTCGTGTTTATCTTCAAGTAAACGTTTTATCGCGATGACATGGGCCCTTGACAAATCGACAACATCAATATAATCTCTAATACAAGAGCCATCGGGTGTATTATAATCATCTCCAAATACCCTTAACTTTTCTCTTATCCCGTATGCTGTTTGCGTGATGAATGGAACAAGGTTATCAGGTACCCCCAGGGGTAGTTCACCAATTCTGGTAGACGGATGTGCCCCGATGGGATTAAAATATCTCAACGTGATGGCTTTATATCCTTCATTTATGGATAAAAACTCTTCAATAATTTCTTCCGATATTCGTTTTGTATTACCATAAGGTGAATTTGGACGTTTCACGGGAGCTTTTTCAGTTACCGGTAATTGGTCAGGTTCTCCATATACTGTACAGGAAGAAGAAAACACGAGATTTCTGATACGATGTTTGGGCATGCATTCCAATAAATTCATTAATGAATTTAAATTGTTCCTGTAATATTTTAGAGGATGGCTGACAGATTCACCAACTGATTTGAATGCAGCAAAATGAATAATCGCGTCAATACCCGGGTATGTTTTAAAAAATTCTTCTACTTTATCCCTCTCGAGTAAATCAAATTGTTCAAACGAAGGCCGTACTCCTGTAATTTGTTGAATACCATCTAAAATTTCTATTCTCGAATTAGATAAGTTATCTATTACAACAACTTCATACCCTTCATTAATTAACTCGACAACGGTATGAGACCCAATATAACCTATTCCCCCGGTGACTAAAATTTTTGCTGCCATAATTTTATATAATTTAATAGTTTATAGGCTCCAATAATTCATTTGTCTTATTTTTCCATTGTATATTCCTTTAATATCAACAAAAATACATTGTTTAGTTGCACGCGATAAAAAGTAATTTTCTTCGCGGCCACAATATTCATCATGGTTTACAGCTAAAATAATTGAGTCATATTCACCATTCGGTTCTTCAACGAGGCGAATTCCGTATTCATCCTGCATTTCTTCAGAAGAAGCCTTGGGATCAACAACGTCAACGTGTACACCATATGATTTTAGCTCGTTGACTACATCAACAACCTTAGAATTCCTGATATCACTTACATTTTCTTTGAATGTAATACCCATTACAAGTATTTTTGATGATTGAATATTTTTACCCAGGGCAATAATTTTTTTCACGATCTGCTTGGCAATATATCCTCCCATCGAGTCATTAATAAATCTTCCAGCATTGATAATTTGTGCATGATAACCAAGTTGTTCCGATTTATATGAAAGATAATACGGGTCGACACCAATACAATGCCCGCCAACCAACCCGGGTGTAAACCTTAAAAAATTCCATTTAGTACTTGCTGCTTCCAAAACCTCGTAAGTATTAATTTTAAGGCGGTTAAAAATAATTGAAAGCTCATTCATGAAGGCAATATTTATATCCCTTTGAGTGTTTTCTATCACTTTAGCAGCTTCTGCTACTTTAATGGTGCTGGCTGAAAAAATTCCTGCATCAACGACCAATTCATATATTTTAGCAATATTTTCAGCTGCTTCCTGATCACATCCTGAAGTTACTTTCGTGATGGTTCGAAGTGTATGTTGTTTATCTCCAGGATTAATCCTCTCGGGAGAATAACCAACCTTAAAGTCTTGTTTGAATTTTAACCCGCTTTCCTTCTCCAGCAACGGTACACAATCTTCTTCCGTGCAACCCGGGTATACTGTAGATTCATAAATAACATAATCTCCTTGTTTCAATACGTTGCCAACAGTCTTAGTTGCCATTAACAACGGGGTAATATCCGGCAAGTTATGGTCATTCACGGGAGTAGGGACAGCAACAATATAAACTCGCGCTTCCTTTATATCTTCTTGATTATCAGTAAATACGATATCGCATCCTTCAAATGCCGTAGAATCCAATTCATTGTTCGGATCAATTTTAGCTTTTAATTTTTTGATGTTTTCATGCTTAATATCAAAACCTATGGTAGAAACTTTTCTAGAAAATTCAAGTGCTATAGGTAGTCCGACATACCCTAACCCGATAATCGCGATTTTTGCATTTTTATTCAGTATATCCTGATACATTGTAAATATTTTATGGTTTAATATAATTTTTCACAAAAGGGATGATAAAAGCCTTTTAGTCCAACAGGTTCAGCATTACGTATGGTAAAAACGGTTTCAATAGATTTCCTTGCATCTTCAAGTGTAAAGCCATTTCCTTTGAATATTTCTTTGTATAATTCTGTGTGCAAATCAGTAAATCCACTGCTAAATTCAATTTCTTTGCCGTCTATTTGAATTGAGCGGTATGTACGCTGATTTTGCTGTTTTATATGAGCAGGCAATGTTTTAGAATCAAGACTCAAAAACCACCGGATCCGGGCTTTTTTCAGCCTGAGGAAACCAGCTGTCGTATCCGGTTTAGATACATGAATAATATTCTCTTCAATATCTCCAAAAATCCATGTTAGCATGTCAAAAAAATGAACTCCTATGTTGGTAGCTACACCTCCGGATTTATTCATATCTCCTTTCCAGGAGATATAATACCAATTGCCGCGACTTGTAATATAGGTAAGATCTATATCATAGATTTTATCTGGTGGCCCGTTGTCAATTTTTTCTTTTAATTCCTTAATACTCGGATGCAGTCTTAATTGAAGAACAACACTTACTTCACTCTTTGTTTCTCTTTCAAATTCTTTCAGCGCATCAATATTCCATGGATTCAGTACAACCGGTTTCTCACAAATGGCATCGGCTTTGTTCCGCAGTGCAAATCGAATGTGAGAATCATGCAAATAATTCGGTGAACATATGCTTACATAATCTACCTTCGTCCCCTGCCTTTTTAGTTTATCAATATGCCGGTCAAACCGTTCAAATTCGACAAAAAAATCCGAATCAGGAAAATATGAATCAATGATCCCTACACTATCTGAAATATCAAGCGAAGCGACCAAATTATTCCCCGTATCCTTTATTGCTTTTAAATGCCGGTTGGCTATATAACCACCTACACCGATCAAGGCAAAATTGTATTGTTTTTGTTTCATGTATCTGAGATTGGAAATTTCAATGCAAATTTAATCAATTATTTTGGTCACCTGTTGTTCTTGCAATAAATATTTCTCTTTGCTTTCAGGGCAAATGGCTATTCCCTTTTCATCAAAATGCAGCCTGTGACCGTATTCACTAATCCAGCCAATTTGCCTGGCCGGATTGCCAACGACTAAGGCATAAGGCTTTACATCTTTTGTAACAACAGCACCAGCGCCAACAAAAGCATATTTCCCAAGGGTATGCCCACAGATAATCGTTGCATTTGCACCTATAGAAGCACCTTGCCTGACGATTGTTTGTTGGTATTGATCTCTTCGGACAATGGCGCTGCGAGGATTCGTGATGTTAGTAAATACCATTGAAGGCCCTAAAAAAACATCATCTTCACATATAACACCAGTATAAATAGAGACATTATTTTGAACTTTTACATTATTTTTTAAAACCACCCCGGGAGAAACTACAACGTTTTGTCCTATATTACAGGACTCTCCTATTATACAGTCGGGCATAACATGAGCAAAATGCCATATCTTTGTCTTCGCTCCAATCTCACATCCTTCATCAATCACGGCCGTTTCATGTGCAAAATATTTGTTTTCCATATTATTATTCATTTTCTTTAAAAAAGTCGAAAATTTTTTCACAAATATATTCTTGTTGATCACGTTTCAACTCTGTATGCATTGGCAATGATAAAATATGATTTGCCATATACTCTGAAACAGGAAAATCACCAATTCCATAGTTTAAGTAATAATAAGCTTCCTGCATATGAAAAGGTATGGGATAATATATCATTGAAGGAATATTATTTTTTTTCAGGTAATCTTTTAATTGATCACGGGTTTCATTTTTGGTAACAATGCTGTATTGATTGAATGTATGAACTGCATTTTTATGAGAAACAGGTGTTTTTATATGATCGTTTTTATTCAACAACGTATCATAATATAACGCGGCTTCTTGCCTGGCTTCAACATGTTTGTCAAAATATTGTAATTTAGTATTTAATACTGCTGCTTGTATGGTATCAAGCCTTGAATTAACTCCAACACGATGAGCAAAATATTTACGGCTTGAACCATGATTGATGATACACCGAATTTCTTTTTCTAATTCACTATCGTTTGTAAACAGCGCTCCACCATCACCAAAACACCCCAGGTTTTTAGAAGGAAAAAAAGATGTACACCCGATATGTCCTATTGTCCCGGCAAATTTGTCTTCCTGATTATTTATTTTATATTTAGCTCCCAACGCCTGGGCCGCGTCTTCTATCACCCAAAGGTTATGTTTTCGGGAGATTTCCATAATTTTATCCATATCAGCGCATTGTCCAAATAAATGAACTGGTATGATCGCCTTGGTTTTAGAATTAATTTTGTTCTCTAAATCCGATGTATCTATATTAAATGTATCGTCTTTGATATCGCAAAGTACAGGCTTGCCCCCTAATAAAGCAATCACCTCAATGGTTGCAGCAAAAGAAAAAGCAGGTGTAATCACTTCGTCACCAGACTTTAAACCAATTGCCATTAGAGCAACCTGTAATGCATCTGTTCCATTGCCACAACCTATTGCATAAGGAACATTGATTTTTTCTGCTAAATTTTTCTGGAAAGTTTTTACACCAGGCCCATTTATAAACATGCTCGATTTTATCACGTCTTCAATGGACTGGTCTATTTCTTCTTTCATTGTTAAGTATTGACCGTACAAGTCAACCATTTTGATGTCATTCATACGTATAATGATTTATAAAACACTTGACATTATAGACACATGCTAAAAAGTGTATTATTCAATTGCATCATGAATAATACAGAGTGTATATTGCCGTTTATAATTAGTGTTTGCTCTATAAAGTTCAAATTCGAGGCGTGTAAAAAATTTAAACCGCGGAATACTTGTGGTATTTGAGGATTTAAATTTTGAGCAACAACGAAGAAGT
>CAYPTK010000014.1:11911-23899 GCA_964413555.1 uncultured Bacteroidales bacterium | reverse complement strand
CATTGTTTTATCGTATTTTTAATGCTCATTACGAAGTTCTAATACATAATTTGGGGTGAATTGTCTTATTCTATCTTTATAGCCCTGTCAAGTGGTATGGATATGCCATCCATATAAGATACAATATAAGCATCTTTAAACCCTTTTGCCCTCACTTTTTCCAATGCTGATTTGGCCTGGTGATATGAAAAAAAGAGCCCGGCATAATACCTGGTGAGCGGCTTATCAGGTATTTTTTCAGCCATCACGGGGCTGATGCCGTGGAAATCGGAACCAGTCATCTTGTTGCTGTAAGCGCCCAACTGGATCCTGTATGTAAGGCCAGGTGGCAAGGCTACATCTGTTCTGACAGAATTCTTTTCAGTAGTAGTGACAGGAGAGATACTAAACAGGCTTGTCCTGAGCGTATCGTCCATTATTTCTCCGACTGCCACGGAGGTATCCATGGCTTTCTCATAACCTCGGGCTAACGTGTACAATGGTAAAATCTCTTCCTGTAATGATTGAATCTGTTTATTTAAAGAACGGATTTCCTGCTTTAATTTCATCTTGACAACGGTCTCGTTACAGGCATGATATTTTTTATATGTTTTATCCAAATCAACAGATAATGAATCGATTACTTTTTGTTTTGTAAGCGCTTTCTTTAATAAGTGATGATATTGGCTTTTATTCATGGCTTGTTTTTGCTGAGAAAGGGTGTCATTGCTTTCCAACGTAAATTGAACAGTTGACTGCATTGATAATACAGTTTTTCCTGTCATGAGAAAACATGAAAAACAGACAATTAAAAAAAAGGCGCGTGTAAATCGATTCATTAAAAATTACTTATAAATATGTTAATAATTTTTACACAAATAAACTAAAAAAAATAATTAATGTTTTTATTTTTACATAAATAACTACAAAAACAAGTAAAGATTATGAGTGATCAGAAAAACCAGGCAACCAAAACCGCTAAACAGGAACAAAAACAACAAACAGGAAAAACCATTGATAAAGAAAAACTAAAAGCATTAGAGCTTACCATTGATAAGATAGACAAAAATTTTGGCAAAGGCGCCATCATGAAGATGGGCGACAAAGCCATTGAGGACATCCCAACTGTCCCTTCCGGTTCTCTTTCCATGGATATGGCGCTGGGTATAGGGGGATACCCGAGAGGACGTGTAACGGAAATATTTGGCCCCGAGTCGTCCGGTAAAACCACCCTTACTATTCATGCCATTGCAGAGGCGCAACGCCAGGGAGGAATCGCGGCTTTTATTGATGCAGAAAATGCATTTGACAGGTTTTATGCCCAAAAACTTGGCGTGGATGTTGAAAACCTGCTTGTCTCTCAACCTGACAATGGTGAACAGGCTCTTGAAATCACCGATCACCTGATCAGGTCCGGCGCTATTGACATTATCGTGATTGACTCGGTAGCTGCCCTGACACCCAAATCCGAAATTGAAGGTGAAATGGGGGATTCCAGCATGGGTTTACAGGCCCGCCTGATGTCCCAGGCCATGCGGAAACTATCTTCCAATATCAGCAAAACCAATACATGCTGTATCTTCATTAACCAACTCCGTGAAAAGATCGGGGTCATGTTTGGTAATCCTGAAACCACGACCGGTGGTAATGCCCTGAAATTTTATTCATCTGTCAGGGTTGATGTCAGGAGAATCGGCCAGATCAAAAGTGGTGAAGAAATATCAGGAAACCGTACCCGTGTAAAAATTGTTAAAAATAAAATGGCCCCTCCATTCCGCAAGTGCGAATTTGACATCATGTATGGTGAAGGCATTTCTAAAACAGGTGAGATCATTGACATGGGGGTTGACTACGGGGTAGTCACCAAGAGTGGTTCATGGTTTAGCTACGGGGGTACGAAACTCGGGCAGGGCCGCGATGCTGTAAAAAACCTACTCAAAGACAATGAAGAATTGGCCAACGAGCTCAGCAATAAGATCAGGGAAGCCATAAAAGAAAAAGCATAATCACGAAAACATCATGCTATTACAGGCTCGTGTTTATTTAACCCGTGGTGTAAAAGTCTTTGCACGGGCTATAACAGGATATATTGTACATACATGCATGTAGCGGGAAATAGTGCATTAAAAATATTTAGAAGAGCTATAATTTATTACCTTTGTACCCTGTTGTCATTTTGAGAAATAAGAGTATGCCCGGAACAGATTTTTACAACCGCAGAGGAGTATCCGCTTCAAAAGAAGACGTGGCCAATGCAGTAAAACATATTGATAAAGGCTTGTATCCGCGAGCCTTTTGTAAAATATTACCCGACATCCTTGGCCGGAATGATCAATATTGCAATATCATGCACGCGGATGGTGCCGGCACCAAATCATCACTGGCTTACATGTACTGGAAAGAAACCGGTGACATATCTGTCTGGCGGGGAATTGCACAAGATGCTATTGTCATGAATATTGATGACTTGTTATGTGTAGGGGCCACTGATCATATTCTGCTTACATCAACCCTGGGGCGAAATAAAAACCTGGTACCCGGGGAAGTGATCTCGGAGATCATCAAGGGGACAGAAGCCTTTTTAGAAAAACTAAGGGGATTAGGGATTAATATTCATTTTGCAGGAGGTGAAACAGCTGATGTAGGCGACCTGGTGAAGACAGTCATCGTGGATGCCAATGTAACATGCCGCCTGAAACGCTCTGACCTGATTGTCAATGACAACATCAGCAGTGGAAACATCATTGTTGGCCTGGCTTCATTCGGGCAATCGAATTATGAAGATGAATACAACAGTGGCATTGGCAGCAACGGGTTAACTTCTGCACGCCATGACGTGTTTCATCATCAATTGGCTGAAAAATACCCCGAAAGTTATGACAACAACCTGGATGATTCACTTGTTTACCAGGGCCACCACGGGCTTACAGACACGATTGAAGGCCTTGGCATCAATGCAGGGAAGCTTGTACTATCCCCCACGAGAACCTATGCCCCGGTCATCAAGCAGATACTAACCAGTCACCGGGAATCTGTTCACGGGATTATTCATTGTTCCGGAGGTGCCCAGACAAAGGTGATGAATTTTGTAAATAACCTGCATGTCATAAAAGACAATCTTTTTGATACACCGCCTTTATTTGATATCATCCAAAAAGCATCCGGCACTTCATGGCAGGAAATGTACAAAGTATTCAACATGGGACACCGCTTGGAATTATACCTTTCTGATGAAACGGTTGCTGAACATTGCATTAAAATTGCTGAATCGTTTGGTGTACAAGCCAACATCATTGGAAGATGTGAACAATCAGAAAACACGAAACTTACAATAAATAGTAAACATGGTGAGTTTGTTTATCACAAATAATACTGAACAAGTTAAAACATGGAAAAGAACACGCTTTTTGAAAAACTCGGTGAAGTCAAAAAAAGATACGAGGAGGTGACGAATTTGATCAGTGATCCTGATGTGATTGCTGACATGGACCGGTATGTAAAACTCAATAAAGAATATAAAGACCTGACACCTCTCATTGAAAAGTATAATCAATACAATGACATACTTGAAAAAATTGAATCGGCCCAAAATATCCTGAATGAAGAAGAGGATGATGAGCTGAAAAGCATGGCTAAACAAGAGCTCGAAGAACTTCACAAGAACGTGGAAACCATTGAATCCACGATAAAACAATTATTAATCCCAAAAGACCCTGAAGATGAACGTGATGCTATTCTCGAGATCAGGGCTGGCACGGGAGGTGACGAGGCAAGTATTTTTGCAGGCGACTTGTACAGGATGTACACGAAATATGCCGAAGAAAAAAAATGGAAAATTGAAGTCACCAGTGTGACAGAAGGCTCTTCAGGAGGGTTTAAAGAGGTGATCATGAAGGTATCAGGAGACCATGTTTACGGTACACTAAAATATGAATCAGGCGTTCACCGTGTACAGCGAGTGCCCCAAACAGAAACACAGGGACGGGTGCATACCTCAGCGGCTACCGTTGCCGTGCTCCCTGAAGCAGATGAATTTGAAGTTGATTTGAAAGATGAAGACGTGAGAAAAGACACCTACTGTTCTTCCGGGCCGGGCGGGCAGTCTGTAAACACCACTTATTCTGCAATACGCTTAACCCATATACCTACAGGCATCGTGGTCACGTGCCAGGACGAAAAATCCCAGATTAAAAACCTTAACAAAGCCATGTCTGAGCTTAAAACACGGATTTATAACCTGGAATACCAAAAAAGACTTGATGAAGAAGCAGCAAAACGAAAAACAATGGTCTCTTCGGGAGACAGGTCTGCCAAGATCAGAACCTATAACTTTCCTCAGGGCAGGATGACAGACCACCGGATAAACCTGACCCTGTTTAACCTGCAAAATATCATGGACGGCAACATTCAGCAGATCATTGACGAATTGCAGGTAGCTGAAAATGCAGAAAAACTCAATGAAGTAAGCACAGAAGAATAACCGGGAGTAAGGACAAAACACGTGAGAATATAATATACAATATGAACCAGGCTATGAAAATAATTTAGACGCGAACACCAGATGCTTAATAACAGTCTACCCCGGCAGAACACGGCCAATACATTAGCCTCAAGGCGAGCTCAGTTTGAACATCAAAATATAATATAAATGAATTATAATGACCTTGTAAAAGCAATCAGGACAAAGCAGTCATTTTTATGCATTGGCCTTGATTCCGACCATCACAAGATACCACCTGTTTTGAATGCATCTAGGCAGCCTGTTCTCGAATTCAATAAACGTGTTATTGATGCCACGGCAGACCTGGCCGTGGCCTATAAGCTCAATATTGCATTTTACGAGGCCATGGGCGCTGAAGGATGGGACATCCTTGATCATACCATACACTATCTCCGTACTACATATCCCGGTATATTCATTATTGCAGATGCCAAACGCGGAGATATCGGGAATACTTCAAAAAAATATGCAGAAGCTTTTTTTCACAAGCTCAATGCCGATGCAATCACGGTGGCCCCTTACATGGGTTCAGACTCTGTTGGCCCGTTTCTCGAGTACAATGATAAATGGGTTATTTTATTAGCCTTAACATCCAATGCCGGGGCTGATGATTTTCAATACATCATGGATGATTCGGGAAAGCACTTGTTTGAAAATGTTATTATTCAAAGCAAGGAATGGGGAACACATGAAAATATGATGTACGTGGTAGGTGCTACAAGAGCAGAACAGCTCAGGGAAATCAGGAATATTGCCCCCCGGAACTTTTTATTGATCCCCGGTGTTGGCGCACAAGGCGGAACCCTTGAAGAGGTCGTGAAATATGGGATGAATGAACAATGCGGGTTGCTCGTGAATTCTTCAAGATCTATTATTTTTGCATCTGATGATGCATCTTTTGATGAGGCAGCAAGAAAAAATGCAATTGAGATTCAGCAGGATATGAAAGGGTTCTTACAACAATATAACATTATCTGATGTATAAAATTTCACATGAACATTCATCAAATTAACACGTGGTAAAACCCATGAAACGGATACGGCGGAAACACGGGAAAAAGCGATTACAAACGGAACCTGATTTCATGTACACGACAAAAAAAAGCTATAAACAGGAAACTAATAAAATTATAACTGAAAAATAAAGCATTAACAACAATACAATGTAAAAATATCCCTGCGTTCACAGCGGTTTAAAAAAAAACATATGAACGAAAACTTTTTACAATATGTCTGGAAATACGGGTTGTTTGACAGCTCTTCAACTGTATTGGATAATGGTGAAGAAATTGAGATTATTTCTCCCGGGGAACATAACACGAATGCGGGCCCTGATTTTACAAATGTTAAAATTAAAATTGGCAAAGTCCTTTGGGCGGGGAATGTAGAAATACATGTAAATAGCTCTGACTGGGAAAAACACGGCCATCATCACGACAAAGCTTATGACAATGTAATTATACAGGTTGTTGCCAATCATGACAAACCTGTTAAACGAACGAATGGCGAACCAATCCCCACGATTACACTAAAATACAATCCAAAATATTATAATAATTATTCTGATCTCATCAACAGCCGGAACTGGATTAGTTGTGAACATAAAATTAATGATGTTAATTCATTCATTATCCGCTACTGGCTCGAAAAACTAATGATTGAACGGCTGGAGGTAAAAGCGGGTGAAATCACCAGGTATTTCAAACAAAATAAAAATAATTGGGAAGAAACATTTTACCAACGCGTGGGAAATAATTTCGGATTTAAACTCAATGCACAGCCGTTTGAAATGCTGGTAAAGTCAATCCCTCTTAATTGCCTCGCCAAACACAAAAACAACCTTCTGCAAATCGAAGCACTACTCTTTGGACAGTCCGGGATGCTTAATGATTTGGAACATGAAGATGATTATATCAATATATTGAAAAGAGAATATGCATTTCTTCAAAAAAAGTTCAATTTAAAACCTGTTGAGAAGCACTTATGGAAATTTTTACGTCTCAGGCCATCCAATTTCCCAACCATCCGGATAGCGCAATTCGCTTCATTGATCTATTCCTCGTCAAAACTTTTTTCCAAAATTCTCGAGGCAAATAATGTGGAAGAGATCAAAAAACTACTCTCGGTGACTGCTTCTTCATACTGGGATGTTCATTATACATTTGGTAAACCATCTGCAAAACGCGTCAAAAAACTCGGGGATGCAGGGATCAACATATTATTGATCAACACCATTATTCCTTTTTTATTTGTATACGGAAAAGTAAAAAACAACCAGATGTATAAAGACCGGGCATTAAAATTCTTAGAGCATGTAAAGGCCGAGCAAAATCATATTATCAAAGGTTGGAAAGAACTTGGCATCATCCCGGAAAATGCCTTGCAGTCTCAAGCCCTGCTTCAACTCAAAAATGTATATTGCGATCCAAAGAAATGCCTTGATTGCCAAATCGGAAACCAGTTAATATCAAAACACTAATGGCCCAGAAAAAGAAAAAAGAGAACTACCTTGCATTGTTTATAGGATTGGGATTATTGGTTTTAATCATCGGAATTGGTATATCCGGATATATGATTATAGAAGGATATACATTTATTGAAGCTTCTTACATGACCATCATCACTATGGCCACGGTCGGGTTCAAAGAGGTCAGGCCATTATCATCAACAGGAATGTGGTTTACAGCAGGGCTCATTATATTCAGTTTTGGTATCTTTGCTTATGCCATTACCACCTTAACACGATTTATTGTAGAAGGTGTTTCATCTAACTATTTTAAAGAAAAACGTATGAAAAAACATATTGACAAACTCAGGAATCACGTGATAGTATGCGGCTACGGGCGCAATGGCGCACAAGCAGTAAAGGAACTTGAAGAACATAACGTCCCGATCATCATTATTGAAAACCACAGGGAAACAGTTGAAATGATCAGGGGAAATGGAGAACATTACGTGATTGAAGGCGATGCAACTCAGGATGAAACATTGAATTTAGCAAAAATTGAGCATGCACAAGCGTTGATTTCAACCCTGCCTGCAGATGCAGACAATTTATTTGTAGTATTGTCTGCCAGGGAACTCAACCCGAAATTACAGATTATCAGCAGGGCATCGGATGATAATTCGGATAACAAATTAAAAAGTGCAGGTGCCAATAATGTAATCATGCCCAACCGTATCGGTGGCCGAAGAATGGCTAAACTGGTTACTCAACCGGAAGTCATTGAATTTATAGAATACGTGCTCATGCAGGCTACCGGCAGTGTTTTCCTGGAAGAGGTGTTTTGCGAGAAATTTTCGCCCTCACTTGAAGGAAAAACCATTGAAGAACTGGATATACGGAACGAAAGTGGTGTGAACGTGATTGGAATAAAAAAAGAAGATCAGACTTTCATGATCAACCCTTCTCCTGAAACCGTGTTGACAGGAAAGGACAAAATTTTTGTATTAGGAAATAAAGATGAAATTGAAAAGCTGAAAGAAATATTGAGCCAGCGATAAATATTTATTAGTTTGGCACTACTGCAATTTTTCATATTGAACATTCAATTGTTCCCACCGGGACATTTTTGAGGCCAGTTCGTCTTCTTTTTGCTTATACCGGTCAAATATATTATCATCCATACAAATTTGTTTTGGATCGGATAACAGATGGTTCATCTCTTCCATCTCCGTTTCCAGTTGTTCAATCTTCGCTTCACATTCCCTGATTTCTTTTTCTAATTTACGGCATTCATTGTTTTTCTTTTTGCGTTGCTCATAGGCTTGTTTATTGGTTGTTTTGTCCTGTCTGCCAATTCCTTTTTTTTCCTGTACCTGCTTTTTTTCGAGTTCATTTAAATGTTCAATCTTTTTCTTTCTCAAAAAATCATTTATATCACCTATGGTTTCGTGAATTTGATGGTTTTTGAATTCATAAATCTTATTCGTGAGCCCGCTTAAAAAATCCCTGTCATGTGATACCAATATCAATGTACCATCGTATTCCAACAGGGCCTGCTTTAAAATGTCTTTCGAGCGCATGTCAAGATGGTTCGTGGGTTCATCAAGGATCAGCAGGTTATATGGCCTGAGTAATAAAGTGGCCAATGCCAGGCGCGAACATTCACCACCCGAGAGCACGCTTACTTTTTTATCAATATCATCGCCACTGAATAAAAAAGACCCGAGGATGGTACGGATTTTATGCCTTATATCTCCTACTGCAATTTCATCAATGGTTTCAAACACTGTTTTGGATTTATCCAGCAGTTCATCCTGATTTTGTGCATAATATCCTATAGATACATTTTCTCCTATCTCGTAATGCCCTGAAAAACCCGTTTCATTCATAATGACTTTTATCAGGGTTGTTTTTCCTTCCCCGTTCCGTCCGACAAAAGCCAGTCGGTCGCCCCGGTCAATGGTTAAATCAATATTCTTTAACACCAGATGTTCATCATATGCTTTGGTAAGGTGTTCCAACGTTGCAACAGTTTTCACCGATCGGGGAGCAGGCGGGAAACGGAGTTTGATCTCACTGGTTTCTTCTTCGTCTATTTCGATCCGGTCAATTTTTTCAAGTTGTCTGATTTTTTGTTGTACCTGTACTGCTTTTGTTGCCTTGTACCTGAATTTCTCAATAAACTCTTCTGATTTTTCGATCTCCCGCTGTTGGTTGGCATATGCAGCTTGCTGCATTTTGATCCGCTCTTTCCTGGCCTGAACAAATTTAGAGTAAGGCATGGGATAATCGTAAGACCTGCCTTTCACCAATTCAATTGTCCGTTGTGTCACGTTATCCAAAAAAGCCCTGTCATGTGATATAATAAGTACGGCTCCATAATAATTCCCTAAAAATTCTTCCAGCCACTGGATGGATTCAATATCCAGGTGATTGGTGGGCTCGTCTAATAATAATACCTCCGGCTTTTTAAGTAGCAGCTTGGCTATTTCAACACGCATCCGCCAGCCACCGCTAAACTCCGAGGTTGGGCGTTCCATGTCTTCCTGTTCAAATCCCAATCCCGTGAGGCAACGTTCTATATCTGCATCCATTGTTTCTGCTCCCAACATTTTAAGCTGTTCGCTTAAATCCGAAAGTTTATCCGCGAGAGACAAATAATCGGCAGATTCGTAATCCGTTCTGTTAGCTAATTCATCAGATAAATCATGAATCTTTTCATGTATTAGTTCTACTTCCGAAAACGCTTTCTTTACCTCGTCTTTGAGGGTATGAGTATTATCAACTTCCATAAACTGGGGTAGATATCCAATTTCAATACCATTTGGTATGGAAATATTACCGGATGTTGGATTCAGTTCCTGTATGATTAATTTAAAAAGGGTTGATTTACCGGCACCATTCTTCCCAACAAGCCCGATTTTATCTTTTTTATTAATGATAAAAGAGATATCTTTAAAGAGCCGCGTGCTTCCAAAATCTACCGATATGTTGTCCAGTGAAATCATAACGCGAAATTAATGAATCCGGATTTAATTCAACCCGAATCCGTCATTAGCTTTTATCTTCTATTGATCTTCATTAAAGATTAAGACTAATAATTTATTAAAAAACAATGTAGTAAGAATTTCTTTCAAAACTTCGTTTGTATTTTCGCCTTTCTATATTTTATTTTTATTGCAAAGTGCTTTTAAAGTCCGGAGCGTGGACGCTACGGACAACAACTGCCTGGTGTAGTTTGCTACTATGTCACTGTCGTTCTTTCTATAATCATTTTAGCGTGTGTTTATTATTATCATGTACGTTTCATATGTTTATGATATATTTTCAATGGTCAGATAGCTTGCGCCATGAGTTTATATTTTGACTTTCACATCACGATGAGCGTATTAACTCATCCACTGTGTGTCAAAAAACTTGCAATGGCTTGGTTCATTTAGTTTTTTACATTTCGTTTTCACCAAACGCGAAAAACAAAATCATGAAATATTAACCACTTCGAACTTAGCTTCTAATGCATTATATATCAAAAGTTTCCCGGACAACACCTCTCCTTTTCCAAGAACAATTTTAATCACTTCGCATGCCTGTAAGCTTCCAATGACGCCAGGCAATACTCCCATTACCCCCAGCGGCATGTTTGTTTCATCGGGTGTGTCGGGATAAAGGCCACTGTATGACGGGCCTCCCTTATAATTGAACACCGTTACCTGCCCCGTGAATTCTTCTATAGAGCCATGAACAAAGGGTTTTTTCAATTTATTGGTAACACGGTCTATGCATATCCTGGAAGCAAAATTATCCGTGGCACCCACGATAATATCATAGGATGAAATAATTTCTTCTGCATTATGATCATCCAGTTGATTTGGATAGAGGATTAATTGTACGTCAGAATTTAAGTCTTTTAACATTTCACAGGCTTTTTCAACTTTTAATGCACCCACCTGCGATTCTTTAAATAAAATCTGGCGCTGCAAATTCGACAGGCTTACCTTGTCAGGATCCATGATCCCGATTTTACCTATCCCTGAAGCTGTAAGGTATTGCAATACAGGTGCCCCCAAACCTCCTGCACCTACTACAAGAACCCGTGCATCGAGTAGCTTTTGCTGTCCGTCTTCTCCCACATCCGGAATAATGATATGCCTGTTATACCGTTCTTTTTGCTTGTTATTCATTCCGCTTTACAATTGCATGTAATAATCCCAGTCTTTCCATACCACTTCGTACCCGTTTTGCTGAATCATTTCCGCTATTTCTGAAGGGTGACGGCTATCATGCACGGCAAACTGCTCGAGATGTCCTTCATCATTTGCATATCCCCCTGGATTGGTTTTGGAACCCGCGCTAAACGAGGTAACACCGAGCTTTAAAACGTGGTCTCTGAATTTTGGGCTTTCCCTGGTAGATAGAGAAATTTCCACGTATTCATTGAACAACCGGTACGCGCAAATCAATTGCAACAAATTTTTCTCTGATACCGGGTGTTCCGGTTGAAAAGCACCGGCATGAGGCCTTAGTCGAGGAAATGAAATACAATATTTTGTTTTCCAGTAATGTTTTTCAAGAAATTGCAAGTGAAGCGCTGTAAAAAATGAATCCGTGCGCCAGTCTTCCAGTCCCAATAAACACCCGAGTCCGGTTTTATGTACTCCTGCTTCTCCAATTCGTTCAGGCGTTGATAACCTGTATTGAAAATCAGCTTTTCCCCCATCCGGATGATATTGAGGATATTGTTGTTCATTGTATGTTTCCTGGTAAATATATACCGTGTTCAATCCATGTTCTGTCATTTCATTATATTCAGGAGTGTCCAGGGGTTGTATCTCGATAGAAATATGAGAGAAGTCCTGGTTGAGTTCTTCTATAATTTCTTTAATATAAGAGGCACTACAGTGTTTATCATCTTCACCTGTAACCAATAAAATATGCTTAAAGCCCATATTTTTTATAATGGCAGCTTCATCCATGATCTCTTTCAGAACTAAAATTGTACGATCAAACTTGTTATTCCTGTTAAACCCACAATAAACACATGAATTCGTACATGAATTGGAAA
>CAYPTK010000014.1:0-11901 GCA_964413555.1 uncultured Bacteroidales bacterium | reverse complement strand
CATTTGAATGGTCTTCCCGAATCGTTTTTGGGTAATTTGCATGCTCTTCTGTGCCATTAATTCAATAAACGGTTCTGCTGCAGGAGAAATCAATGCCTGAAAATCATGAATTGTCAGACGTTCCTTCGCCAATGCCTGCTTCACGTCATTTTCTGTCTTGGAATATATCTGGTTTAACACGTTATCCCAATCGTATTTTTTTAGCTCCTGGTAAAATTTATTCATAATTGATTTCTTTGTCCTTATTTTTGTAAATTAGTCTGGCGAATTATTCTTCTAAAAACGAAGTCAGTGGGCTGGTAGCATGCGCCACTTCAGATTTTTCTGCCAATTTAGTTTCAAATGCCATCCTGCCGGCTTCTACTGCCATTTTAAATGCCCGGGCCATTTGTATTGGTTGAGGAGAAACAGCAATGGCTGTATTGATGAGTACGGCATCGGCTCCGATTTCCATAGCCTGAGCTGCATGAGAGGGGCTCCCGATGCCTGCATCAACCACTACAGGGACATTGCTTTGTTCTATTATGATGTGAAGGAATTCCAATGTTTGCAACCCTTTATTTGAACCAATGGGCGAGCCCAAAGGCATGACAGCCGAAGCGCCTGCTTCTTCCAGATGTTTACATAAAACAGGATCTGCCTGGATGTACGGCAACACGTGAAAACCAAGTTTTACCAATTCTTTGGTTGCAGCAAGGGTTTCTTCTCCATCCGGCAATAAATACTTGGGATCCGGATGAATCTCGAGTTTGAGCCAATTGGTTTCAAGTGCTTCTCTCGCTAATTCTGCTGCAAATACCGCTTCTTTAGCTGTTCGTACTCCCGACGTGTTAGGTAATAAATGTATCCCTGGCAAATCGAGGTGATTCAGCATATCATCTTCTGTATCGGATATATCTACGCGCTTTAATGCCACTGTTACAAGTTCCGACCCGGATGCTTTGATCGCGTCCTGCATGGATTCATTAGAACTATATTTTCCTGTCCCGGTGAATAATCGGGAATCAAATGTCTTATTGGCAATAGTTAATGGATTCATATATATTAATTTAATACGTTTATCGTTAAAAAGTTCTTAAGAATTACAAAAAAGATGCAAATATAACATTAAGTATAAAACCAAGAAGTAAAATTCTAAAAAAACATAATCTATTTACTTGTTAATGAATTTATTTTGTTACATTCACATACATTATACACTATTTGATCAATATTCTCCTCAATGGTTTCTGCATTCCCGGGATTTGGAGTCCACACTGCCCCCAGCACCGCTATACCGTCAAATACATAATCATACAATTGCTTGATTTTATGCTGGTCAATGCCTCCCAAGGCAATAATTTTGGATTGTCGGGCCTGCTTTAAAAAATGCTTTACGTCTTCCATATTTAAGCTTCCCCTGTAACCTTGCTTGGAAATGCTGGGGAACACGGGGCTCAAAAACATATCTTCAAAAACACCATCCTGTTTCCTGGCTTCTTCAATAGAATGACAAGAGGTGCTTTTTCTCCCTTTGAATTTAATATGATATGCCCCCGATCTTTTTTTTGCTGGAAAATGAAGGCCTTTTAAAGTATATATATTTATCAACTCGTGTGCATCATGCAATACAATCCGGTGATGCAGATCTGCAGGTATACTTTTAAGGTACGTGTTGTACATGTCAACTGAAGCACCCGGTTTACGTAAATGAAAAATAAAATCATACCGTTTCATCAATGATGTAATTATTTTACATTCATTATGAAAATGTTCCGGATATGATAGTATTCGAAGTTCCATGTGTTGATATGTTTTATTTTTAAACAACAATGAAGAAGTTGGACTTTAGAGACAAACACTACTTAGAGCTTGTCTATAAAGTCATATAAAGTCATATAAAGTCGCGTAACTAAATTCCAAATATACAAATTACAAATTCCAAATAAAACTCAAACTCCAAACATCAATAACCTAAACGACTTATAATTATTGACTTAGTTTTTTTGTTTAAAAATTTGGTCATTGAATATTGAGATTTATTTGTAATTTGTAATTTGTGATTTGGTGCTTTAATCGCAAAAAAGTGACATTATGGACAAACACTACTTATACTGGACAAATACGCACGGGACACCTGTATAATTTTCAAAATCGTTCTTTATCCTCCTTTTGTAGCAGAAATGACAAGTATTTTATCATTTTCTTGTAAAGTGCAGGTTTTCCATTCATCTTTTTTAATTACAGTATTATTAAGAGCTACAGCAATACCTTTTTTTTGATCCAACCCTTTCATTACCAAAAGGTCAAAAAGAGACCCGCTGGGTTCAGCTGTAATTAATTCACCATTACAGTAAATGTTCATGTTATAAATATTTAAGCAGGGGTATAAACTGTGAGACAATTCCTTGGCAACATTACTTGCCCAGGTTCTAAGGGTTTGATCTCAGCCGTTTATATGGCACCCCTTTGGTTTGTTTTTACAAAATTAATAATAAAATTTAATAAGGAGAATAATAAAAGGAATATCTTAAGGGGGTTTCTAATAATTCCTTCGCATTAAAATTACACGTTAAATTTAATATTCAACATATCTCCATCCTGTACAACATATCCTTTTCCCTCGAGGGATATTTTCCCGGCTTCACGGCATGCTTGTTCGGACTTCAATTGCATGAAATCATCATATTTAATGACTTCTGCTTTGATAAACCCTCGTTGCAGGTCGCTATGTATCACACCTGCTGCTTCAGGAGCTGTTGCCCCTTTTTTAATAGTCCATGCCCTTACTTCTTTTTCACCTGCTGTAAAATATGCTTGCAAATTCAGCATTTCATAAGCGGTACGTATTATCCTGTTAACACCTGGTTCGTGAAGCCCTGCATCGTTTAAAAACTCTTTCCTGTCTTCCTCGTCTTCCAATTCTGCAATTTCCGCCTCGGTTTTCCCTGCTACGATCATGACCCAGGCATTTTCTTCTTTCACGGCTTCTTTTACCTGTTCTACATATGCATTTCCCGAGATGGCGGAGTCTTCATCAACATTGCAAACATAAAAGACAGGCTTTTCCGAAAGAAGGAACAAGTCTGCAACAGCCTCTTTTTCATCTTCACTTAATTGGATGGATCGGGCTGGTAAAAAATTTTCAAGGTGTTCTTTATATGTTTTAAGGACTTCTTGGTGTTTTTTAGCTTCTTTATCTCCGGATTTGGCAATTTTCCCGATCCTGTCCAATTTTTTTTCAATGGATTCAAGGTCTTTTATCTGAAGTTCCAATTCAACTGTTTCCTTATCCCTTACCGGGTCTACAGACCCCTCGATATGTGGTAGGTTTTCATCATCAAAACACCGCAACACGTGAATCAGGGCATCTGTCTTCCGGATATCCGAAAGAAATTGATTCCCGATTCCTTCTCCCTTGCTTGCCCCTTTAGCAAGGCCCGGAATATCAACGATATTTACAGTCGCCGGGGTTACCTTTTTAGGCTTTACTAAATCTGCAATCTTATAAAGTCTCTCATCCGGGACCTTAATAATCCCAATATTAGATTTACTGGAAGTAAACGCAAAATTAGTTGCTTCTGCTTTGGTGTCAGACATGCAATTAAACAAAGTGGTTTTGCCTGTATTTGTAATCCCGATAATGCCGCAATGTAAAGCCATAGATGAATTTTAAAAAGGACAAAGATAACTATTTTTGAAAGCATTTTTATATGATTGCTTTATTAATCTTTTCTCCTTTTTGAATTTTCTATTTATAAATATTATTTTTATATTGCATTTACATAACTCTTATGAACCAGGAAAGCGAACAACATACAATCTCTACAAAGAAAAATAAGATCAAAAAATACATTGATATTTATCCTCCTGTATTTATTCCTTCTGCACTGATAATTATTGTCTTTATTGCAATAACTATGATCGTGGGAGAACCCATGGAAACCATTTTTGAAAAATTACAACATTCAATTGCCACGAATGCAGGATGGTTTTTCGTGTTGGTTGTTAATTTCTTCTTGCTTTTCATGATTTACATGGCATTCAGTAAATATGGCGATGTAAGGTTGGGTGGGAAAGAAGCCCGTCCTGAATTTACGCGCGTGGCCTGGTTTGCCATGCTTTTCAGTGCCGGAATGGGCATTGGAATCTTATTCTGGAGTGTAGCAGAACCGGTTTTTCATTACATGAACCCTGCCTGGGAAAGTGCAAAAGCAGCTAAAACAGCTGAAGAAGCAATGAATTTCACCTTCCTTCATTGGGGCCTTCATGCATGGGGTATTTACGCGCTTCTTGGAATGGCATTGGCATTTTTTGCATTTAATCAAAAACTCCCGTTGGCCATCAGGTCAGTTTTTTACCCTTTATTTGGAGATCGAATCCATGGCCCGATCGGAAATATTATTGAAACCCTCGCGGTCATTGCCACTGTTTTCGGCCTGGCAACTTCATTAGGATTTGGTGTAAAACAGGTGAATGCAGGCCTGAATTATTTATTCGATATCCCCGTGAATCCACAAGTACAAACAATCCTCATCCTTATTATCACGCTGGCTGCTACTATTTCTGTTGTATCAGGACTGAATTCAGGGGTTAAACGACTGAGCGAACTGAATATTAATATAGGTGCTATTTTACTTGCTTTTGTCCTTATATTAGGCCCTACATTGTTTATTCTTAACTCCTATGTACAAAACATGGGGGGCTATATTCAACATTTCTTTTATAAAAGTTTTTGGACCGAAAGTTATCTTCAAACCAACTGGCAGGATAAATGGACCATATTCTACTGGGCATGGTGGATATCATGGTCCCCTTTTGTCGGCATGTTCATCGCCCGGATCTCTGTAGGCCGTACAATCCGGGAATTTGTCCTCGGTGTATTAATTGTCCCGACAATGCTCACTTTTTTATGGTTAACCGCTTTTGGAGGAACAGCTATCTCTTTGGAATTAAACGATGTAACAACCATCGCGAGCGCGGTCAAAGAAGATGTTTCTATTTCATTGTACGCGTTGCTCGATAATTTCCCGCTTTCTTCTGTTACGAATTTAATAGCCATGGTCCTGGTCATTAGCTTCTTTGTAACTTCTTCCGATTCGGGGTCACTGGTAGTAGATATATTCACGTCGGGAGGGAAACTTGAAACACCGGTTTATCAACGAATATTTTGGGCTTTTTCTATTGGAGGAGTAGCAGCTGTTTTATTATTCGGAGGTGGCCTCATGGCATTACAAACTGCTGCCATTACTACCGGGCTACCCTTTGCCGTGATTTTAGTGGTTATGAGCAGAAGTCTTTTTAAAGGAATAAGGAAAGAATATTACCAGGTGATTCAACTTCAAAAAGACAAAGAAAAAGAATCGTACAAACAGCTGATAGAAAATCTTATGAAAAAAAATAATTAAAAATATTATATGAGCCAATATAAACACATTTTAGCCTGTCTTGACCTTACACGTATTGATGAACATATTATAAAATATTCTTCGTTTTTAGCTGATATCATGCATACAGAACAAATTACTTTTTTGCATGTAATCCAGGTATACCAAATTACTGATGTAACGAATGAAAAGATAAAAGAAATTGAACAGTCTGCCTGGGAACATATTGAAAGCAAAGTAAAAAAACATATAAAAAAAGGCGTGCACGAGAACGTGTTTACCCAGATTGTTATTCAAATACAAACAAAAGATGCTTCTGACGAGATCATTGATTATGTAAGAAAACATAAAGTCGATTTGACATTATTCGGAAAAAAAGCAGAAGAAGAACGGAAAGAACGTTATTCTGCCCGTGGTATAGCCTTGGCAGAAAGCGACATGATGGTTGTTCCTGAATATCCTCCTCCCGACATTACACATGTCCTGGCAGCAATAGATTTTAGCCGTAAGTCAAAGGAAGCCTTTAAAATTGCAGCCAAATTAGCTGATACAACAGGCAGCGGATTAAGTTGCCAATATATTTATTCGGTTCCTAAAAATTACTTTCCCATTGCATCAATGGAAACCATGTATGACTACATCAGAAAAAAAGGGCACCGAAAAAAGAAAAAATTCCAAAAAAAATATCACTATATTTTTAAAGACACTGATTATCATATTGAATTAGCCGATTATGATAAACAGGATGAAATAGTATTTTCAAGAGCAGATAGAACAGGGGCTGAATTGATAGTCCTCGGTGGACAGGGACAGACCTCTTCGCCGGCCACTTTACTGGGAAACATGGCCGAACAACTTAGAAAATATAAAAGTAATATCCCGGTCATGATCATAAAAAATTATTGGGAAAAAAAATCGTTTTGGAATATATTTTTTCATGGATAAATCCTGTTATTATTATGATCATTTAGCTTTTTTTCTATAATAACAACAAATAAATTTGATGTATGCGTCGATTCAGTGCAGGTATCCTGGTTTATCGTTTTAAAAATAATGAATGTGAAGTTTTATTAGTCCATCCCGGGGGGCCTTTCTTTGCAAAAAAGGATGACGGGATATGGTCTATTCCAAAAGGGGTTTTCGAGGATGACGAACAACCTTTAGATGCAGCCAAACGCGAATTTGAAGAAGAAACAGGATATTCAATTAAACGGGATGAATGGATTGAACTAACCCCTATAAAGCAATCATCCAATAAAATTGTTTATGCCTGGGCAACAAAAGGTGATTTTGATGCTGACAATATACACAGCAACACGTTTTTTATGGAATGGCCTCCTCATTCCGGGCAGCAAGGGGAATTCCCGGAAGTTGACCGGGCCGGGTGGTTTTCACTGGAACAAGCAAAAGAAAAGCTATACCCTGGCCAACATGGGTTTATTGATGAATTGGCAGAGAAATTGGATTTATGATTCCCTGAGGAATTATTTAGTCTTAAAAAAACAAATATAAAAAGACATTACCAATAACATAAAGTGCGATTATCAATGCACTTTCCCATCCTATTTTGGCAAACCCCTGCCTTTGCCTGTAAAGCAATCCTAAAATCAGTACACTCACCATGAGCATCGTCAATGCAATAATAAAAGACTGATCATTACTGATATTGTGCAAAATACTTCCTTTTTGGTATGCAATATCTGAGAAAGCAACAAAAAGCACGTCAAACGTATTGCCTCCTATGATATTTCCAATGGCCAGGGTCAGTGCTCGTTGCTTAACAGCAGCCAATGAGACAATTAGCTCCGGGAACGAAGTGGCCACGGCAGTCAATAACGTGCCGACAAAACTTTCACTTAATCCTGAATCACTGGCTATAGTAATCCCTGATATTCCGATAGCATATCCTGAACCTGCAACAAGAATTGACAATAATGAAAATTTAAAAATCAGTCTGCTTAATGTTGTTTTTTTTATGTTGTCTTTGTCAGGAATATCTTTTACTGTAGAGCTTGTCAGTTTGGGCCCCCACATTGGTTCTTCTTTTGCCAGCGCGATCATTCTTGACCCTCCCAAATAAACCAATATGATAATAAATGACAACGGGTGAACATTCAAAACCGTAATATTGGGGCTGACGATGCCGAGGATGACAAGTGTTAACAAACCGATGAGCAACACGCCCTGCATTAAATTCGCAAGTGATGCAGAAGCATGTTCAAGGTTGACTTTAGGATATGAAATATCTGCAATTGAAAGAAACACGGTTTGTGCCGCTATACCACCAATCGCGTTACTAATGGCCAGCTGCGGGTGATTATTAGAAGCTGCTACAATGGATGTAACAATGCCTGAAATAGACGTGACTCCTCCAAGAAAAACCGCTCCCAACACGGCTTCGCCCAACCCGGTTTTATCGGCCAATTTGTCGGCATACCTCGTTAATTCGGTTCCCGCGAAAATGATGATCAACGTGGCAATGATAAATATTATAATGGCAAGCGATAAACTCATTGTCTTTGTTAAAAAATTTCTATCTAACGAGTATACAAAAATGCTGCCTTAATTTTGTATACTCATTTAAATCTACTATCTGGCATGGTAATTGTTTTAAAATGGGTATTGTTTAACTAGAAAAAATTATGAATTATGAAAAAAACAATCATTTTAACATCTATTGCAGCAATTATTGCTTTATCAAGTTGTAAACAACAACAAAAAGAAGAAGGAATTAATGAAGAAAAGTTTGAACAAAACATGGAACAAATACAAACGGACATTAAGCAGTTAGCCGACAATATTGAAAACAGGGCTTATGAAGAAAAAGGAGAATTTCAGGCTGAAATGGAAAATTTCGTTGAAAGCACCCGGACAGAAGTCAATTCCTGGGGAGAGAATGCCAATGAAGAGCAAAAAGAAGCTATCAAAAAAATAGATGCAGAATTAAAAAAATTGGAAAAAAATATTGATGAAATGGAAGCGTCATCAGAAGATGAATGGGATCAACTGAAGGCTGATATTAAAGATGCCTCGGATAACGTTGAAATGGCGATAAAAGATTTTTTCACTGATGATGAGAAAGAAGATACTTATTAATATTAAAGATTGAAGAAACAGGTTAACAGAGGTATAGCCTCAACTTGTTCCTACAAAATTGATTAGTTTCCGGATATAAAGCCCGACTTCTTCGTTACGCTCGATGGAAAAACAACCATTTACATGAGTAAACTCCTTATTTTTCCATCATCGCGAGCCTTGAATTCGGGCTTTATAGCCTGGACACTGACTTTAGAGACAGGCACTAATACGAGTTAAAATTTATACACGACTGATAATAGAACATTTTTATTAGATATGCCATACGAAATGCCTGTAATATCTCTTTTTTCTTTATCCTCTCCATAAACAGACTCCCTCATTTCATATTCAAAATAAGGCAATATCTCAGCTCCTATAATCAATGCATCTCCAACGAAATAATTTACGCCAAACACGAAATTCATCCCGGGAGAATATGTTGTAGATTCAGAATAATATGAATTTCCATACTGAGACACATCTTTTTCATCCTGTTTCCAATAACTGTAGGAAAATGAAAGGTCAAGCCCATAGCGCAATTCAAAATTCTCATCAATCCCCTTCCTGAATTCTTTGCCAAATTTTAAATAGGCGCCCATCCTTTCTTTTTTATTGTTTAAACTATCAGCTGTCGTTTCAGAATTACGTCCATTAAACATCAATGTATTAAACCGCCAAAGCGAGTGATTTGTTCCCGTTCTATACGTTAACCCGAAACTATGCAAACTGTTAAACGTGATTCCTAATTCTTTTCGTGCTGTTGAATTCTAACTAAAAGAAGATAATGAGAATGAGGCACATACCAGAAATACCATTAATTTTTTCATAACTAAATATATTTTAAAAGTTTAACAAATTATAATAATTACCTATTAAATTAAAAATATAACACTAAAAATATAGAGATATTGTACTTATTGGTTTTTTTATGCTATTTATTACTCGTTTTTCGCTTACAATTAACATAAAACATACTATATCTTCTCTTTTATTTTTTTTGTTTCTTCTTCAAAACCGGGTTTTTCCAGCAATGCAAACATGTTTTTCTTGTACGCTTCTACACCAGGTTGGTCAAACGGGTTTACATCCAGCATATATCCACTGATAGCGCACGCTTTTTCAAAAAAGTAAATCAATTGGCCAAGAGACCATTCATTCAACGCCGGAATTTCTATTTTGATGTTCGGAACGCCCCCGTCTACATGTGCCAGTTGGGTTCCTAATTCAGCCATTTTATTGACCTCATCAACCCGCTTGCCTTCAATATAATTTAATTTATCGAGGTTATCATCATCATGAGGGATCGTGACCTTTTGACCTGGGTTTTTAATGGATATCACGGTTTCAAAAAGGCTTCTTTCTCCCTCTTGTATGTATTGTCCCATTGAATGAAGATCTGTTGTAAAATCCACACTCGCGGGATAAATCCCTTTTTGCTCTTTCCCTTCACTTTCTCCATACAATTGCTTCCACCACTCGGACATATTATGCAACTTTGCATTGTAATTGACCATCAGTTCAATTTTTTTCCCTTTTTGATAAAGAATATTCCTCACTGCCGCGTACAATGCAGAAGGGTTTTCTTTATATGACTGGCCGGGAGCGGTTGTCTGCTCCATGGACCTGGCACCTTCTACCAGTTGCCTGATATTATATCCTGCAATAGCAAGTGGAACCAAACCTACCGGTGTTAATACAGAATAACGGCCCCCTACATCATCCGGTATGACAAATGATTTATACCCTTCATTATCTGCAAGTGAACGTAAAGCTCCCTTGTTGGCATCGGTAATCGCTATGATTCTTTCTTTAGCTTGTTCTTTACCGGTTTTCTTCTCGAGGTGTTCCTTTAATAATCTGAACGCGATAGCAGGTTCAGTCGTTGTCCCTGATTTGGAAATCACACAAATACCATAAGATTTATCATCAAGTAATTCCAGCAATTCATGCAAATAATCCTCCCCGATATTGTGTCCTGCAAACAACAATAACGGGTTGTCATGACCTTTCATGAATTTAAATTCATCAGAAAGGGCATCACTTACTGCTTTAGTCCCCAGGTACGACCCCCCGATGCCTACCACTACTAAATAATCAATTTTACTCTTCATCTTAGCAGCCGTGGATTCAATATCTTTAAAATGCTCTTCCGAAATAGCTGATGGCAAATCAAGCCAACCTAAAAAGTCATTGCCTTTGCCCGTTTTGTCGTGTAATGTTTCAACGTGTTGTAATACTTCTTTTTCTAACTCATTAATTTCCTGTTGTGAAACAAATTCATTCGTCTTACCGAGGTCTAATTTAATATTTTTCATCTGTTTATTTTTAAATTTTCAATGGTCATATGGAACCGCATGATTAAAATAATCATTCTCGTGTGAGTTTAATAATTATTTTAATCATGCTTGTTTCATATGTGTATTTTAAATTTTAATGGTTGTACGAGGTTCGCCACGAGCCTAATAATTAACTATAGGCTGTCTAAACAGACTGCCAATAATAATCCCGTGTTACAAAATTTCAGGCATATCTCTATTCATTATTATTCTTTGAATTGATTTTATAAAACAAAAGTATAAAAAAAATGGTTTACCGTGTAATTTTGTTTAGGGATGCCGCTTGAAAAAGGTGCTGCAATGCCGGATATTTATGAACACCCCCTGTTTTGTTACTTTATTCTAATGGAGCTTATTTCCCTTATTGAGATAAACGTTACTCCACTTCCACGATATCCAATGCACCAAACACGATATCTGCTTTTATATCAAAGTAGGGACTGTTTTTATCCAGTTGCTCGCTTTCATAGCGCGTGGTACCCAGTGCTGTTGAATTACCATTCGGCAATTTAGCCGAACCAAAAGCAGTACTTACTGTTAAGGTATAGGGGGTATTTTTTTTAACGCGTAATTCACTCGCGCCAAAAACCGTGTTTATTTTTAAATGCTGAGCTGGTGTTCGCGGTGATACATTCGTCAGGTCAAACATCCCCTTAGCAAATAAAACACTGTATTCCTGATCATTTAGATTTTCGGTGGTAAATTCTTTTTCACCAAAAATCACCTCATTTTTCCCACCATGGAAGGTTTTATGTCCAAACCCTCCTGTAATGATTTTGATACCAAAATAAATGAACAACACCCCTATGATTATTTTAAATATAGGGAAATTAATATTAAGCCCTTTTAATAAGACGCTTAATCCGATAAGGATAATCACGATACCCCAAAACATTCCAGATCCCATTTTCATTCGATTAAATTTTAATGTTAATACTTTGAAAATTCTTGTGTTTATTGTTAGTCATTTGAAAACAAATATTATCGGGTTATATTGTTTATAGTGGAAAAAGGGTGGTGTGATCGTGTAAACCCGGGCATGGAGACATTCCCTTTATAGCATGGACACTATTTAGTGTCCGTCTATAAAGTCCGACTTCTTCGTTATACTCGATGGAAAA
>CAYPTK010000013.1:0-24014 GCA_964413555.1 uncultured Bacteroidales bacterium | reverse complement strand
TCCGCCCACCCCCCCGAAAAACACTCGACTTTTCGTCGGCTGCGTCCGATGTGTATAAGAGACTGTGTCCGTTGCGTCCACGCTTCGGACAACGACTGCAATTTGCATTAAAAACTAAAAAAATAAACAAGTGTAAAGACCGAACATTGATGGATTAATATCAAAATCCCTTTAATTACTAAATTCTTTCTTTTCTTCTAAATTTCCATTTTCGTCGTATCGATACCAGGAACCTATTTTTTCTCCTTCGAGGTAATATATTTCATATCGTAAATTACCATTTTCATCCCAGATATACCATTTCCCATTCTTTTTGTCATTAGCAAAATTAGCTTCAGAAATTTTAGTTCCGTCTTTTGCCCATTTTTCCCATGTACCATGTTTCTTCCCGTTTTTATAGGATCTCTTTTCTTTTATTTCACCGTTTTCATAATACATTATCTGCAACCCGTCTTTTAACCCGTTTTTAAAATTTGTGACAGATTTAATGTTCCCATTTTCAAACTTTTCAGTATATTTTCCATTATATAAGTTATCATTGGTGTCATAATAAAAGCCGCTATTGCTTTTATTGATTTGAGCGCTCGAGTTGATCAACAATAATGTGAAAAATGATAATAATAATAATCGTTTCATAGTGAATATTTTTTAATAATGTATCTTGGTGTTTGGTAATCCCTTTTTTAATTTATTAATTTTTTCTATACTAATAAACGTATTTGACACATCAAGAGTTTCAAGTGTTTTTAAAGTTGTTATTTCAAAAGGAATATCCTTTAAGGGGTTGTTTGCTATATCCAGTACTTTTAGTTGTTGTAATCTGCTGATATTCTTTGAGATATTTGATATATTGTTTTTGTCTATTACTAGAACTTCAAGATTAGACATCTCATAAATAAAATCAGGTAATTCTTTAATATCGTTTTGGCTAAAATATATTTCTGTTAATGTAGTGTTTCGTGATAATTCTTCCGGGATTTCCTTAAAGTTATTATTTTGAAGCCTTAAACGTTTTAATTGAGGCATTTTATTTATTACACCGGGGTAATTATGAAATGAATTGCCAGATAAATATAATGACTGTAAATACTTCATATTGTTAAACCATCCGGGTAAATGAGATATATTATTATTTGTAAGCTCCAGCGTATTAAGATATTTTAATCTTTTGATTTTTGTAGGTACCTTCTTCAATGATTTACCAATTAAAGCTAATTTGTATACTTTTTTATCTTTTTCCCCGAGTGCCTCTTTCAATGATCTGTAAGATTCTGTTTGGTATAACTCTGAGATTGTTAACAAGTGCTTAGCATTAAAATTATTTTGGTTTTCATTAGAACAACCTACACCCGTTAAAAGGATGACGAAAAAAGCAAGGTATGTTTTCATAAAAAATATTATATTTTAGTCAATAATATACGATAATGATAGCCCATATGTACGGCCAATTGAATAACGAAGTAAATAGAAATCTTCATCTTTGATATCATAATCATATTTTGTCGAATAAATTGAATTTAATATATTTTTAACACTTAGTTCAACATTGATGTTTTCCCAAAAATCTTTACTAATATTGAAATTAAGCGAAGGGAAAGGTTCTTCATATATGTATGGAGTAGCTCCATTTGGTTTCGTGACCAAAAATAGTTTTGCCCCGGTCGTGTTAAAATTTAGATTTGCACTGATATTATTTACTTCATTTTCATACCCTACAAAAAGATTAATTATAAAAGGGGCTTGTCCTTGCAAAGGCCTTGTGGCATTAGCACCCGGGTCTGTTATTCTTCTAATTGCTATAACAGAATCGGGTATTTCTACTTTCGAGTCAACAAGGGTGAAATTCCCACCTAATGTTAAATCTTTTAAAAAGCTAATAAATGATAGTTTTTTGACTGCTTCAATTTCAAGCCCTGTCAATGTTGCATTCGGTGCATTCCCGAGTATAATTTCCGTGTTGCCGGATTCAACATCTTGTATTAACTCGATGGGTTTGTCAATTTTTTTATAGAAACCAGAGATGGATAACATTTCACCGGTTTTAAAAAAATATTCCCATCGTACATCAAGATTATCAATATTTGACATTTCCAGTTCTGGTTCGCCATTTATTCTAAATCCTAATTGATAATCGAAATATCCGAATGGAGCAATTTCTTTAAAATTAGGCCTGGCTAACGTTTTAGAATAGGCCAGGCGAAGATTCATGTTTTCAATTAATTGGTATATAGCACTTAATGAAGGTAATATATCTGTCTGGTTTATTTCACCTTCTTCAAAATTATTTTCATATTCTTCCAGTTGATTCGCTGCATATATATATGAATTTTCGATTCTTGCACCGGCTATTATTCTTAATTTGTCTGACATTGGCATATCTAATTTTCCATAAAAGGCAATAACCGACTGTTCTCCAATGTAGCTATTTTGAAGGTCATTGTTAGGATCATTTGTATAATAATAATAGAAACTGCTATCATCTTGTATTTTGTCTCGCGTAACTAAATGATTGTCAAGATAATATTTTATATCCCCCGAATATGCCCTGGGATTATGTACCGGATTATGTATTATGTGTTCAAATTGATTTTGCTTCAGTTCCCGTTTTTTATTAATATAAGCTCCTCCCGTGTTAAATTTCATTTTTTTGTCACTTATAAGAAAAGGGATTTCTATGTCTATTTTATTATCAAAATTATCTTCTTCCATTTCCCTGTAGTATCTTACCGGCCTGTCATTTGTTTTTAAATAATAATTATTCGTATCATTTTCTTTTTCATAGAGACTGATAAAAAACCGAAGATCAGGTTCAATTTGCTCCATATTTGTATAAGAACTTAACCATGTTATGGATGTTTTATTAAAACTTGGTATAATATGTTTCCCATGCAATTGATAAGAATTAAATGATCTTTGTAAATAACCAAGTTTTTGCTGATTCATCATTACACTCGGCCCCTCGTAATAGAAATTCCCGTCGTCTATCTGGGCAATACTTTTACCACTTTGGTTTTTTATAAATCTAAACCCTAATTTATGATTGTTTGATAGTTTAAGACTGGTATTTATCATCCCGGTGATTTTGGTGTCTTTTTCTCCTGATGTCCTGTTTACTACTTTTATAGCAGAAGGGACATCAAATTCATATTCTCCGGATAACCCATCATCGTAAAAGTTGTTTGAACGGCTGTAACTAAGAGCAGCATTATAGCCAAATGGTAATCCGAATAAATTAACCTGATTCCCAATAGAGAATTTGTAACTATGATCCAGGAATGATTTATCAGTATTGGGGGCAAACTGAGAATTGAATGATTTTGATAAGCTATTCAGGTTTTCAGCATCGTATCGTTCATTTGTATTGTAATTCCGTATGCCTTGATAGACAATTTGTTCTATCTCTTGTTCTCTCATTAACGAGAGTTCTTTTTTTATTGGTTCAGGCATGGATCTGGTTCCATCATCATATCCAAGCCAGTCAGTTTTCCCGCCTTCATAGGTTAAGAAGTTATCATTTAATGAAGACTGTGAATTGTAACTCACGTCTGATGAAAATTGGAATGTAAATTTTTCAGGAAAATCTTTGGTTACAATATTTATATAGCCCCCGGTTGATACTCCTGGTAAATCTGGTGAAAAGGTTTTGTGAACAATAATATTTTCAATAATGTTGCTTGGAAAAATATCCATTTGTACCGTGTTTTTTTCAGGATCTAAACCGGGAATGACTGCATTATTTAATGTTATTATTGTATAACGTTCGCTGAGCCCGCGCACGAAGACATATTTGCCTTCCTGAACTGAAACACCGGTTACACTTTTTAAAGCACCAGCTGCATCACCGGCACCTAATTTTGAGATATGTTCTGAAGATATCCCGTCAAGCATGCTTGCAGATTTTTTTTTCATGACCTGTAGAGCCGCTTCTGTTTTTTTCCTTGAACGTGCTTTGACCACGACCTCATCAAGTTCACTGGTAGTTTCTTCCATGGTAACATTTAAAATATTCACTTCATTTTTATTAATAGTAACATTTGGAAATGTTTGAGTCGCGTACGAAATGAATGATATTTTTATTTTATAATTTCCAGGGTCCAAAGGCAATGAATAATTTCCATCAAAATCTGTTATGGTACCTGTTGTTGTTTCATCAACCTGGACTGTCGCACCAATCATCGGGTCACCAGTGCTCCCGTCAATAATTTTTCCTCTTAACGTACCTTTTTGTCCAAATGAATAAATTTGAAATAGTAGGCTTAAAAAAATAAAAATGCTAAATTGTTTCATTATGATGCTTACTTTAAAATTGGTATTCCAAATCCCCGTAAAAATATAAAAAAAAGCTGACAGGCTATACTTTCCTGTCAGCTTATTTTGCTTGAAGTTATATGAAATTATTTGTCTTGATAAGAATTAGTTTGCAAATGTTAAAGACCATCCAGTTGCCCAGTTTGTAACGTTTGGTTCAAAAGCACCGTGATAGCTAACATCGTCAAAGAAACTGTCACTTGGTACAGCTGCAGTAGCATTAGCTGATGCACTCGTGGGAACCAAGTTTGAGCTGGTTATGCCCATTGCAGAGTTCTCGAAGAAGTTGTTGTTTGTTGAAGTGAAGGCAGTTACAACTTGTGTTCCTGCATCATTTGGTAAACCATCGTCACTTTTTTCAATGTAATATTGGAAAGTACCAACAGCTGAATCCTGGGAAGCATTTTCTGTACGTGCAACTGTATATGCCGTGTCGCCCATTACATTGTAAAATAAATTATTTTTGAAAGCAAGCTTGCCATCCTGCATCATTTTAAAACTATGGCTTGATTTATCACCACGATATTCAACCTGGATTCCGGCGCTTGTACAATTTAAAAATATTGAATTGGCATAAGTACCACCTGCATTGTCACGCAATTTGATTAATTTGCCACCATTTCCTACATACGTTACATTGTAAATAACCGGTTCTGCATAGGGTTCTCCGGTTTCATTTTCTTTACCCCCGTCATGTTCACCACAGTTCCCGCCGGGATTAATGGTTGCCCAGAATTGGCCTTTGCCATGATAACCTTCATCATAATCGTATGAATCATCACCACAATTTGCAACTAAAACGTGTTTAAGATTAGGTGCACCGCCAAAAAACTCAACACCATCATCGATATTAGCAGCTACTTCAATATAGTCAAAGTTTGTACCGCTTCCAACAGCGCCTAATGAAAGGCCATTGATTTCATTACCTGTGCCAATGTCAGTACCACCATGACGAATTGATACATACTCTAAAGAACCTGAATTATCATTGTCATCTGCACCACTGGATACACCATAATTAGCCCTGTCAACGCCTGCAGGAATGCCTTCAATACGAAGTTCGCCAGTATTGTTTGTTGTGGCTTTACCAAGCATGATAACACCACCCCATAACCCCTGGGTGCTGACAGTAAGGTTACCGCTTCCTGTTACTTCTCCATCTACATGGCTGTAATGTACTTTGTCAGATTCAGAAGTAAAAATGATCGGTTCGCTTGAAGTCCCTTCTGCTATTAATGTTGCACCTTTAGCCACGATTAAAGCACTTGCATTTTCACCTTGTCCTGATTTACCTTTAATAATTGTTCCGGCAGGTATGGTTAATGTTTGTCCACTGTTAACAAATACAAAACCATCTAATACATACGTTTTGGTTTTATCCAATGTTTTTGTTCCTGTTCCTTCTCCTTTGTCAAGAATTGTAACAATTTTTTGATCTACATTTCCATCTTCATCCATTAATTCTTTTTCAGTGTAGACGGTTTTAGTGTCTTCAGTATTTTCATCATCATCATCGTCATCGTCGTTATTACAAGCACTTAAAGACAACATTAAGGCTGCAAGGATAGCAGCAGTAACTTTTAAAGTAATGTTAAAATAATTCCTTTTCATGATTTTAAGGTTTTAATTTAAAAAATAAATTGATTTGTAAAATTTGAATACAAATTAAAACCATATTTTGCAGAGGGTTGTTAATTGTTGATTAACGAATAGTTAATTTTTTGTTAATTAAAACTGAATAAATTAACAAAAATTTAATATTCATTTTAAGATTACTTAACAAACTTTATGTTATTTTCGTTTATAATTTATATTAACATTTAATTAATATGGAAATAAAGGGGGTGAAAATCCTTATAGTTGATGATGAGAAAGATACATGCGATTTTATTGGATACAACCTTGAAAATGCCGGGTTCGACGTTTATATGGCTAATAGTGGCAAAGAAGGAATAGATAAGGCAAAGGAAGTTTCTCCTCATGTTATCCTGCTCGATATCATGATGCCAGGGATGGATGGCATAGAAGTGTGCGAACACATTCGTTCCGATACATCAGCCAAAAATGCACTGATCGTGTTTTTGACTGCACGCGGCGAAGACTACTCGCAAATTGCAGGGTTTGATGCCGGCGGCGATGATTATATTACAAAACCGGTAAGGCCAAAAGTATTAGTAAGCCGGATCAAAGCGTTGTTGAAACGATATGATAACAAACCGTTTCATTATTCAGGGCCAACAGGTAAACAACCGGAAAAGAAAAATGACAACATCCTGGAAAAAAAAGATATTTTAATTGACAGGGACCGGTATGTTGTTGTTAAAGACGGGAAAGATATAGTATTGCCCAAAAAAGAATTTGAATTGCTTCTGCTCCTGGCAGAATACCCGGATAAAGTTTTCTCACGTGAACGTATATTTCAGAATGTCTGGGGTGACGATGTTATTGTAAGTGACCGTACCATTGATGTACATATTCGAAAATTACGGGAGAAATTAGGCAGCGAACGCATCAAAACGATCAAAGGAGTCGGCTACAAGTACGTGGAATAATCACGTGTAAGACGATAATTTAATATGTATGTTGTTCCAGCATTGTTCAAATTCCTTGTATGCATCATGTAAGTTTAATAATTTTATTAAAATTTTGTAATTTAAATTTTATTATGTTTGTTTAATATGGAACCTTCATGATTAAGATTTAAAGACATGCGCGCATGATTATAAAAGGGAAAGAAAGGAATAAAAGATATAGAGGTATAGAGGATATAAGTGTCAACACATCCCTATCCCACGCTCGCTCTAAACTTAGTAACTTAAAAATTGACATATGAACTATTTCCTTCAAAACATAGCCCGTGACCTGCATACCAAATATGGCCATAATGTTTCGGAGTTTTGTATTGTCTTTCCGAACCGGCGGGCCGGCTTGTTTTTTAGAAAGTATTATGCAGAATTAATCGACAAACCCCTCTGGACTCCTCATGTTATTACTGTAAATGATTTAATGCAGGAATTATCAAACGTACAACTTGCTGACAGGCTTACATTATTATTTGAATTGTTTCATGTTTATAAACAAACCAGGCAATCGGGCGAACAATTTGACGAGTTCTTTTTTTGGGGTGAAACATTGCTTAATGATTTTGATGATATTGATAAATATCTTGTAAATGCTGCTGATTTGTTTCAAAACATGGCATCCATCAAGTCTATCGAACAACAATTCAACTATTTAACCGAACGGCAGATTGAGGTTATAAAAACGTTTTGGGAAAACTTTACCCCACCAAACAGCGCTCAGCAGGAAGATTTTATTAGTATCTGGGAAGTACTGAACACGATCTATGAACAGTTTCAGCAGACTTTATTGTCTAAACAACTGGGTTACGAAGGAATGCTTTATAAACAGGTTGCTGATCGTGTTATATCAGGTAACCTGCCCGAATTCCCTTATAAAAAGGTCGTGTTTATCGGGTTCAATGCATTAAACCGGTGCGAAGAAGAATTGTTTACTTACCTGAAAAACATCAGGAAAGCAGTTTTTTACTGGGATTATGATCAATATTACACGAGTGACCCCATGCAGGAAGCAGGACGCTTTACCAGGGAAAACCTGAAAAAATACCCGCCTGAAGCTACTTTTGAACACGACGAATTTTTAAATGCATCAAAGCAAATATCAATATATTCTGTTCCAACAGAGACGGGACAGGCAAACTTGATTGAAAAACTAATCGAATCACGGGATCAAGCCCCTGGTAATGACAATATTCACACTGCCATTATCATGGGAGATGAAAAATTGCTCCTGCCCGTGTTGCATGCACTACCTGATTCTATAAATGATGTGAACGTGACTCTTGGATACCCCTTGCAAAATACACCAGTTTTTGGTTTTATTAAGCATTTGATAGAACTACAGAAAAATGTTAAAAAAAATAATGAACTTCAACCTGTTTTTTATCACCAACACGTGGTCAATATTCTTAATCATCAATATATAAATCTCTTTAACGATAGCGGGATTTCCGGTTTGATACGGGATATCGCCGGGAAAAATATGATTTATCTTACTCCCCGGGAACTTCATCTTAGTGATATATTGAAAAAAATATTTAAACCAATAAACACGGTTCAGGAAGTTTCTCAATATATTCTTGACATATTGTATGATGTGTCAAGAAATATAGAAATAGCACGAAACGATGATTCAGAAAATAAAAAAGCGCTCGACAAAGAGTTTATATACCATTTATATAAACAGGTGAAAAGAACAGGGGAAATAATTAAGGAACAAAACATTGCATTAAGCCTTAAAATATTTTTGAAAATACTCGAGAAAGTAATGAAAAGCCAGCGTGTTCCATTTACCGGTGAGCCCCTTGCAGGCATCCAAATCATGGGGGTTTTGGAAACGCGGAATATGGATTTTGAAAATATTATTTATCTTTCCGTGAACGAGGGAAGTATCCCGAAAAGAGAATACCGTCAATCATACATACCTTATAATTTGCGAAAGGGGTTTGGACTCCCGACGGTTGACCATACTGATGCAATGTATGCATATTATTTTTACAGGAGCTTGCAAAGAGCTAAAAATATTTCATTGGTTTACCACACCAAAACCGAAGGCATGAACAAGGGAGAGATGAGCCGGTATTTATACCAGCTAAAATATGAGACCCCGTTCAGGATCAAAGAATATAATATTGTGCATCGCACGGCCACTTCTCTTCCAAAACAGGTGGTCGTGGAAAAAAATGATGATGTACTATCAATATTAAATGAATTTATATCTCCCGGTGGATCACGGGTATTATCTCCCACGGCGTTGAATACCTACCTGGATTGCCCGTTGAAATTTTATTTTCATTACATCGCCGGGCTAAAAGAGGCTGAGGAAGTCAGGGAAGAAGTAGACCCCATGCTTTTTGGGAATTTATTACATAAATCTATTCATGAATTGTATTATCCATACCTTGATCAAAAGCTTGATAAATCATTGATTCTAAATCTTTCAAAAAATAAAATTGAAATAGAAAGGGCCATTGATGAAGCATTTACAAGTGAGTATTATGGAACACGGGATAAAAAACCGGAATACCTCGGTAAAAATATTATTGTAAAACATGTACTGAATAAATTTATCGTGCAGTTATTGCAGAAAGACCACCTGTTTGCACCGTTTCAACTTGAAGAGATGGAAGCATCATATTATACCGAATTGCCTGTAAATAATAATGTTACAAGAAATGCACGTCTTGGAGGTAAGATAGACCGGGTAGACTCCAAAGACGGGATGACAAGAATTATTGATTATAAAACAGGGGATGCTGCCAACCGGTTTAACGGGATCGATCATTTATTTAAACGCGAAGATCATAATCGAAATACCACGGCTTTTCAGCTTTTTTTCTATTGCATGCTTTATGCTGACAATAAAAACGCTGTTATTGCGCCAGCGGTTTATCCTTTAAAGACTATTTACACGAGCGGATTCGAGACAATATTAAAAGATGGTAAAAAAGATGTGTCCGACTTTAACGAATATAAAGATCATTTTAAAGAACGTGTAATGGATTTATTGGAAGATATTTTTAATCCTGGCATGCCATTTGCACAAACAGGCAATGTTAAATGTTGCGAACATTGCCCGTTTCTCGAGATATGCCACCGGTAGAAAGTATTATGCAAAAAAAAGTATAATTTTGTGTATTCTTATTTTAATAACATCAAAAACATGAACAAATGAATAACATGTGGGAAGCATTGATTGATAAACTTCAGAAATGGGTGGTTGGTGAACTGCCCGGCTTATTGATTGCTTTTGTTATTGGCATTATCGCGTTAAAGGTTATTGCTTTTTCATTTAAAAAACTTAAAAAGACATTGATCAAACGTGCCGCGAAATCACAAAAAACATCTCCCGTGGAAGCAGAAAAGAGGATCAACACGCTGATTGCAATAGCTCAAAGCGCCACGGCGATCATTATTTGGTCAGTACTTATCATGATACTTTTAAAAAAAGTAGGAGTAGATATAGGCCCTGTTTTGGCTGGTGCCGGGATTATTGGTTTGGCTGTCGGATTTGGCGCCCAGGAATTGGTTCGTGACTTTATATCCGGTTTTTTCCTGTTACTCGAAAACCAGGTCCGGGCGGGTGATGTCGCGATCATTAACGGAACCGGGGGATTGGTTGAGAAAATAGAGTTAAGAACGATCACGCTAAGGGATTTTTCAGGAGTTGTTCATATATTTCAAAACGGGAAAATCAACAGTCTGTCAAACATGACCAAAGAATGGTCTGCCATGGTTTTTGATATGGGAGTGGCATACAAAGAAGACCCTGAAACAGTTATGAAGATTATGAAAGAAGTGGGAGATGAATTGTATAATGACCCTGAATTCAAAGAAAAAATTATTGAACCCATTGAAGTCTTTGGAGTAGATCAGTTCGCGAATAGTGCAGTGATCATCAAAGCCCGTGTGAAGACACAACCTATTCAGCAATGGACGGTTGGACGTGAATACAGGAAACGTCTGAAATATGCATTTGATAAACAAAACATTGAAATTCCATTCCCGCATACCACTGTTTATTGGGGTGATAAAATAAAACCTTTACAATTGGATGTCAATGACGAGATGTTGGATAAAATTGAGAATAAAAATCAAAGCTGAAAATTAACAATTAACCATTAACCATTAACCATTAACCATTAACCATTAACCATTAACCATTAACAATTAACAATTAACCATTAACAATTAACCATTAACCATTAACCATTAACAATTAACAATTAACAATTAACAATTAACCATTAACAATTAACAATTAACAATTAACAATTAACCATTCAATATAAATAGATAACAAAAAGGAGAGATGAATATCTTGATTGGAATAGCATGGATCATGTTCGTGGTAACAATTTTTCGTTTTTGTATTGCCGTGATAAATATGTTTTCTCCGCTTTACCTGAAAAAAAGTAAGTTTAGGAGTAAAAAATCTATTTCTGTCCTGATACCAGCAAGAAACGAAGAGAAAAATTTACCCGGGTTACTGGAAAGCCTTAGGAACCAGTCCTGGCAAAATATCGAAATACTTGTTTATGATGATCATTCAACAGATAAGACTGCTGATATTGTTAAATCCTATAGTCAACACAATCCTGATATTCGTTATATTAAAGGCACATCATTACCTGGAGGATGGATCGGTAAAAACCATGCATGTTATCAGTTGGCACAACATGCAAAAGGGGAAATTCTCGTGTTTGTAGATGCTGATGTTTGGCTGACTGACAATGCATTAGAGGATGCAGCAGCAAAGCTGGAGGCAGAAAGCCTGCAATTATTATCTGTTTTTCCCGATCAGGTTATGAAGACAACCGGGGAGTATTTAACCGTTCCTTTGCTTAATTGGGTGTTGTTAAGCTTTTTACCAATTATGATAGTGAAAAAAATAAATAAACCTGTATTTTCAATTGCCATCGGGCAATTCATGATGTTTGACGGGCATCATTACAGAAAGAATCAATGGCATCAACAGGTTGCAAAATCCATTGTTGAAGATTTGGCAATTGCCCGTTTAATGAAAAATAAAGGGCTTGCAACAGGATTTTGCTTAAGTGACAGGAGTTTTTTTTGTAGGATGTACAAGAATTACAAAGAAGCCTTACACGGATTTTCAAAAAATATTATCCAGGTATTGTTTGGAAGGCTGTTTACATTATTTTTGTCATTAATATATCTTGTTTTCGGGGGTGTCATTGTTTTTTTTGTTTTACCTTTGGAATATACAATAGCTTATATTGCAATGGTTATACTCGTGAAAATTGTAACAACCATACTAAGCCGTCAACATGTAATTAAAAATATTATTTTACATCCATTCCAACTGATCAGTATGTTGGTTATTTCAGGCATGGCCATAATGAATAGGATAAACAAACAAAATTCATGGAAAGGCAGAAAAGTTGAATATACTAATAATTAAACAATTGTCAGATGTTCAGTAGATATATTATAATATTAATAATGATTACTTTTTATCATTTTTCATTATCAGCAACTCGTGAGTATGATTGCCAAATGCTCGAAGCATATGTGCATGAAGACATGGAATCGTGGGCAGATATGATTGTGAAACTGAAAGCACATTATCGAAAAACAAAAGACAAAGAAGATTTGTTTGACGCTACATTCGCGCAATATGGCTATCTTGGATATTTAATTGATGAAAAACGTTATGATGAGGCAAAAAAAATCCTAAAAGAAGCTGAGGATAATATTGATATATTGATAGAACACGAAACCTGTCCTTCTCGTGCAAAATCAATTAAAGCTGCATTATATGCTTACGAGATTGCCATGAATCCGGGCAAAACTATTTATCTGGGGCCCAGAACCCTGAGGTTAATAGATGAAGCCATTGAAATGGATTCAACATGCCCTTATGGATGGGTTGAAAAAGGGAATGCATATTACCATATGCCTAAAGTTTTTGGTGGCGATTATAATGCATCTATTGATTACTACAAGAAAGCCATCAGTTTATTTGAGAAAAAACCTGAAAACATTGAATGCAATTGGTATTATATGAATACACTGATGTGGCTTGCAAAAAGTTATGAAAAACTGGAGCGATATGAAGAACGGGACGAGGTTTTTAAAAAGATGCTTAAAATAGCACCTGATTTTGACAGGTTGAGGAAATGGATGAAAAAATGAATACATGAACAAAATCACGGCTGATTATATTTTTCCTGTCATTTACCCGCCACTTAAGAATGGTGTCATTATTTATGATGACCAGGGGACGATAAAAAAAGTTGTTTCAGAACATGATTTTGATGGTTCATGGAGTGATGTCAAAAAATACCAGGGCATCCTTGTTCCGGGGTTTATCAACGCGCATACTCATTTAGAATTATCGTGTTTAAAAGGGCAAGTTCAAACAAGAAAGGGAATATCTTATTTCATCAATCAGGTACAGGAACAAAGAAAATCGTTATCATCCTGTGAATTGATTAATGCAATGCAGTCAGCAGATACAAACATGAGGCAAAATGGAATTGTAGCTGCCGGAGACATTTCCAATTCTGCTGCAGGTATGCATGTTAAGCAAAAAAGTCATATTCAATATTATACTTTTATTGAACGGTTTGGATTTAATACGGATCTTGCCGGGCCTGTTTTTGAAGAAGCGGTTGAGGTAAAAGAAACATGTGAAAAAAAATACAATATGCCGGCTTCGCCCAGTCCGCATGCACCTTATTCTACCAGTGCCGCGTTGATCGGCCTGGTAGCTGAATATTGCGACCGGAATAAATTGATTTTTAGTATCCACAACCAGGAGAGCAATGAAGAAAATTTAATGTTCAGGAATAAATCTGGTACATTGTATGATCAATTGCTCCAATTTGGTGTTTCATTTAATGAATGGAATGTTCCGGGTGTCAATTCCCTTCAGGCTATTGCACGGTTATTGCCTGAGAAAACGAATTGCCTGCTTGTACATAACACCTATACAACGGAACGGGATATCCAGGAAGCAACAAGGCGAAACAATAATATTTATTGGGTTTTAGCACCACGTGCCAATTTATATATTGAAGATAAACTTCCTCCTGTTTATCTCCTGCGAAAACATAGTCATAACATTGCATTGGGTACAGATAGCCTTGCCTCCAATCATTCCCTTTCAATACTCGACGAAGTTAAAACCATCCACTCCGCGTTCCCGGGTATTCCTTTGGAGGAGCTTTTAATATGGGCTACATTGAATGGAGCAAAAGCACTGGGCTATGATAATACTACAGGCAGTTTTGAACCCGGGAAAACTCCCGGTATCAATTTGGTTACACATGTTGATTTGAATACACTTACCCTTAATGAAAAAAGCAATACCCGGGTCATTGTATGACACTACTTAGAAAATTATTTATTGTCTGTCTTCAAGAGAAATATAATGCCCGTCGTATTCAACATGTTTATATGCAGGCCTGATAATACGTCCCCCGGAAATAATTTCTTCCAGTCTATGGGCACACCAGCCAACAACCCGTGCCATGGCAAAAATAGGAGTAAAGACGTCCTGGGGTATCCCGAGCATGGTATATACCATGCCAGAATAGAAATCAACATTTGCACATAATGCCTTATCCGTTTGTTTAATTTCTTTGAATAAAGCGGGAGTAAGCCGTTCTATTGCCTCGTATAACTTGAATTCTTTCTCAAAGCCTTTTGCTTTTGATAATTCTTCAGCATATTTTTTCAGTAATACAGCCCTGGGGTCTGACTTAGTATAAACTGCATGGCCTATACCATAAACCAGTCCTGATTTATCATATGCTTGTTTTTTCAATATTTTAACAATATAATCACTGATCTCTTTTTCATCTTCCCAATTGGATATATTTTCTTTTATATCTTCCATCATCTGCATTACACGTAAATTGGCACCACCATGTTTAGGCCCTTTTAACGAACCAACAGCCGCGGCAATAGATGAATAGATGTCTGTATCTGAGGAAGAAACAACATGTGTGGCAAACGCGCTGTTATTTCCGCCACTGTGTTCTGCATGTAAAATCAGTGCAATATCAAGCGTGGTTGCTTCAAGTTCTGAAAAATGTTCATCAGAACGGATCATACTTAAAAAATTCTTAGCTGTTCCGACCCCCTTTTTGGGCATGTGGATGAATAAGCTATTTTCTCCAAAATAATGAGCTTTGGCCTGATATGCATAAGCGATCATTGTCGGGAACCTGGCAATTAATTCTATGGATTGACGTAAATTATTTTCAATATTCAGGTCTTCAGGATTTTCATCGTACGAGTACAAAGCCAGGATACTCCGTGCAAGTTTATTCATGATGTTATTGCTTGGAGATTTAAGGATCATATTTTCAGTGAACCCGAAAGGAAGTTCTCTTGCTTCGTCCAGAAGAGCATTGAATTGAACGAGTTCATCTTCTGATGGAAGTTTGCCAAAAAGCAATAAAAAAGCCACTTCTTCAAATCCGATGCGTCCCTCTTTTTTTATGTTTTCCACGATTTCACTTACATCAATGCCCCGGTATGTTAATTTGCCTTCATCCGGGATGACTTCTTGTTCATACCTGTAATAACCATGCACGTTTCCTATCCTTGTAAGTCCGACAAGTACACCGCTTCCATCTGCATTTCTCAGGCCGCGTTTAACGTTGTATTTATCATACAATGACTTATCAATCGTATATGCATTATGTATTGATTTTATCAATTGATTAATATCCATAATTTTTTGTATCATTTTTTTAGAAGAACGTAAAATTAACATTTTAAAAGGAATGATAAACACTAATTTTAATTTAAAATCAATTCTTTCCTTTACTAATTGCTCTAAACATTTATAGAATAAGCGTTAAAAAAACAGATTAATTGTTAAAAAAGTCTATGAATAAAACTATTTTTGTAAATCATTTTTAATCCTGTATCTTAATTATTCATTTATTTCATGGGAACTTTTTTATTTGAACAAATCATATTCGGGCCAGTCAAAAGCCGCAGGCTTGGTAATTCTTTGGGAGTTAACTTGTTGCCTGTTGAAAAAAAATACTGCGATTTTAATTGTATATATTGTGAATGCGGATGTTCAGATGAAATTGATATGCAAGACACGACATTGCCTGAAAAAGAAGAAGTCACTCGATATCTCGAAAAAAAACTGATCGATTTAAAATCACGCGATGACTTTATTGATGCCATTACATTTGCCGGCAATGGAGAGCCAACTTTACATACTGAATTTGAAGAGATTATAAATGAAACCATACGTTTGAGGAATCACTATTTTCCCAATGCCCGGGTAGCCGTATTGTCAAATGCATCTAACATTGGAAATACTTCTGTTTTCAGGGCACTGAATAAAGTAGATCAAAGTATTTTAAAATTAGATGCAGGAACTGAAAAAACGTGCCGTTTGATTAACAGGCCAGCTGAAAATTATGATTTTGATGAAATCATTTACAACCTAAAACAATTCAAAGGGAATTTAATAATTCAGAGTTTATTTTTCAGGGGATATTATAAAGGGCATTATATTGACAATTCACAACCTAAAGAACTGGAACGATGGTTGTTGCTGATCAATGAAATCAAGCCACGAAAAGTAATGATCTATACTTTTGCCCGTGATACAGCTGTTTCCGAATTGCAGAAATTATCATTTGATGAATTGAAAAAAATTGCAGAAAAAGTGGAGCAGTTAAATATTAATACCCAAATATCAGGATAATCTTCAATCATTTTTATTTTGAATAAATAAAATAAAAATTTAATATTGTTTTACCGTAATTTATTCAAGGTATTACTAAATACTTCCTTCTTCCCGAGAGGGTTCAGTACTTTTTCATACGTTTTTTAAATAGTGTACTGTATATAAAATAAATAAAAAAAATCATTGAAACGTATGAAAAATAAAAAAAAAAATTAATTTTGAACATAATATAATATTTAAGATCAGGGCTTATTATTTAACTAAAATTATGTAATATCAAACAGTCTGGTTTAATATTAGTTGTAAATATATGAGTTTTAAAGCAGAAGATTATATCACTTTTGATGAGCATGATGAAATACTTTTATCATATAACGGACGTATTACATCTGATTTAATTAATAATACCCTGCACAAGACGGAACAGATTTTATTAGAAAATCAGGAAGCAAACAGGTTACGGAAAAAAGTATATAATGTTCTGATTGAAAGCCTTCAAAACCTATTTCACCATAGCGAAGGAATTCCAGAAGATCTGAGAATTAGTTATCATGAAAATCAATTTGGAACATTTCATATTGTCAGGATTGAAAACGGGTATAAAATTGTCACTACCAATTTTGTAGAAGAAGATAAAAAAGAAGTGTTAATAAAAAAACTTGATGAAATCAAACAATTATCGGAAGATAAATTAAAAGAAATGTATAAATTTGTGCTCAATCATCAAAAACTATCTAAAAAAGGTGGTGGTGGAATGGGATTGATTGATATAGCCAAAAAAACAAAAAACAATATAGACTACCGATTTCATAAATATAAAGATAATTGGTATTTATTTATATTCACAATTCTAGTATATTAAACTTTACAATTTTAAAATGGAATCAACATCAATAGAAGGAACACCCAAAACCCCATCGGTAAAATTTGATGCCGAAAAGGGAATTATAGAAATTAAAGGTAGATCAATACCTGAAAATTCAATTGATTTTTATAAACCATTGATGGATTGGCTTGACGAATATTCGAATGACCCACAAAAACATACAGAAGTCAATATTCAATTAGAATATTTTAATACCAGCTCATCAAAATGCATCCTGGATATCTTTAAAAAACTTGAAGCCATTCATAAATCACAAAAAAACGATGTTGTGATTAATTGGTACTATGAAGAAGATGATGAAGATATGTTGGAAGCTGGTGAAGATTATGAATCAATCATCAGGGTACCTTTCAAGATGATCGAGACAATGGATTAAGCAATTTTTAGAGGTTGCCTTAATTGTTTATGGTAACAGGATTATAATGTTTTGTCCCCGAAACAAGAATATTGTAATTCAATAAAATACAAATTACATTACCCGATGATTTCATAGTTAAAATCTCTTTGTCTTGGATCAAACCCGGCTACTTTTATTGCATCCTGCATTTCATGTATATTCATTTGATATGGCCTCCCTGATGAAGAAATAACATTTTCTTCGATCATTACAGAACCAAAATCATTGGCCCCGGCATGAAGGCATATTTGCGCTGTTTCCTTTCCTACTGTTAATGAAGATGGCTGAATATGCGATATGTTTGGAAGCATGATCCGGCTGATGGCCATGATTCGGATATATTCACCTGGATGAACCGGGTGCAAATTTTTTATCTCGTTTTGCATAACCGTATTCGTTCCCTGAAATGGCCAGGGGATAAAGCTCATAAAACCGTATGTACCTTCCGGTTTTTCTTCCTGTAATTGACGGATTTGAATTATATGCATCAAACGTTCTTCAAGGGTCTCTATATGCCCAAACATCATAGTTGCAGAAGTTCTTAAATTCATTTGATGCGCTGTTCGCATCACCTCTAACCATTCTTTCGCCGAGGCTTTTGCTGGAGATAGTATTTTTCTGACCCGTTCGGATAGTATTTCAGCTCCACCCCCCGGGAGACTATCCAGTCCCGATGCAGTCAGCTCTTTTAATACGGCTAAATATGTCATTTTTTCTTTTCGTGCAATATATACTATTTCGGAAGGACTTAATGCATGTAAACGAAGGGTTGGATATTCGTTTTTTAATGCCCGGAATAAACCGGTATAATATGATAATCCAAGGCCAGGATGCAAACCTCCCTGAAGCAATAACTGGCAACCACCCATTTGGAAAACCCGGATGATTTAATGCCGCTATTCATCTACTCTAGTAACATACCCAACATTACTTGATGGTTATCTGCAATTACTGCAAAATTTACATCGAGAAATACATATGTTGGTTATATTAACATTCCTGTCAACCAGCCAGGTCACGTCACGGCCCGGGTGTAAGGTGTCACGGATAGCATTGGCTGTTGTCATTAATACAGGTAATGATGCCTCTTTATAAAGCTGAAGGGATTCTTCAAAGGTGATCGGGTGTAAATTTACAGCTTTGTCAATAATTTCAACGAGGTTCATTTTTCGTCGTCCTTTTTTTCGATAATCCGAAAGGCTGGATAAGTGTTCTGGCACCATTCTTTCCATGAATCACGGGCCTCACGTAGGTTCCTGGCTGTTCAACCGAACCAACCCTATATGAAGCCCCCTGGTAAATGTCTTTTCCATTGATGATCCAATGGATATTAGAAGGTGGGCACTTAGCATGCACGTGAATTGTTTGTTTAATTATAATGATTGAATCCGGTAAAATAACATTTTTACCTGTACCGGACACGTCATGACAAGCATAAAAACAACCGTCTTGAAAAGACTTTCTGAACATGTCGCGAGTTAAAACAGTATCATTTGTTAACATGACCTGATAATTTTTTCCAAAATGCCCGGCCTCGTGTAAATCATCATTTGCTGTTGCCCAGACCGGACGTTCCGGCATCAGGCCGATAAGAAGTTCATCCCACGAGGTTCTGTCTGTTTTATACCGGTCACCCTGGTTATACACTTCAATTGCTATCAGAAAATCATATGTATTGTATAATTTCATATACCACGAGATATCCTTTGAGTAGCGTCCGGGATGGTTTAACTGTGCAAGCCCGTTTTGACGCCCGATATAATTTAGTGAAGAATCAATATTGGAATACGTCCCGCCATAATCACAAAAAAAACTATTTAGGTGGTGATGGCTTGACGCTTCGCAACCGGATACAGCCAGCATGCCCAATGAATCAGGATATTGATTCCATCGGCTCCAGGGCCAGGTGTTTTTATTATGATCAGTAATAGAGAGAATTGTATATCCATTCGCTGCATATTGATCAATGACCTCGTTGGGAGTCATGCTTCCGTCACTTTCCGTGGTATGTGTATGCAATTGAGTTTTATGCTGCTTGCAGGTTGGCCAGTCAAGATGTTCATATGGATTTCTGATAACCGTTTCCTGTGCAATGGATTCGATTATGCCAGCTGTAAGTAATATGGATAAAGAAAATATAAATTTTTTCATGAAATTTTATTTATTATGGTTAAATCAAATCCAAAAGTATGAAAAAATTATTAGAAGCCCCCTTTAGTTAAAGAAAAATCAGGGCTGATAATTTGTACTGTTATCTATATTTTTTAATATTGCATTGAATAGAAAATTATTTTTAAATAAAGAGTAAACCAATGGCTTCAAAAGTATTTTTTTCATCATTAAAACAAGAAGAAAACACGAATCAACTGGATAAAATTCGTCAATTATTACAGTGTTGCAATATTGAATCTGTATTTTCAAAAGACGAACTCGTTGCTATTAAAATTCATTTTGGTGAATTAGGAAATACAGCATATGTCCGGCCGGTATTTCTTAGGCCGGTTATAGAGATTTTAAAAAGCAATGGAGCCAAACCATTTTTGGTTGATACTAATACTTTATATATAGGCATGCGTACCAATAGTGTTGATCATTTACATAATGCCAATATGAACGGGTTTGGTTACTCAACTCTTCAGACACCTGTTGTCATTGCAGACGGACTGCGGGGTGAGAATTCTGTTACAATAAAAATGGACAAAGGCAGTGCAACTGACATCCAATTGGCTGCAGATATACTGAATTCTGATGGAATGATATGTGTTTCACATTTTAAAGGACATGAAGTAACCGGGATGGGAGGAGCCATTAAAAATTTATCTATGGGGTGTGCAAGCCGTAAAGGAAAGCTTGATATGCATTCAGGCACAAAGCCTGTTATAAGAGAAAAACTCTGTGTTGAATGCGGAAGATGTGTTGATGTATGCCAGGCTCATGCTATTGAGATTAAAGAATCGGCTTTTATTACTGATCGTTGCGTGGGATGTGCCAGGTGCATTGGTGTATGTCCTGAAAATGCAATCAAAATCAACTGGAGCAGGGCAAGTAAAGAAGTGCAATACAGGATGGTCGAATATGCTTATGGTGTAGATAAAGCTTTAAAATCCAAAATACTTTATGTGAACTTTCTTACATCCATCACGCCTGATTGTGATTGTTGCCCGGGAAATGATGCACCGGTAGTACGGGACATTGGCTACCTTGCCTCTACCGATCCGGTGGCTATTGATGCTGCTTCGTACGACATGGTTCAGGAGGTAGCTGGATGTGATCCCTTTAAAAAAACGCATCCTGATCTGGATTCTTCTATACAACTAAATTATGCCAGAGAAATTGGGTTTGGAGATATGGAATATGAACTGGTTAAAATATAATTTCGGTTCTACTATCATTTTAGAGGAACTTAATCCAGGGTATCTGGTATCCGGAATCGTTGTATTATCAGCTTTTATTTGTATTTTATAATGAATCCCCAGTACTTTTCATTAGTTTATTAGTACTTGTTACTGATTTTAACTGGTATTTTATAAAAAAATCATAATTTCATTTATTTAAAAATATAAAACGCTAATTTTGGGCAATATTTACAAACACAAAAGAATGATATTATGAAACGAGACACCAAGATTTTTGATTTAATTGAAAAAGAACATGAAAGGCAATTGCATGGGATCGAGCTTATTGCATCGGAGAACTTTGTAAGTGAGCAAGTCATGGAGGCCATGGGATCATATCCTGCAAACAAATATGCAGAAGGGCTTCCGGGTAAACGATATTATGGTGGCTGCCAGGTTGTAGATGAAATTGAAACATTGGCCATAGAGCGTGCAAAAGAACTGTTTAATGCACAATGGGCAAACGTGCAGCCACATTCCGGCGCACAAGCAAATGCAGCAGTATTGTTAACCCTCTTGAACCCCGGTGACACCTTTTTAGGGTTGGATTTATCACATGGGGGACATCTGACGCATGGTTCTTTTGTGAACTCATCCGGTATTTTATATAAGCCGATCGCGTATAGTTTAAATGAAGATACAGGCCGTATTGATTATGATAAAATGGAAGAACTTGCCCTTAAAGAAAAACCAAAACTTATCATAGCAGGTGCTTCGGCTTATTCAAGAGATTGGGATTATGAGCGTATGCGTAGCATAGCGGACCAGGTAGGAGCCTTTTTGATGGCAGATATCGCGCATCCCGCCGGGTTGATTGCAAAAGGGTTATTAAACCAGCCATTCCCTCATTGCCATATTGTTACAACCACTACACATAAAACATTACGTGGCCCGCGAGGTGGCTTGATCATCATGGGCGAAGATTTTGAAAATCCTTTCGGCAAAAAAACACCTAAAGGAAAAACAAAAATGATGTCACAACTCCTTGATTCTGCTGTTTTTCCTGGAATCCAAGGTGGGCCGCTCGAGCATATTATCGCGTCCAAAGCTATAGCTTTTGGCGAAGCACTTACAGATGATTACAAACAATATATTACACGGGTACGAGATAATGCCGGTGTAATGGCTGATAAATTTATTGAAAAAGGATATAAAGTTGTATCAGGAGGTACCGATAATCATTCCATGCTTATTGACCTGCGTACAAAAGTACCAGACGTGGATGGTAAAATGGCAGAAAAGGGACTTGAAAAAGCTGATATTACACTGAATAAAAACATGGTACCTTTTGATGACCGCTCTCCTTTTAAAACATCAGGAATTCGTGTCGGTACATCTGCCATTACTACTAGAGGTGTAAAAGAAGATGTTTCAGTAAAAATTGTTGACTTAATTGACCAGGTCATCACCAATATCAATGACGAAAACGTGATAAATAATGTTCGAAAGGAAGTCAATTCATTGATGAATGATTATCCTTTATTTGCACATTAATATAAAGAGGCTTTTTTGAAAGCCTCTTTTTTAAAATATAGTTTCGAATCGGATTGTTGATGTATTTATTTATAGACAGGCACTCGTGGTATTTGAGAATTTAGCGAGGCGATCTCGTGAACACCTTAAAAAAACAATAATCAAGTTGTTTTGCCGGTTCGGAGGGACTCGAACCCTCGGCCCGCGGATTAAGAGTCCGCTGCTCTGCCAGCTGAGCTACGAACCGTTCTGACGTGCATTAAAGGATATTAATTTTGTAAATTTAACAAATTAAATGTATGTGGAGCCAGATTATTCAGGATTTTGAACATTTTTTGCGTATAGAACGTTCTCTTTCAGTGAATTCAGTTGAAGCATACAGTAATGATATTAAAAAATTTGCTGAATTTATAGGTATGATTGCCCCGGGAAAAAAGTTAGAAGATGTTCAAATAGAGGATTTTAAGAAATTCTTAAAATGGACAAATGAATTAGGCCTTGGTGCCAGAACACAATCACGAATGCTGTCAGGCATCAAATCGTTTTTTAAATACTTATTGCTTGAAAATATTGTAGACAATGATCCCACTTTATTAATTGAAAGCCCTAAAATCGGGAGAAAGCTACCCGAGGTACTCACTATTGATGAAATTGATTCATTACAACAAGCCATAGATTTAAGTAAGCCCGCGGGCCACCGCAATAAAGCCATTATAGAAACCCTTTATAGTTGCGGGTTGAGGGTCTCCGAACTAATTAATCTCCGGTTGTCAGATCTTTATCTGGAACAAAATTATATCAGGGTAAAAGGGAAAGGAAACAAGGAACGATTGGTACCCATAAGTGATAAAGCCATTAACGAGATTAACATTTATACAAAACAGTATCGGAACCACCTGACTGTTGATAAAGAATATGAAAACTTTTTATTTTTGAACCGCTGGGGACGAAAACTTACAAGGGTGATGATCTTTACGATTGTTAAAGATTTACGCGCTGCTGCCGGGATACAAAAAAACGTGAGCCCTCACTCTTTCCGGCATTCTTTTGCCTCGCACCTGGTGGACGCGGGCGCTGATCTCAGGGCTGTTCAGGAAATGCTTGGCCACGAATCAATTATTACTACAGAAATTTACACTCATTTAGACCATCAATATTTAAGGGATACTATAATCCAATTTCATCCCCGGTCAAAAAAAACAAAGTGACACACTTTTCTGAATACTCCCATTTAGAATAGAGCCTCAACCTCTCAACCCCTCAACCCCTCAACCTCTAAACCTCT
>CAYPTK010000012.1:0-24066 GCA_964413555.1 uncultured Bacteroidales bacterium | reverse complement strand
ATATTATTCCATGCAAAGCATGGAATAACATTCGCGATGACGTTTTTCGTGGGTTTAGTAAGTGCCAACCTGCGCGATATGTTTCACCACAAACCCTGTCAGGGTTTAATAACTAATTTCTTATGTAATCAAATATACCAAAATCTATAACTGATGAAATTCATGAAGATGAAAAAGAAGATTCAAATTGATTGTTTTGATAGTAATGGTGTAGAACAATTTGATGTAGCTTATGATATGGACAAAGGACATTTTACTTCAAATCATGCCAACGGTGAAAATGCTATCTAAAGTGAATATTACAGAGAACAATGATTCCTTTACAGTTGTTTTTTTAGGGAAACTTTCAATATTATAGAACAAAGAGGATAAAATAAAAATTGAAACATGTAGAAAACACGTTAAATAAATATTAAGTCAGTGTTATTGGCCTTGATTTTCAACTTGTTCTATTCCTTTTCGTATTCTATTTAGTGTTGTTTCCTTGCCTAAAATTTCCATCATCTGAAACAGGTCAGGCCCATAACTGCCACCGGTTAAGGTAATCCGCAACGGGTTCATGATTTTTCCAAAGCCGATTTCATTTTTTTCGGCATACACAGAAATCGTTTGTTTGATATTGTCAGATTTAAAGTCATCCACGTTTTCTAAGTGTTCTGCAATATTTGTTAATATCTCCCCGGTCCCTTCTTTCCATTTCTTTTTTACTGCTTTGTTATCGTATTCAGAGGGAGCTTTAAAAAAGAAAAACGAATGGTCCCATAAATCATTGATCAGGTAAGCCCGTTCTTTGATAAGAGAAAGGGCTTTTTTAACATATTCATCATCAAATTGTAGTTTTTTTTCCTTGAGTATGGGCTGGAAATGCTGACACAATTCATCTTCGGATTTCTTTTGCAGGTGATGATGATTATACCATTTGGCCTTTTCAGGATCAAATCGTGCACCTGCTTTACCAACCCGTTCTAATGAAAACGCGTTGATCAGTTCTTTTTTAGTGAAAAATTCCTGTTCGTTTCCCGGGTTCCATCCTAACAGGGCCAGGATGTTCAAAAAAGCTTCGGGCAGGTAACCGGTTTCATAAAATCCTCGTGCAGTTTCGCCTGTACCGGGATCTGTCCAGTTCATGGGAAAGACAGGGAATCCCATTTTTTCCCCGTCTCGTTTGCTTAATTTGCCTTTTCCCGTGGGTTTTAATATCAACGGGATATGTGCAAATCGAGGCATTTCATTGTCCCATCCAAAGCTCCTGTATAATAAATAGTGCAACGGGGTCGAGGGGAGCCATTCTTCACCGCGTATCACGTGAGTGATATTCATTAAATGGTCATCAACCACGTTGGCCAGATGATATGTAGGCATTTTATCCGCTTTGATGAGGATTTTATCATCAAGTTCAGCAGTGTTCACATTGATCTCCTCACGTATCATGTCGTGTAATGTAATGTCTTCATTTTCCGGCATTTTAAACCGGATCACGTGAGATTGTTTTGCCTCCAACAGTGCTCGTGTTTCTTCATTACTTAAAGACGTTGAATTTTTTAGTTCTTTTCTTATGGACGCGTCGTATTTAAACTTTTTGCCTTGTTTTTCATATTGTTCACGAATTTTTTCAAGTTCTTTCGCTGAATCAAATGCATAATATGCATGGCCTTTTTGAACCAGTTCCAGTGCATATTGCAGGTATATATCGGCCCTGTCAGATTGCCTGTACGGGCCATGTTGGCCACCTTCAATAATGCCTTCATCAAGTTCCAGTCCACACCAATTCAATGCCCTGATAATATAATTTTCAGCTTCGGGGATAAATCTTGTCCTGTCTGTATCTTCAACGCGTAATATAAATTTACCATTATTTTTCCGGGCAAATAAATAATTAAACAAGGCAGTTCTAATACCTCCTATGTGTAAAGGGCCTGTAGGGCTTGGTGCAAAACGAACACGTACATTTTTCATTATTTGTCTTTAATTTTTTTGTAAAGATAATATCAAATTATACATCACGCGGATGTTTTGATGATTTTTTTCAGGGCTAAATCCATCCTTTTAATTTATAATACCCGATAGCAAACCATTCACGTATAATAAGTATTTCATATTTAAGCTGTGTCCATAAATTGTACCTGAGGTCAAGGCTGGTTTCGGTTTCCCGCGTAAATGACCGTTCTTTTTCTTTTAGGCTTTTGTCTCTAAGTGAACGGGGATCCAGGTCGGAAGAAAAAGATGAATACCCGCCAATGTTTTCAAACCCGGCTTTTTTATATGTTTTTATTGCCCTGTACATGTGTTCCGGGGACGTGACCAGTACAATAAAAATAGAATCATAACCGGGAGTTAACATGCCGGCTATATTCATTGCTTGTTTTCTTGTATTGTGCCCATTCGTTTCCAGCCTGATCCTGTTTGAATCAATCCCTCTTAGCATGATTTCTTTTTTCATCTTCCAGGCATCGCTTTTTTTAATATCATCAGAATGATGAGGTAACGCGATAAATAAACGGGTGCCTGGAAAATCATTCGCCAGCTTTGACGCGTAAAACGTGCGCATTAAACCGGAACCACTTGGCATCCCATCGCCTCCTAACACGATAATTGCATCGGGGTCCTGATGAATTTCTGTTTGGTGCGTACCCATCCAATAGTAAGTCCAAAAGGGATAATCGGTGAAGCACAGGATGACTAATATCAACGAGATATACCCAAATACAATTACAATTCGTTGCAAAATATTCCGGCAGGTTGAAATAACACGTTTGGCGTGTTTGTTGTTCTGTATATTGAAAATTTTCATCAAAACAGAAAAGTTTTAGTACTAACTTATTCTTTAATAGTATTTGTTTCATGATGCCCGATTACTTCGTCGAATTGGCCACGAAATTGCTTATTTATACTAGTGTCTTGTCACGTCTGACATAACGCCCCAAGTTTCGTTCTTATTCGTTTTTTCTTCATGAAAAAAAGACTCACGTAGCTATGGCTATGCTTACTTTTTTTCATGAAGAAAAATTCAAATAATTACTTCAACTTAACCGTCATTTCTAGCATGACAAAAAACTAGTAAACCGTGCACTTTTAGGCCTTTTCAACCCTCGTGGCCGAACACGATGAACCAACCACGGCAATAAAAACATATATTATTTTATAAAGTTTAAAAATAAAAAATAATCACGAATAAAGAACAAATGATATTTTAAATTTCATCCAGGTTTAAAATTTATTATTAATCATGATGATAGTGTTTTTTAATAGCCTTTAATACAGAAGGTTGAGGTTTGTTTGTTGTAATGATAAAAAATTATTAAATAAAAATATATAATTTGTTTTATTGTATTGTCGTTTTAAATACATAACCCCTTAAAAAATACCGCTATGGAAACAAAAAAAAATCAAAAAGCCAATTTGGAAAAAAAACGGAATATTTTATTCCAGGCCGGGTTAATATCAACAATGGCTGCTGTACTTGTTGTTTTTGAATGGTCAAGCCCTCCCAGGGATAATAAGGACATTGAAATTATTGGAGAACCTAAGTTTAGCGATGAACTCATGGTGAACACCAGGCAACCACCTCCGGAAAAACCTTTACCAGCCGAACCCCATGTACCCGACGAGTTGCATCTCGTGAGCAATGATCTGGATCTGGATACAGAGTTAGAAATTGATGTTGAAATAGGTATGGAAACAGAAATCCCGTTTAATTACACGCTTGAACCTGATAAGACGGTTGAAGATTCAATATTTATTGAAGTGCAGAAAATGCCAAGATTTCAGGGACAGGGCAAAGATGCTTTCAGGATTTATATCCAAGACAATGTAGATTATCCTCAAAAAGCCATAGATATAGGGCTTGAAGGTAAAGTATATGTTAAATTTGTAGTGAATAAGAATGGAAAAGTTATGAATACCCAGGTTTTCAGGAGTGTACATCCATTATTAGACGAAGCTGCATTAGAAGTTATTGAAAGCTCACCTGAATGGACCCCGGGACAACAGAGAGATAAGCCCGTGAATGTTCAATTTATATTTCCAATTTATTTTAAGCTGGCAAATTAGTCTTTGTTCGATTATGCCCGTTAACCCCGGTACAGTCATTCTTCCTTACGGGTCAGGCTTTGTTAGGTTTGTTCCAAAATTCCCGTTCAACCCTGTAAGCCAAGCGTTTAGGTGTTTCGTGAGTCCAGGTGCCGGGCATTATGAATCGAACACCAGAGCCATGAACGAATTGCTTGTAATAAAACGATTCAGAATGTTTGATTCAGAATTTTAAATAAAATAAACGAGTAAAATATTTTATACCATGAATTCGTTTATAAATTTAACGTGTTTTTAATGTATATTTTTTATTTTCATATTTCATTTTATTATCTTTATGACCTAAAAAAAAAGTAAAACGTCATACTCATGGAAAAGAAAAAAAATTCTAAAGCTGACCTGGAGAAATCACGGGGTATTTTATTTGAAATCGGGTTGATCTCAACATTGGGGATAATTTTGATTTTATTTGAATGGGCCAGTCGCCCCGAGGGAAGTAAAGCATTTATTATGACAGATGAGGCAGAAGCCAGTACAGAACGTGTGCCGATCACCAGGCAAAAACCACCGGAACCCCCTAAACCACCGGAGCCCCCTAAAGTGACAGAAGAATTAGTACTTGTTGAAAATGATGTTGAAGTGGAGAGTGATCTGGATATTGACGCGGGTGCTGAAGAAGATATGGAAGTGGATTTTTCACAGTTTGCCATGGATGAAGAAAAAGAAGTAGAAGATAAAGTATTTGTCATTGTAGAAGACATGCCGAAATTCCAGGGAGAAGGAAAAGGAGCTTTTAGAAAATACATTCAAATGAATGTTGATTACCCGCAGCTCGCCAGAGATAATGGAATTGAAGGAAAAGTATATGTTCAGTTTGTTGTTAATAAAAATGGAGATATCACCAATGTACAAGTAATCCGCGGGGTGCATCCTTCATTAGATAAAGCAGCCCGGGAAGTCGTGCAAAATGCACCAGATTGGACACCCGGGAGACAGAGAGGAAAACCGGTTAGTGTAAAATTCACGTTCCCTATAAGCTTTGTATTAAGTGATTAAGTATTTAGTAAAATTATTTAAATAAAACATATTGTAAGCTGTTGTCTTTTTTCATGATGGGCAACAGCTTTTTTTATGGATGAACCAAAAATGATTTAGGGATATTCATATAATAAACAGATGAACCGATCCATGACAAATTCATAGACACGCGCCGGTTAATTATTAAGCGTCTTCTCACGGGTTACATGGTTAATGAATTTAGATCGGGGTGAGCTCCCCTGCCGATAGCGGGGCAAGCTATATGGCGATTAAAAATATAAAATATATAGATGAATATGATCAGAGAAAATAAAAAGTATAAAGTAAACAGGCAAAAAACGGTTTTAGTAGGTGTTCTTTTTGACGGTCAGACAAAACACCAGGTTGAAGAATATCTAAATGAGCTGGCTTTTTTGGCAGAAACAGCAGGCGCTTTTTCTGAAAAAACATTTATACAAAAATTACAAACACCCAATCCCGGTACATTTATTGGCAGCGGTAAGCTATCAGAAATAAAAACCTATATTAAAGAACATGATATAGAGGTAGTGATTTTTGATGATGAATTATCTCCCAGCCAGCTAAGAAATATTGAAAAAGAGCTTGAATGCCCGATTCTTGACAGGACAAACTTGATTTTGGATATATTTGCCAAACGTGCTAAATCGGCACACGCTAAAACACAAGTAGAGCTCGCGCAATATCAATACCTCCTTCCCCGGTTAACACGGATGTGGACACACCTTGAACGGCAAAGAGGAGGAATTGGATTCAGAGGCCCGGGAGAACGGGAAATCGAAACAGACCGGAGGATTATCCGTGACAGGATTACAAAGCTTAAAGAACAACTTAAAAAAATAGATAAACAAAAACAAGTACAGCGAAGCAACAGGGGTAAATTAGTACGGGTTTCACTGGTTGGGTACACCAATGCCGGTAAATCCACTTTGCTCAACCGGTTGGCAAAAACCAACGTGTTCTCTGAAAATAAACTATTTGCCACCTTGGACACCACGGTAAGAAAAGTCGTGATAGAAAACCTTCCTCTTTTAATTGCTGATACAGTAGGGTTTATAAGAAAACTGCCGCATCACCTGATCGAGTCATTTAAATCAACGCTTGATGAGGTACGTGAATCCGACATGTTATTACATGTAGTAGATATTTCACATCCTGAATTTGAACATCAAATAGAAGTGGTGGACCAGACATTAAATGAATTGAACGCCGGGGATAAACCAACGTACCTGGTTTTTAATAAAATAGATGCATACCGGTATATTAAAAAGGATGAAGACGACTTAACACCTAAGACCAAAGAAAATTTTACTTTGGATGATTTTAAACGGAGTTGGATGGCTGATAATGAAAATACTATTTTCATATCAGCCAAGACGAAAGAAAATCTTCCGGATTTAAGGAGTCTGATTTATAAGAAAGCGAAAGATATTCATACCCAACGATACCCGTATGATGATCTTTTATATTAACTTATGATCAGCAATATATTGAGCAATTTGAACAGCATTTGTTGCAGCACCTTTTCGAAGGTTATCAGCCACGATCCACATATTTAAAGCATGTTCCCTAGAATCATCCCTTCGGATACGTCCCACGAATACTTCGTTTTTTCCTTCGGCAAAACGGCACATCGGGTAAATGTTGTTTTCAGGGTCATCCTGTACAATTATACACCTGGTCCCTGTAAGGATTTTCCGAATATCATTAATTTCATAATCTTTTTCAAATTCCAGGTTGACTGACTCGGAATGCCCACCTACAACAGGTATCCTTACAGCAGTAGGAGAGACCAGGATTGATTCGTCATCTAATATTTTCCGGGTTTCATTGACCAGCTTCATTTCTTCTTTTGTATACCCGTTTTCAGTAAATGAATCACAGTGTGGCAGGCAGTTTTTGTCAATCACATAAGGGTATTCCATTTCACCCTTAACCCCGTCGCGTTCGTTTTCCATTTGTTGTACTGCTTTTACCCCGGTGCCGGTAATGGATTGATACGTGGAAACCACGATCCTTTTTATGATATATTTTTCATGTAAAGGGGCTATCACGGCTACCATCTGAATAGTAGAACAGTTTGGATTGGCAATGATTTTATCATCTTTGGTCAATACATGTGCATTGATTTCCGGAACAATAAGTTTTTTGGTGGGGTCCATTCTCCACGCGGATGAATTGTCAATTACCGTGGTCCCTTTTTCTGCAAATTTTGGAGCCCATTCTTTGGATACCGAACCACCGGCACTGAATAGTGCAATATCGGGAGCAATGTCAACAGCGTCCTGTAATCCAATTACCTCGTGGATTTTCTCTTTGAATGTGATTTTTTTTCCGACCGATCGCTCGGAAGCAACCGGGATTAATTCTGAAACTGGGAAATTGAATTCATCCAACACGTTGAGCATCACGTTGCCCACTAAACCTGTTACGCCTACAACTGCAACTTTCATTTTAATTAATTATTTAGTTCATTGAAAAGTTTGTTGTTTCAAACAACAATTAATATTTTTAAAGTGCAAAATTGATAATTATTTATCGAATAAAGAAATACAAACCACAAAAAAATGTATTTATAATTATCGTGTTTTATAATCTGTTAAAGATGAAATAGATGGACAAGTATATTTTGTCGGTGCCAATTGTTTTTTTCTTCTTTTGTACTTGTTTTGGTCAAATAAGTATAGATTTCGAGGGACAAGGTCTATATGAATGGACTCCCTCATCTGATTCTTCCTGGGAAATATCATCAGAGAATCCCATACATGGAATATATTCTCTTCATCATGCATTTGATAACCCTGAATCCGGGAATGATCAAATATCTTTTTTCATGGATCAATTGACATTAGGAAGTGATACAACAGTATGGCGATTTTGTATAAAGCATGGATACAACCCTTCAAGTCTGAATCACTGGGGTGTTTTTTTGTTATCGGGCATGGGAAGTAAGGATATGACACCGGGAGGTAAAGCCAATGGATATATTGCAGGAGTGAATCTTGATTCATATGATGATACCGTGAAAATATGGAGGCAACGCGATGGCAAAGTCATGGAAATTTTAAAATCTTCGATCAATTGGCAGGATGAAATCGGAACCGACAACCCCGTATGTTTTGAAATAATGCATCGTGCAGGCCAGTGGCAACTCAAATCAGACACGTCAACAAATTTGGATGGTGATTATCAGTTAAGAGGATCAGGTTATGATACGTCAAATATACCGGGGAATTATTTTGGTATTTATTATTCGTATTCTTCAAGCCAGGATAGAAAGTTGTGGATTGATGATATATTCATTCATGGAATGTTTATTATTGACACCGTGCCACCCCGGGTTATCGATGTTAATGTGATTGATTCAAACACGCTCATTGTATATTTTAATGAACCTGTTACAGATTCCACTATGCTCAAGAGTTCTAATTACATGATCAGTCCTTCAGGCAAACAACCAATCGAGGTTACAAAAGCAGGTTCTGAAACGGCCCGATTATTGTTTTCTGAAGCGTTTCAGGATGAAGATACATTGACATTGCTTGTTCAAGGGATTTCTGATATACCCGGTAATAGGGCTGACCCGGGTTCCATATCTTTTAATTATTATGTACCTAAACCTTTTGATATTATTATTAACGAGATCATGGCTGATCCTGAACCACCGGTTAGCCTGCCCGAAGCTGAATATATTGAAATATTGAATAATACTCGATACAATATACAATTGGAGGGATGGCAATTACATGTTGGTTCCGATGAATGTATATTTCCCGAGATAACCATTAATGCTAATGAATTGATGATTTTATGCAGAAAAGACGAAGAATATTATTTTAATCAATATGATCAAGTAGTTGGCTTATTTACTTCATCCATTAATAACAGTGGAGAACTGCTTACATTGAAAAACCAGCACGGCACCAGAATTTCTCATGTTTATTTTGATAATACATGGTTTGGGAATACTGTTAAATCTGAAGGAGGTTGGTCGCTTGAACGAATTGATCCAGACAATCCATGTGGAGGAATAAAAAATTGGGAAGCATCAACAGCATATGAAGGTGGCACCCCAGGGTTGATGAATTCAGTGTATAACGATAATCCTGATATTACATCACCTTTTGTTGAGCGGGTCGCGCCAGTCAATGATTCTTCCCTTCGATTATTTATGAGTGAAACGCTTGATAGTACTACCTTGAGCAAATCATTTTATTCAACTGTAACACCCGGGGCGGGAACATTGCAAGAAGTAGTATTAGAACCACCACGGTTTAACACGCTCTTGTTGTCTCACGTGAACCCTTTTTCTCCTGATGTATACTATTCTTTAGAAATTGTTTCAACGGGTTTGTCAGATTGTGCAGGGAATATGCTTGAACCCGACAATGAATTTGTCTTCATGCTTCCTGAAATCCCGGACAGTTTTGATGTTGTAATTAATGAAGTCCTGTTTAACCCTGAACCCGGTTGTGTTGACTTTGTTGAATTATATAATCGTTCTGGTAAATCCATTGATTTGAACGATTTGCGAATCGCGTCAAGAGATAATGAAACATATGAGATTATCTCATCCGGTAATATTGTAACGACACGTTACATGTTTTTGCCGGGAGAATACATGGCAATCACATCGGACAAAGAAGCATTATTGGATTGTCATGATGTGCCTTATCCTGATAGAATAATAGAAACCAGTGCTTTGCCTTCATTGAATAACGATAAAGGATGCATCGTGATACACGACAAACATCTTTTTGTCATTGACGAATTTACATATTCTGAAAATATGCATTTTTCTTTATTGGATGATATGGAACGTGTATCACTTGAAAGAATTTATTATGATCATCCTACAAACGATATATCCAATTGGCATTCTTCATCATATTCTAATGGCTGGGCTACTCCCGGGTATGAAAATGCCCAGTTTAATAGTGCAGAGGTTTCCAAACAAACAGTCTCACTGGATTATGAAGTGTTTTCTCCTGATAATGACGGATATAGAGATGTGCTTGCAATACGTTACCAAATGAATGAGCCCGGGTATGTAGGAACAGTCGATATTTTTGATGTATCGGGCAGGAAGATACGGAACCTTTCGCGGAATGATTTATTATCCAAAGAGGGTGTAATGTATTGGGACGGGTTAACAAATGAACAGTCACGTGCACGATTGGGCATTTACATAATACTTTTTAAAGCATTTCATGAAAACGGGGACGTGAAAAAAATTAAGAAAGCGTGCGTGGTAGCAGGAAAGATACAGCACTAATTAGTGCCTGTCCATAAAGTTATGGTCCAAGACCCGGGAATATTGGCAGACTTATTTAAAATGTAAGAATGATTCCAATTCCATTCGAAGTAACTCCTGCATTTAGACTCATTTTGTATGCTGTTTGCTTTAAGTCACGATTAAATATATTTACTGCTTTTGTAGCGTGTTTGTTATATGCAGAGGAAAAAGGTATTGATATAATAACGAGTCCGGCTCCAATACCAGCCAGAGACCAGTTTGGTTCACCTCCTCCAATTGCTGTGCCCAAAGGCCAACCGATTAAAAAGCCTCCTGCAAAATTAAAAATAGTAGCTACATCATAATTGGTTTTTGCCAATTGCATTTCCTTATAAGCTGCCGTATTTACTTTTGTTATTTGCATCAATTGCTTAACAGTAAGGGGCTTTTCGTTCTGTATAAAAGTTGTTCCAAGACCTTTTCTTATTTTAATAGAGTCTCTATAATTTTGACCAATAACATTTAAAAGAGAAAGTGATAATAAGCTAATAAAAAATATTTTTTTCATTTGTTTATAATTTGATTCTTAATGGTCAGATTGCTTGCGCCATGATCTTTTAATTTATTGACTATGTAGCACTTAATCAGATTAAGGTAATCATCCCGGGCACGTGTCAATGTATTTTTCATGGCTTGGTTCACCTGTTGATAATTAGTTAGTGAATGACAATTTTCAGGATAAAAAAACGAGTATATACTAAATGATATCCGAAACATCCATATCTACAGGTTTTACCATGAACCACGGGTTCGTGAGGTTTTCCTTGTTATATTTCAGGTCTGTTACCCCGTCGGCTTCTTTGATTTCACAACCCGCGGCCAGGGCAATGGCATGGCCGGCGCCTGTATCCCATTCCATAGTTGGAGAGAACCGCGGATAAATATTTGCTTTTCCTTCAGCCACGAGGCATATTTTTAATGAACTACCACTAGAAATGATGTTTATATCTCCAAATTTTGACTGTAATTTTCCCGTGAAATTTTTTGTTTCTTCTGAAAGATGCGAACGACTCCCAACTACTGTAAATTCACCATTGGATGATGGAAACGGGAGTGCACGGGCACGCTTCATCAGCGTGTCAATCGTTGGATTTTCATTAAGTAACTGGTGATCAATGTCTGATATTTTATAAGCACCCAGTTCCAGGGTGGCAAAATACAACGCGCTTAACACCGGGACATAAATCACACCGAGAACAGGTGTATTTTGATGTACAAGGGCAATATTTACTGTAAATTCGCCATTGCGTTTGATAAATTCTTTGGTCCCGTCAAGCGGGTCAATTAGCCAGAAGGTTTCCCATTGTTTCCTGATTTCGTAGTTGATGAGCTTTCCTTCTTCACTTAAAATAGGGATACCGGTATTTTTCAATAAATAATCTATGGTTTGATTAGACTTCCTGTCTGCATAAGTTAGAGGAGATTTATCCTTTTTTATTTGAATTTCAAAATCTTCTCTTTCATAAATTTCTAAAATTTCTTTTCCTGCTTTTAATGAGGCTTCTATTGCAATAATTAGTTGTTCCTGGTACATTATTTAATGATTATGTTTTAAAAAAATACAAGAGTTAAAATGATAATGGTTCCAACCATGTATAAAACAGTAAGAGGCATTCCTACTCTAAAAAAGTCATTGAATGTATATTTTCCCGGCCCATAAACCATCAGGTTTGTTTGATATCCTATGGGCGTGATGAATGTTGCAGCAGCAGCATAATTGACTGCAAAAATGAATGGTATGGGGTTTAGCTGCATGTTTTTGGCAATGGTTAACGCGATTGGAAATAAAATGGCTACAGCTGCTTTATTGGTGATATATGCTGCCAGGAATGCAGTAATAATATAAATTCCAAGTAAAAGCCCAACCTTCCCGAACGGTTCAAATAAATGAATAAAAGAATTAGCCATCAATTCTGCAGCACCTGATTTTTTCATGGCTATTCCCAATGCAAGTGCCATGACAATGATTATTGCCAAATTGTAATCAATGCTTTTATGAATGGATTTAGGGTCTGCCACTCTAAGAGAAATTGAGGCAATTAATAATAAAATTAAGCTGATGAAGAGTGGTATAAGGTTAAAAGCAGAAAGAAAGATAGCAGCCAGGAGGCCGGTTAAAAGTATTGTTGTTTTGTATCCTTCAATTTTAATAAATTTCCTGACTTGTGAAATGAAATAGAAGTCCTGTGAATTTGCAGCCCTGCTGTTAAAATCTGGTCCTCCGAAAAGCAATAAAACATCACCTGCTTTTAATTCAACGTTTCCAATTTTCCCGGCTATTCGTTCTCCGTTTCGATATACCGAGATGACTGCTGCATCGTATTTGGCCCTGAAATCGCTTTCTTTTACTGTTTTATTAATGAGAGATGAATTTGGAGAAACAACGATTTCAAGTATTTCGGAACGTTTTCTTTTGGCCATCATCCCCACTTCCGTGAAGCTAAGCCCGGAATTGGAATCAATGAGCTCGGCAATCGTTTTGGTGTCTCCTGCAAATACAAGAATATCACCTTTTTCAAGTACAACGTCTGGTGAGACGGCAGGCAGTTTATATGATTCTCTGATAATCTCAACAAGGTAAAGCCCTGATAAGTTACGAAGCCCTGCTTCGGCAATGGTTTTTCCTGCCAAATGTGATTTGTTTTTCACCTGGGCCTGTACAACATACTGCCTGGTTTGTGTTGAAAAGTCTTCAAATATATCCCTTCGTGATGGCAGTAATTTATAACCGAAAAAAATCATGTACAACCCCCCGATAATAAACATGGGAAGCCCTACATAGCCCCAATCAAATATACCGAGTGGTTCAAGGTCAGGGATGATGTTCTGATCTTCAACGAGCCCGTTTACTACCAGGTTTGTTGAAGTGCCAATGAGTGTGGCACATCCACCTAAAATGGCCGCGAACGAGAGAGGCATTAATAATTTTGACGGAGCTATTTTTTTTAGATTGCACCAACTGTTAATATAAGGCATCATCACTGCTACAATAGGAGTATTGTTCATAAAGGCTGAAAAACTTCCTACCAAAAAACTCATTCGTGCTAAAAATCCTTTTGTTGAATTTATATTCCGAAAAACTTTGTCAAATATGATCTCGATAATTCCTGTTTTTCGAAGCACATCACTATATAAAAGTAGCATGATAATTACAGCGATATGCTTATTTCCAAATCCCTTTAAAATTTCTTCCGGTGTTAATACACCAAAAATACCCAATACTGTAACACCAATGATAAATGTAAAAGAAGCACCCAACAGGTTTTTATATAATGAAACTAATATAAACCCGAGTACAATGAATACTAATATGAGTTCAAAATTGACTGTCAAATTTGTATAGATTAGATCAAATTTTAAAAGATAAAATTAATTAAAATTAAATTTAAACAGGATACTGTTATATATTTTATCATTATATTTCCTTTACTTAAGTTAAAAGCAAAAATAATTACTTTTTTTTCAAATAACACGATCATGAATCTTTTCTTTCGTGTTTTTGTTAAACATCAAATTTTATTGATGAATATTAAAAATAGTTTTCACGTTAGTTTATCATTCAGCAAAGATAATTCGTCCTGAAGGTCAATATATGGATGGTTGGCCATGATTTCTTTTATTTGATGGATGGTGTCTTGTATGAAGGTTTCGTGTTTTTTTGTGTCAGGATGCATAGGCCTGTGTTTTAGTGCTTTCATGATTTTTGAGATGTGGCTCATCAAATGTTTTGTCTCACGTGTAAAAAATACCTCTGAAAAGCGATCCCAAATATAATCTGTTGCAATTTCGTTAGGATGAACCATATCCTTGTCATAAAACCTGTAGTCTCTTAATTCATCCATCATTATCTCGTAAGCCGGGAAATAATATACATCGTCAAATGTTTTCGTTAATTCATATGTTGCTAAAATTAATGAAGATTTACTTTGTTGATTGGCTGTTGCACCGTCTTTTAGATGTCTAACAGGACTGATAGTGAATACAATGTTTATTTTTTTATTGTATTCTTTAATGTTTTTTAATAATGATGTATATGTTTTAATGATCAAATCAGGCGCTAAAAACAACCGTTCAAAGTTTTGGGAAGGCAATGTATGACAGTTAGATACAATGATATTGTTTTCCTTGTTTTTATAAACCCATGCAGTTCCGAGCGTGATAAATAAAAAGTCTGCTTCTTTTAGTGTAATGGCAGATTGTTCAATACTGTCATTGATTGTAGTCAATGTTAAGTTCTTATTTGGAAATGCATAGCTTGTATCATGATAATAGCTCCTCCATAATTCGTCATAAAAAAACAAGTCCTGTTGTTTGAATTGCTTTTTAGACATGAGTATTTCAAGGCTGTTTTTTACAGATTCAGGATTATACATGATTCCGAGAGGATTGATTCCCGAGTGAAATTTATATTCATGGAAACGTTGTCCAATCAATTCAGTAAAACAAGAACCAATGAATAATGTTTTACCGGGGTAATTAACAGGTGGGAATTTTGTGTCAATCTTTATATTTGTTCGGAAAGTTTGTTTATTCACTTGTATGGTATTTATGTTAAATGGTTTATGAGTTTATGACGTTAATGATTGTCATTCTATACTGTTCCGTGTTTGTTTTGTTTGGGTTAAAGGTGAAAAAGAAACCTAATCTTCAGAAGAAATAGAGTAAGAATTAAGATTTAGGGCAAGTTACTGACAAAAACTAATTTCACGTGATGTTATTGTCAATCCATTTGACTACATAGTCAATAATTTTTTGTTTATCTAATTCATTATGTAATTCATGAAAATTATTTTTCCAGATTTTTATTATTGTGTTTTGCCCCGTGTTTTTGGCCATGTGTTTCGTGGCTTTACATGATGTAAGTTTGTCTTTATTACCATGCATAAGGAGTACCGGGATATTGATTTTATGTTTATTTACCAATATATAATTACCGGCTTTTTCAATTTGAAAATAGAGCTTTGGAGACAGGCGGTTGTGTACCAGGTTATCTTGATGATAATGATTCTGGATTGTTTTATCTCTTGAAAGGATTTCGGGATTGATATTCGCGTTCAGGACTACACGCGGGAAAATTTTTGAAATGATCTTGGCAGACAGTATTTTTTTTGTCCCGGGTGGATTTGTTAACTTAATCCAGGGGGAAGCTGCTATAACACCTTTAACCTCGTGTTTTTTTCGTAGAATATAATTGATTGCTAAATTACCACCAAGGCTGTGGCCATATAAAAAAACAGGTGTTTTTGGAAATATCTTTTTGGATTGTTTTGTTAATACTTTAATGTCTGATAAAAGATCATCATATTTTTTTACGTATCCTCTTTTTCCCGAAGATTTACCATGTCCACGATAATCAAGCGTAACTATTGCAATATCATGTTTTACTAGTTCTTCAAATAAAAAATCTGCTCTATTGCTATGTGAACCAAATCCATGCACGTAATTAACTACAGCTTTGGGAGTCGTTCCTGGTTTCCATGCCTGGCCGTATAGGTGCAAATGGTCCTTTGTTTCCCAATGATATTCTTCACGTGTCATGTTCAAGTTTTGCAATTATTTAGTTACATTTGTATGAAAAAAAACAAAATTATAAAAAAATGCAACAGCTTATACAAATATCTACGGACAAACATAATGGTTTATATGATATTACAAGTCAAATTGATGATATAGTAAAACAGTCAAATGTCCGTGAAGGATTTATTTCTGTTTATGTCCAGGGTGCAACAGCAGCTATTATGATCCAGGAAAATTGGGATTATTCAGTGCAAATTGATGTTATAAATCTATTGAAGAAAATAATACCTAGTGGAGTTTGGCAGCATGATGCTCAGGATGATAATGGAGATGCCCATTTAAAAGCAGGCATCATTGGCCCGGGTGAAACGATTCCCATAATAGAAGGCAGTATGGGCTTGTCAACATGGCAAAATATTTTTTTGTGTGAATTTGATGGCCCCCGTCCTGTTAGAAAAGTTGTTGTAACAATTGTTGACTCTAATTAGTGTCCGTCTATAAAGTCCGACTTCTTCGTTATGCTCGATGGAAAACAATCCATTTACGCGAGTAAACTCCTTATTTTTCCATCTTCACTAGTGTCATGTCACACCTGAGATGACGGTTAAGTTGAAGGAATTATTTGAATTTTTAAAAATGAAAAAAAGTAAGCATAGCCATAGCTACGTGAGTCTTTTTTTCATGAAGAAAAAACGAATAAGATCGAAACTTGGGGCGTTATATCAGGTGTGACATGACACTAGCCTCGAATTCGGACTTTATAACCTGGACACTTAGAGACAGGCACTGTTTAGACGTACACGACTTGGATTAATCTTTTTTGGTCTTGAGCCAAATATGCTCGATGTCTTCCAGTGTATGCCCTTTGGTTTCAGGTACAAGTTTCCAGACAAATATGATAGCAATGATTGACATTACAGCATAGATCCAGTAAGCAAAGCCATGGTGGAACATTTTTGTTAACATGGTACTGTCATTCATGATAGGGAATGTCCAGGAGACAACCAGGTTTGCAATCCATTGTGCTGCTACTGCAATCGACATTGCTCCTTTAATGCTGTTTGGGAAAATTTCCGAAATCAATACCCATGTTACTGGCCCCCATGAGACAGCAAATGCAGCAATGTAAATCAGTATTGCAATAAGAGCAGTAAGGCCGGGGTTAACTGCAATATAAAAAGCAAAACCTAACATGAACATACCTATGGCCATGCCCACGGCACCAATAACCATAAGTGGTTTACGGCCCAGTTTATCAACTGTAGAGATTGCAATGATCGTGAATACTAAATTGATACTGCCCACGATAACTGTTTGCATTAGTGATACGTCAGTTTCTGCACCCATGTTTCTGAAGATTTCAGGTGCATAATACAGTACCGCGTTAATCCCTACAAATTGCTGAAATACAGATAATAAAATTCCAATTATAATAACAAGCCCACCAAATGAAAGCCATGGAGCGGATTTTTGTTTAAAACTTTCTTTTATTTCTTCCAATACCTGTTGTGCCCTGGTTCGGCCTGACAGTTTGGTCAGTATGCTAAGCGCTTTGTCATTGTTATTCGTTTTAACAAGGAATCTCGGGGTTTCTGGCACGAAAATAAGCAGTGTTAAAAATAATGCAGCAGGTATGGTTTCTGATGCAAACATCCAACGCCACCCGGTTTGATTTATCCACGTTTCCGTTTGCCCTTCTGCTATGAAATAATTTACAAAATAAACAACCAACATACCAAATACAATGGCAAACTGATTCCATGAAACCAATTTACCCCTTATATTGGCAGGTGAAATTTCAGAAATATACATTGGGGAAAGCATGGAAGCTATTCCAACACCTATGCCACCAATAACCCGGAAAGTAATAAATGAAATGATCACTTCTGCACCCATGAAATTTAAGTAATCGGGGATGGCTGATCCTATCGCCGAGATTAAAAATAGTAATGCTGCAATGATTAACCCTTTTCTACGTCCTATGGTTTGACTCAGGTATCCTGCAGCAGAGCTACCAATAATGCACCCGATTAGAGCACTCGAGATGGTGAATCCATTAATGGAATTAAGAAGATTTTCACTTACTTCATTGGGGATTGAGAGGAATTTCCAATAAATAACGATTCCAAAAGCAATGAAAATAATGGCCGCGAAGATTCCTCCTTTTATTTTTCCAAATAATTTTAACAAAAAACTGCTTACCAATGCAATCACGACGATAATACATATAACAACCGCTGCCTTGTATTCAATGATAACTTTTGTTGCCAGCTCATAATTTTCGTACAAAGGGGCGATGAAAAATTCTTTTAAAGCTCCTACTGCCCCCGAAATTACTGCTGTATCATATCCAAATAATAACCCGCCAAGTGTAGCGGCAAGTGTTATGGAAAAAATAAAAAATTTGTTGGGTTGTTCCATTGGTTTGTGATTTATGGGTTAAATTATTGCACGTCTAATAATAAATAAGTCTTAAAAAAGAAACCACGTTCATTACGAAGTGGTTTCTTTTTTAAAAGTTTGTTAAATATACCTGTTAATTTTTCCTTCATACAATTCTTGTTTGCCACTTATTTGTTTTGGTTCACCTAATTTAAGAGCGATTTCTCTAAGATCTTCCAGTGTATAAGCACCTTCTTCAAATTTCTTGCCTTCAGCCTGGTCAAAAGAAGCATAACGCTCTTTTTTCATCTTAGGAATTTCTGACGTTTCCAGAATTTCATGAGCAATCATTAAAGCACGGGCAAAGGTATCCATTCCATTGATGTGCCCGATGAATAAATCTTCCAGGTCGGTAGAGTTTCTTCGTAAGTGTGCATCAAAGTTTAAGCCACCCGTGGTGAAACCGCCAGCTTCCAGGATGATCATCATTTGTTCAACCGTTTCATTAATGTTCGTGGGGTATTCATCTGTATCCCATCCATTTTGATAATCACCTTTATTGGCATCCATGCTGCCTAACATTCCGGCGTTTGCAGCGATTTGAAGCTCGTGTGCACAGGAATGGCCTGCAAGTGTTGCATGGTTCACCTCTATGTTTAATTTGAAATCTTTTTCCAGTCCATGTTCTTTCAAAAATCCAATAATGGTTTCCGAATCATAATCATACTGGTGTTTAGTGGGCTCCATGGGCTTTGGTTCGATAAGGAAAGTACCGTTAAATCCGTTTTTTCTTCCATAATCCCTTGCCATTGTCAGGAAACGTCCTAAATGTTCTTTTTCTCTTTTGATATCTGTATTGAGGAGTGATAAATATCCTTCGCGTCCTCCCCAGAAAACATAATTTTGACCTCCTAAAGTAATGGTAGCATCAATAGCATTTTTTACCTGGGTAGCAGCATATGTCAATACATTAAAATCAGGATTGGTAGAAGCGCCGTTCATATACCTCGGGTTTGAAAACACGTTGGCAGTCCCCCATAATAATTTAACTCCAGATTCTTCTTGTTTTGTTTTCGCGTATTCAACAATTGCCTGTAGTCTTCTTTCGGTCTCGAGTATCGTGTCACCTTCGTCTACAAGGTCTATGTCATGAAAGCAATAAAAAGGAATCCCCATTTTTGTTATGAATTCAAAGGCTGCATCCATTTTATCTTTCGCACGTTCTATAGGGTCTTTTTTCTCTTCCCATGGCATATATCTTGTTCCCGGGCCAAAGGGGTCGGGCATGGTATTACAAAACGAATGCCAATATGCTACAGCAAAACGAAGATGTTCTTTCATTGTTTTGTTTCCTACCATCTTATTTTCATCATAAAACCTGAATGACATCGGGTTTTTTGATTCAGGTCCCTCGTAAGGGATTTTGTCAATTGAAGGGAAAAAAGCTTTGTCTCCTGTTATTATCTGCATATTTTTATTATTTTTAATTATACCTTCTAAAAAAGACATCAATGTTAATCATTTTTTTTCATTTTTTTAAACGTTTATTTTATTTTTTATAAACAACTTTTAACAATATGTCGTTTTTTCTAATTGTATTCATATTGCTTTATTTAATGAATTTCGAGGTTCATTTTTTCTTGCATTATCCCGATCGTGCTTCAAAAAAAATTATTTTCGATAAAAACTCTGAAAATATTGACGCGAAGGAATTATTAGAGGTTACCTTGAGTATCAATTTTATTTAAGAAATGAATAAGCCAGCCATGCCATGTTTCCTGCTCCCGTGATGAGTACATTGTCATCAATTTGGTAATTTGGAGAATGCAGCGTATGTTGTTCATGGTTGTTTTTTCGTGTGCCGACGCGATACATGACAGACGGGTATTGCTGGGAAAAATATGCAAAATCTTCTGCCACCATTTTGATCTCCAGGTCATGAACCTGTTCTTTACCTAAATATTCTTTTGCATTGTCACGAAATAATGATGTCATGCCCGGGTCATTGATCAAAAATGGATATCCTTTTTTGATCTCCATTTCACCCGTGCAATCATTGATTTCAGCAATATGTCTTACCGTTTTTTGCATTCTTTCATGTGCTTCAGCGCGCCAGGTTTCGTCCATTGTCCGGAATGTGCCATGTGCTATTACCTGGTCTGGTATGATATTGGTCGCGCCACCTGCTTCGATTTTTCCGAATGAAACAACGTTGGGTACTTGTGGAGGGGATTTCCGGTTAATTATATGATGCACGTGCATCATTGCCTGAGAGGCCGCGTATACTGTATCTGAAATTTTATCAGGCATGCCGGCATGTCCGCCTTTCCCTTTTATTTTAATATATAATTCGTCAGCAGATGCCATATACATTCCCGGTTTAAATCCAACCACGCCAATCGGCAGGTCAGGGTCTACATGTTGGGCAATTATTGCATCCGGTTTGATATCACTAAAAATGCCCTCTTCAAGCATTTTTTTAGCTCCACCGGGATGTTTTTCCTCACCGGGCTGAAAAATAAGCAAAACCGTCCCGTTCAATTCATGTTGTATTTCATGCAATATTTTTGCAGCTCCCAGGAGTGATGCCATGTGGATATCATGTCCGCATGCATGCATAATGCCCTCGTGTTGTGAACAATATGCAATATTTTTATTCTCCTGAACTGGTAGTGCATCCATATCTGCACGAAGTGCAATGGTTTTTGCACCCGGGCCGCGGCCTTTTATTCGAGCTACAATACCGGTGCCCGCGATGCCTTTCTGGAAAGGGATTCCTGTCTCTTCTAATTGACACGCGATATATTCAGATGTTTTAGTTTCTTGAAATGCCAACTCGGGGTATTGGTGTAAATACCTCCTGGTGGAAATGATTTCAGTGAGGTATTGATTTGTAAGATCAATGATATGTTGTCGTGTTATTGCCATTTTTTTTTAGTTGAACGTTTGTAAAATTAAAAAATGTTTTTAATATTCAACACACCTTTCAAGCTCTCGTGTTGTTTCTTTTCGATCATGTTTTCTTCCTGTTTATTATTTTCTTACCTTAAAGAGAAAATATTGTCTGGTTTATAGGTTTTTAAAGAGGTGTAGATGGTGTAAAGGGTATAGAGGGAGCATGGGATAGCGATAAGGGTGTGACCCTTGTATCCACTATACTCTTTATACTTTTCTTTTCCTTTTGTAACCATGCGCACGCGTGTAAATTTTTATTATCATGGATGGTTCATCTGGTATTATTTGCCAATCATCATGCGGATGCCTGCAACTAACATGAAAACACCAAATATTTTTTTTAATATTTTGTCAGGCAATTGTATGGAAATAACAGAACCCAGGTAACTGCCGATAAAAAAAACAACTATCAGGACCAATGCATATTTTATGTTTACATGGCCATTCCTGTAGTAATTATATGCTCCAAGCAATCCAATCGGGGGTAACATGAAAAATAAACTCGTGCCTTGTGCTTCATGTTGTGTAAGGCCTAAAAAAAGCACGAGAGTGGGTACCACGATCAAGCCCCCACCGATCCCGAGTGCACCGCTTAATATACCCGCGAGTGTACCTGCTATGATTAAAATGATGATTTCGTTGGTTAATGGCATTTTTTATACCCTGTTTTTACAGGCAAAAATACATACAATTATTTTAATCGCAATATTTTCCTTGCTAAATTGTTTGAGAATTTATAGGGCTGTTCATTCATTTTTTTTATTTTTACCTATCAAAACAGCACGTGATTTTATATAAATTAAAGAGATTATCAAAAGGTGAACTGAGCCATAACAAAAACTTTGACTGTCTGCTTAGATGCTACATGGTCAATAAATTAACATCGTGGTTAGTTCTACCTGACCTTTGAAAAACATATAAAGATGAATCGAGCCATGACAAGTACATTGACTCGTGCGCCGGATGATTAGTATCATTAAGCGCTATAGAGTCAGCAGATTACAAGATCATGGCGCAAGCTATCTGACCATTTAAAATAGAAAAAAACAGATGAAAGATTTTATAGTATCAGCCAGGAAATATCGCCCGGACGTATTTGATACGGTTATCGGACAAGCATCTATTACCGATACATTGAAAAATGCTATAAAGAATAATCATGTAGCGCAGGCTTTTTTGTTTTGTGGCCCCCGTGGTGTCGGCAAAACAACATGTGCACGGATATTTGCAAAAACTCTTAATTGTCAGGATATTACCAATGAAATACAACCATGCAATAAATGCGAATCCTGTCTCGCTTTTAATGAGTCGCGTTCTTACAGTATTCATGAATTAGATGCTGCATCCAATAATTCTGTTGAAGACATCCGGAATCTTACAGAACAAGTAAGAATTCCACCACAAATCGGGAAATACAGTATTTATATCATTGACGAGGTACACATGCTATCACAACAAGCATTCAATGCTTTTTTGAAAACACTTGAAGAACCTCCCTCTTACGCGATATTTATTTTAGCAACAACAGAAAAACATAAAATCATACCAACAATTCTTTCAAGATGCCAGATTTTTGATTTTAACAGGATACAGGTTCAGGATATTGAAACATACCTTGAAGGCATCTCTAAACAAGAAGAAGTAGAATATGAACAAGATGCATTAAATATTATCGGGCAAAAAGCAGATGGGGCTATGCGTGATGCTCTTTCAATTTATGACCAGATATTAAGTTTTTCAGGAAAAAAGATCACTTATCAGGCAGTTATAGAACATTTAAATATTCTTGATTATGAATATTATTTTAAACTGACTGATTATTTTCTTGAAAATAATATCAATGATGCACTTCTAGTATTTAATGACATTATTAACCGTGGTTTTGATGCTCGGAATTTCATTACCGGTTTAAGTAGCCATTTCAGGGATCTTATGGTAGCACAGCATGACGAAACGCTTCAACTTATTGAAGCAGGTGGAAATATTCGTGAAAAATATAAAGTGCAAGCTCAAAAATGTTCCGGGCAATTTATTTTGGCATGCCTTGACCGATTAAATCAATGCGATATTCATTATAATACAAGTTTACATAAACGCTTGCATGTTGAATTGGCCCTGATCCAGCTTTGTCGAATTACTGAAGAAAAAAAAAACGACTCCGGTGAAACCGTTGCAGATAAAAAACAAGATGTAGCCCCCGGGACGTCTTCAAATTCGAACAAATCCAATAATGTTCCGGATATCAATCATAATGTTGAGAGGTCCAAAAGTGATGGCGATGTCAGCGAAAAACAATTGAAACATGCACCTGTTGAATATAAAAAAACACCATCTATAAAAACGGATTATAAGCAAAAACCCAGGGAAGACGAGCAACAGGATGCTCCAGATACGGAAGAAGAGCCAACAGAGAAAACCAATAAAGGTTCTTCTCATATTTCCCGGGAAGCATTGAATAATAAATGGAATGCATTTGCTGAACTGCATAAATCAACCAAGCAGCACTTACATACTATTTTGACATCAAACACCCCTTTGTTGGAAGCAGACAATAAAGTGATTTTTAATGTTGCACACGGGTTACAGGAAGCCACGATAAAAGAAGTTGAAAAGGAACTGTTATCTTACCTGAGAAAAGAAATGGAGAATGACAATATTGCTCTTGATATTCAAATAAATGAAGAAAAGGAAGAAGATAAAACGCGGCAAAAACGCCTCTATACTCCGGATGATAAGTATAAACATATGAAAAATAAAAATCCTGAATTGGATGATTTAAGAGAACAATTTAATCTTGATTTTGATTAAACCCAAAATATGCATTAGAAAAT
>CAYPTK010000011.1:8596-24134 GCA_964413555.1 uncultured Bacteroidales bacterium | reverse complement strand
CCATAAGATTGGTTCAAAATTAATATTCATTCCTTATTACATATTTTTTATGAATTATGCCGTTTACCTGGGCTTTATCAGGTATATAAGAGGCAAACAATCACATAATTGGGAAAGAGCAAAAAGGATCATATAAAAAAATAAAAGATATTAAGAGAAAAAATTTAGATTAAATTCAGGATACATGAGCAAGAAGAAAAACGAGGAATATATCTTAAATAGCATAGAGGAGGCTGTTGATGATATAAAAAACGGTAAAATTATTATTGTAGTGGATGATGAAGATCGTGAAAACGAGGGCGATTTTATCATGGCAGCAGAAAAAGTAACACCCGAGGCAGTTAATTTCATGGCTAAACATGGAAGAGGCTTGATTTGTACTCCATTGCCAGAGGAGCGTTGCGCGGAACTCGGCCTTGAATTAATGGTTGGAAAAAATACATCATCACATCATACCCCGTTTACGGTTTCGGTAGATCTTTTGAAACACGGGTGCACTACCGGTATTTCAGCACATGACAGGGCCAAGACAATCAAAGCACTGGTGGATGAAGATACAGTACCTGAAGATTTGGGGAAGCCGGGGCATATTTTCCCGTTAAAAGCCAAAACCAAAGGTGTCCTTAGAAGAGCGGGCCACACGGAGGCAGCAGTTGACCTGTCCAGGTTGGCAGGTTTGAAACCCGGGGGAGCATTGGTTGAAATCATGAATGATGACGGGACAATGGCCAGGATGCCTTCATTAATTAATATTGCTAAAAAATTTGACATGAAGATCATTTCTATTAAAGATTTGATTTCATATCAAATTGAACGGGATAATTTGGTTATTAAAGGCCCTGAAGTCAAATTGCCCACTAAATACGGTATATTTAACCTGATCCCGTTCAAACAAAAATCAAACGGGGTAGAACATATAGTCCTGTTCAAAGGAACGTGGACCCCGGGTGAACCGGTATTGGGAAGGGTACACTCCTCTTGTATCACCGGGGATATTTTCGGGTCGTACAGGTGTGATTGTGGATCACAACTTCACAGGGCAATGCGAAAGATTGAAGAAGAAGGGAAGGGGCTGTTACTTTACCTTAGTCAGGAAGGAAGAGGAATCGGTTTTTTTAATAAGATACAGGCGTATAAACTCCAGGAAAAAGGAAGAGACACTGTTGAGGCGAACGTCGATCTTGGATTTGATGATGATGAACGGGACTATGGAGTCGGTGCCTGTATATTAAGAGAAATGCGCGTGGGTAAACTCAGGCTAATGAGTAATAATCCTGTTAAAAGAGCAGGACTTAGCGGGTACGGCATTGAAATTATAGAAACTATTCCCCTTGAAATTCAGCCAAATAAGTATAATCGTTTTTATCTCGAAACAAAACGTGATAAAATGGGACATACGCTGGAACTGGCAGAAAACCGTGATCATACATGTAATGATTCAAATGATCATATTTGTTGTTGTGACACTCCAACAGAAAAAGATTAAAAAATTACAATACTCGCATGAACAATCGTAATATCCGGATCATTTACATGGGGAATCCTGAATTTGCAGTTACCCCATTATCACTGCTCATTAAGAATGGCTTTGAAGTATCTGCAGTGGTTACAAATCCTGATAAACCGGCCGGGAGAGGGAGGAAATTGCGGGAAACACCAGTAAAATCTTTTGCAGTAAAAAACGGGTTGCATATTATTCAACCGGCACACTTGAAAGAAGAATCATTTATAAATGAACTCGAATCATTCAATCCCGATTTATTTATAGTAGTAGCTTTTAGGATTTTACCTGAAAGAATATGGAGTATCCCGTCCAGGGGCACTGTTAACCTGCATGCTTCACTTTTGCCTGACTATCGTGGTGCAGCCCCGATTAATCACGCGATTATGAATGGTGAGACCAAAACCGGGGTTACAACTTTTTTTATTGATAAACATATGGATACAGGTAATATTCTTTTTAAAAAAGAAGTCCCGATTGATAAAACTGACAACGCTGGTCAATTGCATGACAAATTGATGGCAGAAGGTGCAAGATTATTAGTGAAGACAGCAACAGCGGTTAGAGCAGGAGATTATAAAACAATAGAGCAGTCACGATTAATGCATGAGAAAAGACAATTACATTCTGCCCCGAAAATCACGAAAGATGATTGTAGAATTTCATGGGGCAATACTTCCGAAAATATATTTAACTTTATCAGGGGATTGAGCCCATATCCCGGCGCGTGGTCGTTGATGCATATGAAAGAAGGAAAAACAGTTTTGATAAAAATATATGCAGCCTCGTACAAGAAAGAGGACCACCATTTGAAGCCCGGGGAAATCATCATCCAAAATTCATCAATATATGTTGCAACTATGGATGGTTATATAAGAATAGAAAAAATACAGTCTGCCGGAAAAAAGATACTCCCTGTTTCAGAATTTCTTAAAGGGTGTAGCATACCCGAAGGTTCTTTCCTGGATTAAAAAATTAAAATATAAATAAATGAAACGTGTAATCCTTATTTACTTATTTGTTTTTTTGCCTTTACATTTTAATGCATCTGCACAATTGGAGAATATTCCACTTATCACTGTTACAGGTGAATCATATGTTAAGGTAAAACCTGATCACGTGGTATTAGGCATTCGGATTGAAAAAGAAATAAATGTTAATTCGCAGGGGTTTCCTGTTGGTTTTGAAATATTTAAAACAGAGGATACCAAAATCCGGTTGTTCGATTTTGAAGATAGAAATTTGTCTGAAACCTTTATACAAGCCGACAGCACTTTATATATCAAAGAGATATTCATTACCATTAACGACCTGGCTAAATTAGATAAATATCTACTTGAATTATATAAACTTGGATATCATAAATTTATATTTTTTGATTACAGAATTAAAAATTATAAAGAAATAAAAATCCAGGCAAAGAAAAAGGCTATTCGTTCTGCTCAGAAGCAGGCTAAATTACTCGCGAAAGAATTAGCCCAGGATATAGGAAAGGCTCACGTGATTGAAGAGGTTGAATACAGAAGTTACAATTGGTACAATATTCATGATCATAAAGAATTGGAAGCTATCACGTTCAAAGAAGGAGCAGGTGAATATGTAATTGAACCCGGCTATATCGTGATTACATCTAAAATTAAAGTTAGTTTTGATTTGATTAAAAAATAATCAGTAAACTACGCGTTTTTTTGCTTCGCGATCTTCGTTATCATAAGTCATGATCAAAATACCCGTATTATTAGCAGGCACTTATTCATACGATTATTAAGTACATAATTGGCCGAATTTTTTTAAAGATTTATCAGGATATATTTGATTAAATCATAAAGGTTTTATATCTTTCGTAATCAAAATATAATAATATACTTATGGAGTATTTCATTGATATCCATACACATCCGGTTTTAAAACCATTTGGACAAACATTTTCAAACGGCCACGCGAAAAGTGAAAAATGTAGTATGTGGTACTACGATCCGCCAAGTTTCTATAAAAAAATATTGGAAAGGCTGGGTTTATCTGCATACAATCAAGCTGATCTTACTTCATGCATCAAGGGAAATACTAAAGTACTCGGGGTTAGCTTATACCCCCCGGAGATACCATTTTTTAAGAACAGGCTCGGTGATAACAAATTAGCAGATGGCATTGAAAATTTCATAACATTATATGGAAAGGAACGCGTACAACATATACAGGGCAAGGATTACAATTATTTTTATGAATTGATTGATCAGTATAAATACATTCAGACATTTCATGATAAATTATCTGATGACGGGAATTACAAATCAATTCTTATAAAAAACGCGGATGACTTAGATGCTGCTTTAAATGCTGATATTCCTACTGTTGCTATATTTTTAAATATTGAAGGAATGCATTCATTTGGATGCGGGAAGCCTCCTATTTCTATACTCAAGGATCCGGACAAAAATGATATATTAGCACATATAGATATTGTAAAAAATTGGGAATTTAAACCCTTGTTCATATCAATATCACATCATTTTTATAATCAGATTGCCGGACATGCAAAAAGTTTACCTTATATAGCTGATGTGGTCGCGAGACAAGAAACTGGGATGAACACGAATATTACACCGTTTGGAAAACAAATAATACATGAACTTTTAAATAATGATAATGGTTCAAGAATATTATTAGACATCAAACATTTAAGCGTGTTTGCCCGGGATGAATTTTATGAAATGCTGGATGTAGACTATAAAAATGAAAATATCCCTATTATATATAGCCATGGAGGAGTGTGCGGACATCATTCATATCATGAAATACTGGAGGAAAATCCCGATACATTTTTTAATAATGGGTGCATCAATCTTTATGATGATGAAATAGAACGGATTGCACTGAGCAAAGGCATCATTGGATTAAGCTTTGATCAGCGGTTGATGTCAAGTGAAGATTTCAGGAACACGATACGACAAAGAAATTTATTTAAGAACAAAGCCACTCGAAGACTTAACTGGAGTCAGGTAATATGGAATCATATCCTGCACATAGCAAAAATAATTGATGCAAGAGGCCTGCATGCATGGGATTACACGTGCATTGGATCTGATTTCGACGGTGTCATTAATCCTATTAATTACTTCTTGTCATCAGAAAACATGCCCCTTTTAAAGCATTGCCTTCTTCATCACGCGACGCGATTCATGAATGGTCAACCCAAATTAAAAAACAGGAATTTGTTGGATCCTGAAATCATCGTGGATAAGATTTTTTCTCGGAACGCGTATCGTTTTATAAAGAATAATTTATAATGATTTAACATTCGAAACATACTTTGTAAAGAAATAAAATAAAAGAAACAGACGTTTTTTTAAATACATTACATGAATACCTGAAAAATTAGTTGAATTTTACTATATTAAGTTGAGCATAACTCTGAATTTTTAAAAATTTAGAATTTTAAAGGAATAACCATAAATAATGAAAATCAATCTTAACATAAAACATAGAATAATGAACCGTTTTTTTTTGATACTAACAGGACTTTTATTTTATAACACGATATATGCTGACACGGGATGTGAGAAAATCAGAAACCATTCATTCAGGGTTGGTGAAGAAATAACCTATGAGATTAGCTACGAGTGGATGTTGCCATGGATCAAAGTAGGTGTGGCTAAATTTAAAGTAGATGAAGCAGTCATCAATAACAACCGGTATTATCATATTATAGGCACGGGAAAAACTTATAAATCATGGAATTGGTTCTTTGAAGTGGATGATGTTTACCAGACATGGATTGACCCGGTTACCATTAAACCCTATTATTATAAACGTGATGTAAATGAAGATGGTTTTATTATTGATATTGAATACGATTTTAAATGGGACGATACCCTTGCATACACCGAACACATGGACTCAAAAAAACCATTAACATATGATACGGTCAAAATCACTCCATGTACATACGATGTAATTTCTTTGCTTTATTATGCAAGAAACCTCGACTATTCAAAATACAAAAAAGGAGAAAAAATACCAGTAACTATCTTACTTGATAATGAATTAACGGATATTTATTTTAGATACCTCGGCAAAGAAGAGGTTAAAATCAGAAAGATTGGCAAATTCAAGTGTTTGAAATTTTCAGCATATCTGGTGGATGGAACTATGTTTGATGAAGGGGAAAATATGTATTTATGGGTAACAGATGATGAAAACAAAATTCCTGTTCAGGTCACCACCCCAATTATTGTTGGTTCAGTTAAAGCAAAACTGATTGATTATAAGGGGTTAAAGCATGAATTGTCATCTAAAGTCAGGTAATCCGAATTCATTTAAAAATAATAATAAATGCAAAAATATCAAATAGATACGGGTAAGATTAAACTTTTTGAAGAAAATCGAAGATTAGGCGGTTTTACCATTAAAGTCATGGATGAATGGGGACAAAAGATAAAAAAGCGGTTTGTAAAACCTGATCAAAAAGAAAAATACTTACAGGAATTTGGATATGTTATCATCAATGACAAAGATTTTTTTGAATGGTGGTGCAGAATTAATCAATTAGGATCATATAGCCCCTCGAAATAACAGCAGCACGCGAACACACTGCAAAAAATATTGTTTTTTCCCTGTTCGCAACTCGCGGATCAGTAATAATCAAATAATTATTAAAAGCACTAAGCATGATAGAATTTATATAACAAATATATTGCCCTGCTGCATTTTACTGCTTTTTAAACCCAGCAAATGCATCACGGCTTCACGCCCGTTGGATTGAAGATCAAGAGAATAGTGATTAACATATAAATCAATATGTTTCCGTATTACTTCATCATCCATTGCTTGTGCATTATGTTTTATGAAATCATAACTTTTTTCCCTGTTTGCAATTGCAAACTTAATGCTCTCGCGGATATATGAATTTATTCTTTTTTGAATTTCATTGGATAATTTTCTTTTAATTGCAATGCCACCTAGCGGAATAGGAAGGTGCATGGTGTCTTCCCAATGTTTGCCCAGGTCTTTAATTTTTTTTAACCCTTTCTTTTGATAGGTGAACCTGTTTTCATGAATGATTACACCTGCATCAACATGCCCTTCTAAAACAGCATATTCAATATCTGAAAAAAGATACATTTTATGATGAGTTATTTCAGGATATGCTTTCTGAAACAAAAGCCTTGCAGTTGTATTTATACCGGGAATGGCAACTGATATGTCTTTATTCATTTCAGGGAGCTTAGAGGTTTTTCCAATGAGCAACGGCCCGTTCCCGTTCCCCATTGCACTGCCTGCATTCAATAACAAATATTTGTCTTTTATTTTAGGATAAACGGCAAAGCTGATTTTTGTAACATCCGGGATGCCATTCAACGCGTTTTGATTAAGCTCTTCAATATCTGTCATCTTAACATTAAATTTAATATTTCCGGTGTCAACACGTTCATGGATCATCGCGTCAAACATGAACGTGTCATTGGGGCAGGTTGAAAAACATAAATCAATTGGTTGCATGTCAGGGAAAAATAATATTACACGAATTTATGATAAATTATATCACTGAGTTTTCTTAAGGATTCTTCAATACTCCAGTCTTTTGTATTGGTTTCTTCAATATAATTTGATATACCTCTTATTTCGATGAAAGGGATATTTTCATTCAGGCAGCAATAAAAAAATGCAGCTCCTTCCATGGTTTCAATATCAGGTTTGAATTTGTCGCGAATTAATTGTATTGCTGTTGGTGTTCTGTTTAAGGCATTAACGGTAATTCCTTTTACTTTTTTGATTGCACCGGCGTGAGCAGGAATATTTTGTTCGGGACAAAAAAGCTTACCATTTCTAAAAGGAAAAGCACCCGGGTCATGTAAATGCTTGTCAAAAATAGTATGTATGGTATCAGGATAATAATTGCCCAGGTCTGCAAATTCTTCCCGAGTAGTCATAACGATATCGTTTTTTGAAAGTGAATGATTATATGCCCCAGCGATCCCGGCATTAATCACGAAATCATAAGAATGAAGCGTGAGAATTTTTGTTAGCCCGTAACTCATCATCGCTTGACCGATCCCTGTAATTAGCAGGTCAGGTTGATTATTCCCCGGTTGCCGGACGAGTGATGGCGTTTGGGATACAGGCGTTTGTTTCGTGCGAATAAAATATTGAGCTTCGATATTCGTTGCTGTGACGATGAGAATTTTCACAATTTTTATAATTTTGGCTAAATTTTAACAATGCAAAGATAGAAACTTTTCAATTGAATTTATAAACCACATTTTAATGGATATAATAAACAATAATCTTACACCACAGACAGAAGGCGGATATCTTGAGATAGACCGGTATGATGATAATCGAACAGGGAAACTTATACAATTATATAAAGAGATTTTAGGGACTTTAGATGAAAATCCTGACCGGGAAGGCCTTCGTGACACGCCCTTGAGGGTTGCCAAGTCAATTCAATTTTTAACACGCGGGTATAATATTGATCCTGCTGAAATCATCCAATCGGCTAAATTCAAAGAAGACTATAAAGAAATGGTATTGGTTAAAGATATTGAATTGTTTTCATTATGTGAACACCATATGCTCCCGTTTATGGGGAAAGCGCATGTTGCTTATATACCTGATGGTTACCTCACGGGGTTGAGCAAGATAGCACGTGTTGTAGAAGCTTATTCTCGCCGTTTGCAATTACAGGAGCGGCTGACAATGGAAATACGGGATTGTATTTATAATACGCTAAACCCCATTGGCGTGGCAGTAGTTATTGAAGCAAAGCATATGTGTATGGAAATGAGGGGGGTACAAAAAGAGCACTCGGTTACAACTACATCTGCTTTTAAAGGTGAATTCATGAAAAACTCTGCCACCAGGCAGGAATTCATCAATTTGATAAATTCCAATTTACATTGAAACATTGTATTTCAATAATTTTTATTATTATTTTGGTATTATTTTTGTCCGTGCATAAAATTAAAATCATGAAATTGAACTCTAAATCTTAATAATTATGAAAAAAATTCTTTTGATATTAGTATTTGCAGTGAGTATTCCATCCATGAGTAATGCTCAGGATTATAATACAGGCATTGGATTGCGCCTTGGCTTTTTCTCAGGTGTTTCAGTAAAACATTTTGTCGGGGCCAACACGGCACTGGAAGGAATCCTTTCATCCAGGTGGAGAGGGTTTAATATTACAGGGCTCTATGAATGGCACCTTTATGATGTATTCGATGCAGACCGCCTGAATTTTTATTATGGTTTTGGTGCACATTTGGGCTTTTGGAATGGAGATTATGTGTCCTGGGGATATAGAACCTCATATACGGTGTTGGGGATAGATGGCATTCTGGGCCTTGAATATAATTTTGAAGACGCTCCAATTAATTTAAGCCTGGATTGGAAACCTGCGTTTAATATAATAGGTAACTCAGAATTTTGGGGTGATGGCGGAGCACTTTCTGTCAGGTATATTTTTTAATGAAGATTATTATACAGGGATATGAAGTTAAGTTATAAAATTTTTGATAAAAAAATATAAATACTGATTTTTGTATGTGTTTAAATGTCAAGCAATACATGATTATGCAAATCATTCAATGCTTTTTTCTTATATTCTGAGGGGATTAAAAAAGAAACATTATGATTGCTTCCCCCATACGAGATCATTTGTATAGGTGTTTTTTGCATTGATTTGATGATCTTTAACAAGGATTCTTGTCTTTCTCCGATCAGGTAGCCCACGACACAAATAATAGACTGGTTTTCTTCAATATTAACCGTTCCGTATTTTTTAAGTGATTCAACAATCTCATTCAAGCGCGCGGGGTTATCAATGGTTAACGAGACACCGACTTCAGAAGTAGTGATCATATCAATTGATGTCTCATAATTTTCAAAGATTTCAAATACTTTTCTTAAAAATCCATGAGCCAGCAGCATCCTGCTGGATTCAATCCGGATCCTGGTGATCCCATCTTTCGCGGCAATGGCCCGAACCCCTTTACATCCGGTGTTTTTTGTAATAACTGTTCCTTCAGCCCGTGGTTCCATGGTGTTCTTTAATCTTACCGGGATATTTGAAAATTTTGCAGGTAAAATACTACTTGGATGAAGGATTTTTGCACCGAAATAAGCCAGCTCTGCTGCTTCATCAAATGATAATGCAGGGACCGGCCGGGTGTTGTCAACATAACGCGGATCATTATTATGAATGCCATCTATATCTGTCCATATTTGAATCTCTTCCGCTTCAATGGTTGCTCCAATAATGGATGCCGTGTAATCACTACCGCCGCGTTGTAAATTATCAATACTCCCGTGTACATTACGGCAAACAAACCCTTGCGTGATAAAAAGAGGGTATGTTGAATGCTTTTCAAGCAGGCTGTTCAATTTTTGTTTTATAAATGGAAAATCAGGTTCTTTATTTTGGTTTGTCTTCATGAAATCAGTTGCCGGGAGAAGATATGAATCAACATTAATCTCCTTTAAATAAATATCAAACAGACCAGTAGAAATCATTTCACCCTGGGCTAAAATCATATTGGCTGCATCATGATTAAAATCATTCCCTATATGTTCTTTAATGGTTTCAAATATCGTGTTGATAAGGCTTTTGGCAATTAATTTCGAATCGTTTTTTTGATAAAGCTCTTCAATCACGGCAAAATAATTATTTTCTAACTCGAATATCAATTCATTGGCTGTCTCAAAATTATTTTTGTATAAGTAATCATTAATTCCTGTCAATTTATCTGTTGTGCCTGCCATTGCTGACAATACAACGATTTTTGGTGTTGTATCACGAATTAAATCAGCTACAGATTTAATTCGTTTTGCTGTACCTACAGAAGTTCCTCCAAATTTGTATACTTTCATAATTTATTTTATTTTTATCTTTTTTGGGCAAAGATTATACCTTTGTATAATATTTGCAAGCTAAAAATAAATTTTTTAACCAATTATGGATTATTTTTATTCAAATATAATTATTTTAAAAATTGCATTAATCATATTTGCTTATGCCATTGGTTCCATTCCTTCATCCGTGTGGATAGGAAAAATGTTCTATAATTTGGATGTACGGGAATATGGCAGCGGAAATGCCGGATTTACCAATGCTCTTAGGGTCATGGGGGCAAAAGGCGGAATTCCTGTTCTCATCATCGATGTATTAAAAGGTTTTATTGCAGTTAAACTGGCAATATTTGCCAATCTCGACACCCTGGGGTCATTCAATGTTATAAACTATCAGATTATCCTTGCCGTTGCTGTTTTATTGGGTCATGTTTTTCCTGTTTTTGCACAATTTGACGGGGGAAAAGGTGTCGCGACACTTTTTGGAGCCACCCTTTCAATCGTGCTATTACCTACTTTAATTGCTGTTGGGATTTTTTTGATTATTTTTTTTTCAACAAAATATGTTTCACTTAGCTCGTTGTTAACCGCTTTTTCTTTTCCATTTATCCTGATGTTCGGTTTTGGCTACAATCATACCGGGCTTGTTGCTTATTCGTTGTTGATTTTTATCGTCCTTGTTATTACTCACTTACAAAATATAAAGCGGTTGCTTCGAAACGAAGAGTTAAAAGTCAGATTTTCTTTCAAAAACAAAGATGAAACAGACATGTAAAAATGTACTACCGCGATTTTTCGTGGAATAGTACAATTTGAATTCAGTGCCTTAAAAATATCATTATAATCGTGTTTATATAAATGATATTTTATATATCTTCGTATTTTAATTTTAGACAGGGGTGCCAATTATAAGCGGCTGAGATCATACCCTTTGAACCTGATCCGGTTAATACCGGTGTAGGGAAAAGCAAAATATATCTCATTCCCCGTTTTTTTATATTAATTTATTACCAAAGATAATAATTGCATATGTCGTCAACCCAAAAGATCGAGATCACGGGATCGCCTATACCTGGTTCACAGAAAAGTTATATACCGGGTAAATACTTTTCAATCCAGGTTCCTTTTCGTAAAATCAAATTATCAGATACCATTGATGCAAATGGAAACCGGGTACAAAATGAACCGGTATATGTATATGATACCACGGGAGCATTTACGGACCCGTCAATAGATATTGATATTAGGAAAGGAATACCACGTATCAGGGAGGAGTGGATAAAAAGTAATAATGATATTGAAACATTGGATTCATTGTCATCTGAATATAGTAATACACGATTGCAGGATAAATCATTGGACGATTTTCGGTTTACCCATTATAATAAAACGCCTTTCCGGGCTAAAAAAGGGGCCTCGATCAGTCAATACCATTACGCGAAACAAGGCATCATAACACCAGAGATGGAATACGTTGCAATTCGCGAGAACCAACAGCTTAGCAGGTATAAAGACCAGTCTGTTTTATCACAGCACCCGGGGGAGTCATTTGGTGCTAACATTCCCCGTGAAATCACATCAGAATTTGTCCGGGATGAAATAGCATCCGGGCGTGCCATGATCCCTGCCAATATTAACCATCCCGAGGTGGAGCCAATGATCATCGGAAGGAATTTTTTGGTCAAGATCAATGCCAATATTGGCAACTCACCAACCACTTCAAGCATTGAAGAAGAGGTGGAAAAAGCGGTTTGGGCATTTCGATGGGGAGCTGATACCATTATGGATCTTTCGACCGGTGCACGTATTCATGAAACGCGGGAATGGATCATCAGGAATTCTCCTGTCCCGGTTGGAACCGTTCCATTATACCAGGCCCTTGAAAAAGTAGATGGGGATATTGAACAATTGAACTGGGAAATTTATAAAGACACATTGATAGAACAGGCAGAACAGGGTGTTGATTATTTTACAATCCATGCCGGGCTTCGCTGGAGTTATATTCCTTATACGACAAACAGGATGACAGGAATTATTTCCCGGGGCGGGGCTATTATGGCCAAATGGTGCATGCTAAAACAAAAAGAAAATTTTTTATATACACGTTTTAACGAGATATGTGATATTTTGGCTGCTTATGATGTTGGTATTTCATTAGGCGATGGGTTAAGACCCGGGTCTATCGCTGATGCAAATGATAAAGCACAATTTGCCGAATTGACAACACTTGGGGAATTGACTCGAACAGCCAGGTCGAAAAATGTACAGGCCATTATTGAAGGCCCGGGCCATGTTCCGGTACATTTGATTAAAGAAAATGTTGACCGACAGTTAAAAGAATGCCTGGAAGCTCCATTTTATACTTTGGGCCCTATCACCACGGACATTGCTCCCGGTTATGATCATATTACTTCGGCCATTGGTGCCACGATGATCGGCTGGTATGGTGCTGCAATGTTATGTTATGTTACCCCTAAAGAACATTTAGGATTACCGAACAAGGAAGACGTGAAACATGGCGTGATAGCATATAAATTAGCTGCTCATGCAGCAGACCTAGCGAAAGGGCACCCGGGCGCACAAATCCGGGATAATGCCATGAGTAAAGCACGCTTCGAATTCAGATGGAAAGACCAGTTTCATTTATCATTTGATCCGGAAACAGCGCTGCAATATCATGACGAGACATTACCGGATGAAGGCAGCAAGAGAGCTCATTTTTGCTCGATGTGCGGAAGTAATTTCTGTGCAATGAAATCATCTCATGATGTCAAAGAATTGAAAAATCAGTCTGAAAAATTCAAAAAAATGGGTGGAGATCTTTATATAAATAGAGTCTGTCCATAAAATCGAGTGTTTGGATCATAATGTTCGATAACGAGGCTCGCGAAGATGGAAAAATAAGGAGTTTACTCACGTAAATGGATTGTTTTTCATCGAGTATAACGAAGAAGTCGGACTTTATAGACGGACATTAAATAGTTAAAACATGAATCAAAACACCCCTTATATAATAAGCATTGCAGGATTTGATCCAAGTGGAGGAGCCGGATTGCTGGCAGATATGAAAACAATAGAAAACATTGGTGGGTATGGATTAGGCATATGCAGTGCCATTACATTCCAGAATGAAAGTGAATTTGCAGGATTAAAATGGGTTACTCCCAAGGACATGCTCTCGCAACTCACGCTTTTACAGAAAAAATACCCTGTCAAATATGTAAAAATTGGACTTATACAGGATGAAAATGTTTTATGCATGTTGATACGGCAACTGAAAAAAATAAACAATGATGTGAAAATTATTTGGGACCCCGTGATCAAGGCAAGTGCCGGGTACATATTTCATGAACAGTGGAACAAAAATACATTATTGCAAATTCTTAAAGAGATTACATTAATCACTCCCAATACTGATGAAATAGATTTTATACTTGAATTACTGGGAATTTCTACAGTGCAATTGAATGATTTTATAAAAAAACATGATACATGTGATTTTTTAGTCAAAGCAATGATCGTTGAAAATAATCAGATTCAGGATGTTTATTTTGATAAACAAAATAAAATCACCTTTAAAGGTAAGATATACCCGGGATATGAAAAGCATGGCTCGGGGTGCGTGTTTTCATCATCTGTAACAACATTCCTTGCAAAAGGGCATTCAATTTCCCAGGCATGTAAAATGGCTAAAAAATACGTGGAATATTTTTTGTTAAGCAGTAAAACTAAACTGGGCTTACATCATTTGTTGAATAATAATTAAACTATGTCTAACGATTTACCCCGCTTACATTTTATTACACGGGATGTTCATGGCATTGATCACCCCAAGTTGGCTCGCGAAGCATGTAAAGGATATATTGATCTCGTGCAACTGAGGATTAAAAATAAAGGATTTCGTGAAATTAAAGCATTGGCAAAAAAAACATTTGAAATAGCGGATATGTATAATGCCAAATTAATCATTAATGATCAAGTTGATTTAGCTGTAGAGATCGGTGCTCATGGAGTCCATCTTGGAAAACATGATATGCACCCGTTAAAAGCCCGGAAAATATTAGGAGACGAAGTCATTATAGGTGGTACTGCAGATTCATTTGAAATGATAAAAGAATTACATGGCATTGTAGATTATATTGGCCTTGGTCCTTTCCGTTTCACCCAAACAAAATCCGATTTAAGTCCTGTATTAGGATTACAAGGGTATAAAACGATACTTCAACAATGCAGGAAGGAAAAAATTGACATTCCAATTATCGGGGTAGGGGGTATCAAGATCAATGATATTGAACCCATAATGCAAGCCGGACTGTATGGTGTAGCAGTATCATCAGCTTTAGCACAATCTGATTATATAGCATTTCTTGCCGAAGATTTTATAAATGAAGTAAACAGGGTTACTCAGAAGATGTATCATTAAAATAAACTAGCGTGAATGAGCAATTTTGGGGCAAGCGTAACGAAGCCTGCCCCGTGAGGAAGAATGACTGTACCGGGGTTAGCGGACATTATGGACAAACACTATATAAACATAAATGGTATTACACGTAATATATTGATATGTATTATTATAATTGTTTTTTATTTTTTATTTTTACTTTTTTTGGGATGTAACCGAAATTTTTTAATAATTTTATTTCATGATTTTTTTTGATCGGGTTGATAAATAATTATGATTGAATAAAATCAGACTATTTTTCGTATATATAAATAAATTTATAAATAATGAAGAAAAAAGTGCTTGTAGCAGAAGACGACCCACAGAGTAGAAAACTCATGGAACTTATTCTTGAAGAAAGTGGGTATGATTTCTTGTTAACCCGTGATGGTAAAGAAGCTGTTGAAAAATTCAGTAATTATAAACCGGATATTGTATTAACAGATTTATTTATGCCCAATATGAACGGGATACAGGCATTTTTGGCCATCAAGCAAATAGATGCGAATGTCCCTGTATTGGCATTTACAGGTGCTTGTTCGGATGAAGATATAGAAGAAGCAGAACAACTCGGGTTTGATGAATTTATCCCGAAACCTATAGACCAGGAAGAATTATTAGAAATTTTAAAAAAATATTTAACGTAAATATCTCCTTGTGAAGCAATATTTAGATTTATTATCATATGTATTAGAAGAAGGAATTGAAAAAACAGACCGTACAGGGACAGTAACAAAGGCCATATT
>CAYPTK010000011.1:0-8586 GCA_964413555.1 uncultured Bacteroidales bacterium | reverse complement strand
GGCCATATTCGGGTACCAGATGCATTTTGACCTGCAAAAAGGGTTTCCGTTGCTTACCACGAAAAAATTACATTTACGATCAATCATTCATGAATTATTATGGTTTATAAAAGGCGAAACCAATATTAAATATTTACATGATCATAATGTTCATATTTGGGATGAATGGGCCGATGAAAATGGTGATCTTGGCCATGTTTATGGTTATCAATGGAGATCCTGGCCAACACCGGACGGGAAGCATATTGACCAGTTATCAAAGGTCATTGATAATATAAAAAATGATCCACATTCAAGAAGGCATATTGTAAATGCATGGAACGTGGGTGAATTGGATAAAATGGCATTACCACCTTGTCACGTGTTATTCCAGTTTTATGTTTCGGGAGGACAATTATCCTGCCAGCTTTATCAACGCAGTGCAGACTTATTTTTAGGTGTGCCGTTTAATATTGCATCCTATTCAATGCTTTTACTTATGATGTGCCAAATAACAGGCTATAAGCCGGGTAAATTTGTCCATACGTTTGGTGATGCACATATTTATAAAAATCATTTGAAGCAGGTTCAATTACAATTAACACGTGCACCCCGTAGCTTACCAGAAATGAAACTAAATCCGGATAAAAAAAACATTTTTGATTTTACATTTGATGATTTCCGTTTAAAAGATTATAACCCCTACCCGCGCATTAAAGGAGATATTTCTGTATAGCTGTGTTTTTGTGACGAGTTTCGAATAAACATTATAATATAATCAAAATATCCATCATTGCTGCCATAACAGAAAATCTTGCATTGGGAAAAGACAATGATTTGCTTTTTCGAATACCTGAAGATTTAAAACGATTTAAACGAATCACCACCGGCCATTGTATCGTGATGGGAAAAAAAACATATTATTCATTGCCCCTGGCACCTCTTCCCGGGCGTAAAAATATTGTTATCACGCGTGATGCTAAAGAAAATTTTCCCGGGTGTACCGTTGTCCATTCTGTTGAAGAGGCTATTGATCAAATGGATCAGGAGAACGAGAATTTTATAATAGGAGGGGGCACCGTGTATAAAGAATTTATACCCCGTTCTGATACAATGTATATTACATGGATACATGAAAATACAGAAGACGCGGATACCTTTTTCCCAAAAATTGAATTTGACGAATGGGTAGAGATTGAACGGCATAAACCTGATTTCTCAAATCAGGAACCAGTTATCTCATTTGTTATATACAAGAGAAAAAACGGTTAACTAAGGTAATCCTGAAAGTTTAATCACGAAAGATTGTTTTTTTATCGAACCTAATGAGGTTAGCGGACATGATGTTCCAAGCACTATTTACTGTCTGTCTATAATGTCGAGTGTTTGCTCTATAAAGTTCGAGATCAAGGCGTGTGAGAATTTTAAACCGCAGAATACTGGCGTATTTGAGGATTTAAAATTTGAGCAACAACGCAGATATCGGACTTTATAGACAAACACTATTTACTGATAAATTTATCATCCAGTACTTTAAGCAATTGTCTCGGGCTTATATTCGTATGTATTTTACCTGCTTCGGCGATTGATATCTCACCACGTTCTTCGGAAATTACAATGACAAACGCGTCCGTGCTTTCAGTAATACCGATCGCTGCCCTGTGACGCATTCCAAAATAAGGAGGAAGATTTACATTGGCAGATACCGGCAAAATACAACGTGCCGCGTATATCCTGTCTCCAATGATGATTACAGCCCCATCATGCATTGGACTTTTATAAGCAAAAATGCTTTCGAGCAGCCGGTTAGATGTTTCTGCATTAATGATATCACCTGTTTCAGCATACATTTTTAACTGGGATTTTCGTGCTATTACAATCAATGCACCAACATAATTGTTAGACATGTTTATACAGCCTTTGACAATTTCTTTGGATTTAATATCTGTTGTTGAACGTATATTGAAAGAAACGAGTTTTTGAAGTGAATATCTTCTGTTCGTGAAGTATTGATTACCTACCATTAACAAAAAACGTCGTATTTCCTGCTGAAACACGATGATCAGGGCAATTACCCCTACACCAATGACGTTCCCTAATATTGAACTCAATATTTCCATGTTCAGGGTTTTCACGACAAGCCAAAAAAGATATATTGAAAATATGCCAATGAAAATATTTATGGCAACCGTACCTTCAATCAATGTATATATCCTGTACATCAGGTAAGCGACCAATATTATGTCAATAATATCAAGTATCCTGATACTGATGAAACCCGGGGCCATACAAAACTGCTGTGCTATTATTTCTGCTATCATAAATACAAATTTAGGAAAAGTTTATAAAAGAGCAGTGAGTTATTAAGTATTTGCAAGGAATTTATTCATTAACATAACTGTTTCTCTCGCTTGTTTCACGTCATGTACCCTCAGGATGTTCACGTTTTTGAGCAATGCCAGGGTATGTAACACCGTTGTCCCGTTTAGTGCATTGGCCGGATTAGAATGCAGGGTTTTGTATATCATGGATTTTCGGGATAGCCCAACGAGAACAGGAAGTTCAAAAAAGTTGAACACGTCAAGATTCCCGAGCAATGTAAAATTTTGATCTATATTTTTGCCAAAACCAAATCCCGGGTCAATGATAATGTCTTTAACACCAGACAATTTCAGCATTCTTATTTTTTCTGAAAAAAAGTAAACAATTTCTTTAAGCATGTTGTCATAGCGTGCCATTTTGTGCATGTTACGTGGAACCCCTTTCATATGCATCATGATATAAGGGATGTTTAAATCCGCGATGGTCTTAAACATGTTGTCATCCATGTTTCCCGCGGATATATCATTGATGATATCGATACTATAATCATTTACCATATCTTTCGCGATAGAAGCCCTGAATGTATCCAGTGAAATAATAACCCCGGGAAAATGCTTTTTGATAACTTTAATGGCCGGGATTATCCTGGAACGTTCTTCTTTCTCTGAAATATTTTTTGCCCCCGGCCTCGAGGAGTATCCGCCAATATCCAGGATGTCGGCTCCATCATCCACGTGTACACGGGCCTGTTGAAGAATTTGTTCTTCAAGTTCAGTTTTTCCCCCGTCATAGAATGAATCAGGTGTAATATTGATGATCCCCATGATTTTAGGAGTAGATAGATCATATATTTTCTTCTTTATATTTATACTTTGTTTTTTTGAAAAAAATGTATCTTTACTTCGATGCATAGGATGTATAAGATTAGAATCCAAAAATAATAAAAAAGACAAAGCGGTTTTACTACCAGCTAAAACAAGATCAGTGAACGACTTTAAAATTAGAAATAAATTATCATGAGTTTATTAGTAGTAGAAGGACTGGATGGATCCGGCAAATCAACACAAGTCAAATTATTGAAAGAGTATTTTCGCGTGCAAAATATCCCTTTTCAGTATATTCACTTCCCGCGTACAGAAGACGGTGTATTCGGTGAAATGGTTGCCCGTTTCCTGCGGGGCGAATTTGGCGATTTAGACCAGGTAAATCCGTATATTATTGCATTACTTTACGCGGGAGACAGGTGGGATTTTAAAGATACACTGAATCAGTGGCTGCAACAAGATGTTTTGGTGCTGGCAGACAGGTATGTTGTTTCGAACATCGCGTTTCAGTGTGCTAAATTAAATAATGAAGAAGACAGGAAAAAACTTAAACAATGGATAGAACATCTTGAATATGAATATTACCGTATTCCGCACCCCACGTTGAATTTGTTTTTAGATGCCCCGATTGCATTTGTAAAAGAAAAACTCGATAATAACAGGCAGGGCGACAACAGGGAATATTTAAAAGGTAAAGAAGATATACATGAATCCGATATTTCTTTTCAGGAAAAAGTAAAGGAAATGTATCTATGGCAGTGTGAGACAAATAAAAACACTCTTAAAATCCGGTGCAACCATGATGAATTTACCATGTTGCCTCCGAATGACATTTTTGAAAAAATTTGCCGGTCATTGAAGGAAAATAAAATTATTTAGTATTTTCTGAAATTACAAAATAAGAAATTGATTTTTAGGTTATCTTTGATAAAGTAGTATATTAAAATGTGCATGAAAAAGTCTATCGTATTTATCATATTATTTTGTGTCAATATAATGAACGTGTATCTTTCAAAACCTGAACCAGCCATTGTTCACGCGATTACAGTAGACCCGGTGACAGGGGACATGAGTTTTGCCTGGGAGCCTAGTGTTTCTCCTGATGTTGAAAAGTATTTAATAGCATATAAAGAAGGAGAAGCAACATTCAATGTGAATGAGGATGAACCGATTTGGGGATATGATACTGCTTATACGTTTAACGTGAACCAAAATATACAAAAGGCATATGCTTTAGGAGCGGTTGACTCTTCAGGAAATTATTCCCGAATTTCAGGTTATCATACCCCCATAGTTCCTTCAATGCATTATGATACTTGTAGCTCTAAATTAAAAATATTTTGGAATCCCTATAAAGGTTGGGAAAGTGGTGTGGCTGAGTACCAGATATATGATTTTTATGGAGATACCCTCGTAGACGTGACAGCAGATACGTTTTATAATTATTTAAATGCCTCGATCAATACAAATTATGCTTTTTATATTAAAGCGATAAGTAAAGATATATACGAGTCAACATCTTTTAAAACAGAACAATATATTCGTATGCCCCGGCTGCCGGATACAATATTCAGCAGTGTTTCTGTCGAGGATGAAACTGCTAAACTTGAATTCACCATTGATCCCGATGCTGAAATCAGTAAATACCACTTGTTGAGGTCGAACTTATATGCTGACGGGTTTGAGAAAATAAAAGAATTTACCAATGTCCAGAATCATTTCACATACACGGACAATACAATTGATGTAACATCCGGCGTGTTTTATTATAAGCTTGCAGCGGTAAATACATGTGAAAAAGAAGTAAAATACTCGGCTCCGTCAAATAATATTTTATTAACTGCTATTAATAAAAATTATATTAATTCGCTGGATTGGAATCAATATAAACCGGCTAATCAACCGGACAAACAATACACGATTATAAGGACTTCCGGGCAGGATACACGGGAACTGGAAAGCAATTATTCGAATACTTCATTCACTGATGATTTTGAATCCCTGAGTTATAATAACAAACAGGATGAATTTTGTTATTATATAACCACCAGAGATTCCAATCATCTTGGCACAACTAGTGTTACCTCGAATCGTGCCTGTGCTCCTGTCTTGCCTAAAATACATGTCCCTAATGCAATGACTCCAAATGGAGACGGAAAAAACGAGGAGTTTAAAGTATATTTTGACTTTATTCCTAAAATATATTTATTGGTTATATATAACCGGAAAGGGGTGAAATTATTTGAAACAAAAGACCCCCTCGATACATGGGATGGCACTTTTAATGGAACCAGGGTGGAAGAAGGGGTGTACGCGTATTCCATTCATATTGTTACTTCAGGTGACGAGGTTATCGATAAAACAGGACATATTACAATATTTTATCCATGATCATTAATTTCTTAAGTATAACTTCATCATTCTTGCTCAAATTATATTTGAATTTACACTTTTAGAATTTAAAAAATACTTAAATGATGATTTAATTCGTATAATAATAAAAAGTAACTTTGATAAAAAGTTTATTTTTTAAATGATTATATGTTTTTTATTTACTTCTACATTTAAAAAGAAAAAAAATACATTTAAATAAATAAATATTTATATAGATACATAATTTTAATACTTTTTTTTATATTGTGAATTTAATAACAATATTAGATTGATGTTCGCTATACCTGAAATAAAAGAAGCCATCGTGCAGGAATACTATAAGGAATTTGCTGAAGATTGTGATCAATACTTTAATCAGCAAGACAGGGAATTGGTGCATCAAGCCTTCATATTTGCATACAATGCTCACCAGGGTGTCAAAAGAAAATCGGGTGAACCATATATTATTCACCCGATAAAAGTTGCACAGATTGCTATCAGGGAAATTGGACTGGATGCGAAAGCCATTTCTGCCGCGCTGCTTCATGATGTAGTTGAAGATACATCATACACGATAGAAGATATAAAAAATAATTTTGGAGAAAGGATTGCAGTGCTTGTCAACGGGCTTACAAAAATATCGCGGGCATTTAGCACGCAACATTCTTTGCAGTCTGAAAATTTCAGGCGCCTGATTCATACCCTTTCTGATGATGTTTATGTCATTCTTATCAAGCTGGCAGACCGGTTACATAATATGCGGACCCTTGATTCATTACCAAAACACAAACAATTAAAAATTGCAGGTGAAAGCATCTATTTATTTGCTCCCATAGCATACAGGCTTGGATTTTTTTCAATCAAAAGGGAACTTGAAGATTTAAGTATTAAATACCGGTATCCTGAAGTATATGATGAGATAAAATCCAAGATAGAACAAAGGGAAAAGACCAGGAAATATTTTATTAGTAATTTTGTAAGCCCTTTAAAAAGCCGATTTGAAGAAGAGAATTATCCATATTGCATTAACCGGGAGCCCCGCTCAATATATACGATATGGCGTAACATGCAGGATTTGGCCATGTCATTTGATGAAATATATGACCTTATCATAATTACCATTGTTTTTAAACCCAAACCAGATATCCCTGAAAAAGCCCAGTGCTGGAATATTTATTCCATGATTTCAGATTTTTACATGCCCAAGCCCGATAAAATATATGATTATGTCACTAAACCCAGGGCCAATGGATATGAATCGCTTCATGCAACATTCATGGGCCCGGATGGTAAGTGGGTTGAAGTGAGAATACGCTCGGAAAGAATGCAGGAAATAGCCAAAAGAGGGTTAGCTGCTTCATTGAAATACAAAAGTGAGCACGAAGAAAGTGAATTGATCAAGTGGATATCCAGGGTAAAAGAATTATTTGAAAGCTCTGCTGATGATCCTTCGGAATTCATGGATGAATTTAAAATGAACTTATTTTCTGACGAAATAGTTATATTTACTCCAAAGGGGCATATTATAACTCTTCCCCAGGATTCCATCGTGCTTGATTTTGCATATGAAATTCACACGGATATTGGTGATAAAGCCATTGCTGCAAAAGTCAACCACCAACTTGTACCGCTAAATCATAAACTGAAAAATGGCGACCAGGTAGAGATTTTAACATCCAGTAATAAAAGTTCGCTGAATGAGGAATGGTTGGATAATGTTGTAACTGCAAAAGCCAAGACAAAGATCAAAAAGAACATCAATAATGAAAATAAGAAAAAGAATAAGTTAGGTAAAACACATCTGAATAAAAAATTGGAAGAATTGGATATCCCGATTGATAATAATCTTTATCGCAAGCTGTTATACGTGTATAATGTTAAATCCAAAAAAGAATTATTCTCGGAAATAGGAGAGGGGAGAATCCAACTGGATAATTTAAAAAAAGAGTTAAAAAAGAAACGTCGAAACAAATGGATTCGTTACTGGGAATTACAGATTTCAAGGTCGAAAAATAAACGCAAAGTATTAAAAAACAACAATACCACGAAAGGTACAATTCAAAATCAAAATCAGATCATTATTGACAATGAAACAGATCATCAAAAGATTTCTTATAATATTGCTAATTGTTGCAAACCAATACCCGGGGATGAGGTAATTGGTTACCTTTCTTCTCCCAACCAGGTGGTGATTCATAAAAGTAATTGTTCTAAAGCCGTGCGCCTGATGTCTCAAAAAGGAAATCAGATCATTGAAGTAAAATGGAAAACCAGTAAATTACTTTCTTTCCTGGTACGTATTAACATTAAAGGAATTATCAAAACCGATATTTACAGCAATATTACCTCGTTATTATCCAAGCAACTCTCGATCAATATCCGGTCAATCAACTTTGACAGTTTTGACGGGTTATTTGAAGGAAATATTGATATATATGTACACAACACGAAAGATATCAATAATTTGATTGGTGATATCCTGGAGGTCAAAGGAGTAGAGTCAGTCAACAGGGTTGAATTGGAAGAATAAATTTTATAATTCGTAATTAATAAATTATTTTAAAATTATTCAATTAAATTACAACGATGGAAAAAAATAAACAAAAAACTATAAAAGATGTATTCACGGGTTACCTTGAAAAGAATGGATTCCGGAAAACACCGGAGCGTTATGCTATTTTAAATGAAATATACGCGTTAAATGACCATTTTGATATTGAAACATTGTATGTTTTAATGAAAGAAAAGAATTACAGAATTAGCAGGGCTACATTGTATAATACAATTAATTTGTTAATAGAGAGCGAACTAATCATAAAGCATAAATTTAACAGGCATAATTTTTATGAATGCAAATATGAACTCGATAAACATGATCATATCATTTGTGAAAAATGTGGTAAAATATTAGAATTTCAAAATAATCAATTACAGGATATACATACCATGATCACGGAAGAACATGAATTTGATGTCAATTATCATCTCTTGTATTTAATTGGTACATGTAAAGAGTGTAAAGAAGCTTGAATAACTTTAAACCCAATTATGTATTAGAACTTCGTAATGAGCATTAAAAATACGATAA
>CAYPTK010000010.1:24067-24461 GCA_964413555.1 uncultured Bacteroidales bacterium | reverse complement strand
GCCCAGTTATTAAAATGCGTATATAAGTTAAAATCATCCAGGGTTAAATATGCATTAATGTTATTGTTATCATGAATAAAATCAGGAATGTTTTTGTTCAAAAAATTTATTGTCCCGCCGTTGTTTATCAATTCTTTTAATCGCTCAAATATTTTTTGGGTTATCACTTCAAACCCCCTTGTTGTTTTATGAAAATAAACCTGTTCATACATGTGATACCTTGAAACAATGAATGCTTCGACTGCATGTATGCCTTTTTTAGCATTAATTAAAAGACCTTTTCTATTATTTTCAGTTTTTATTTCACCAATTTCTATATTTTGGAATAACCACTTTAGGTCAAAAGAAGCATAATTTACCCCACACATATAAGCATCCCGCAATAAATAATCTA
>CAYPTK010000010.1:20648-24057 GCA_964413555.1 uncultured Bacteroidales bacterium | reverse complement strand
ATCCTGTCTGCATCTAATTGGCTTGAAATAAGCTCCTTTGCCCATATAGGCTTAAATGAACCGTCTATTATATCTTTAATCCAATCGACAGAATATTGTTTTAATATTTCATCATCTATATTTTTTAAAATGGGAAAAATCCTTCCATTTTCATTTGAAATAATTTTTTTTGACATTTCTTCATGGTCAATATCTGTTATCTTTTCAAAGGCATGAGAAAAAGGGCCATGCCCAATATCATGAAGTAAACCGGCTAATTTTAATAATAGTTTTAATTGTTTTTTATTTAAATCAATATAATTGCCGTTAGGGTCTATTACCTTTATGTTTTTTTCGACATTTAAATTATCAAACATCTCTCCTACAAGAAAAGCAACACCTAAACTGTGAGAAAATCTGTCATGCACCGATGCAGGGAAAGTGTAACTGGATAATCCAAGTTGCCTTATCCTTCTAAGCCTTTGAAATTCCGGCGTATTAATAATATTAATAATTGCCCTGTCGTCATTTTTATCAAAAGATATAAGACTATATATTGGATCTCTAAATACTTTATTCAAATCAGCCATAGTACAAATATATATATTAATTACTTACTATATTTGAAAAGAGATAAGGAAATAGAAACAACAATAAATTTATATGTGTATGCTAAACAGAAATTCATTATTATATAGTAACCATTGCTTTCATAACACCATCCTGATATTGTTCTACTAAGTCAAACGCTTCCGTGGTTTGATCAAACGTGAATCTGTGAGTTACAAATCCTTCAAGGCTTATTTTTTTATTCGCGATTAAGTCAATCGCCTGCTGAACACAATCTACCTGCCTGCGAACATTTTGTATGGTGATTTCTTTATGCCGCGTTTTGCTCACGTCAAAGCTCACGCGTTCGGATTCCGGGATGCCAATGATCATTAATTTACCACCAGGTTTTAAAATATCTATTGCCTGGTCTATGGCTTCCTGGTCTCCGCAGCATTCGTATACCACGTCGAGTTGGTTCTGCTCCGTTTCATTAATCTCTTTTACAATATCCCGTTTTAAAGGGTTTCCGGTATAATTTACACCCTGATGGCGGGCAGTTTTCAACCGGCCATCTATCTTGTCTGTTACAAAAAACTGCCGGCCTCCGGCAGCTTGTGCAGCTAACAACACGCTAAACCCAATGGGGCCGAAACCTAAAATTCCGGCAGATGCATGGTCAAGGGAAATGGATTGCCTGACAGCATACACGCCAATGGACAATGGTTCGGCAATTGCTGCTTCTTCCATGGACATTTGGCCTGGGATTTTAAAGCAGCTGGATTCAGGCATGACAATATATTCAGATAAACATCCTTCGGCCTGGCCGGGGCAGCCTAAAAACTTCAGGTTTCTGCATGTATGTGGCCTGCCTGCCTTGCATTGGTCGCATTTCCAACAAGGCATAGAAGGGTCAATGGCGATCCTGTCACCGGGTTTAAAACGTGTTACTTCATTGCCTGTTTTCATGACAACCCCGGCACATTCATGCCCGACTGTAAAAGGGTACCTGACTACCTGATCGCCGATACGCCCGGTTGAATAATAATGAATATCCGAACCGCAAACACCTACTGTATCTACCCTGATCAATAGCTCATCAGGCTTGTTGATCACGGGGTCAGGAACTTCAATTAATTCCATTTCGTGTATTCCTGTCAATTGGATTGACTTCATGGGCTCGTGGTTTTAAAGTGTAATTCTGATTTGCAAAATTAACAAATAATAAGGACAGACGTTCATTTATGAAGGGATAGGTTTTTGCTTTGAATGATTTTCATGACCAAGTGATTTTGTATTTGTCTATCCAATTGATATCCTGAATCATATTCTTCTTAGGTAATATACAGGCAATCATTATACCAATGCAATGTATTTGACATTAAAAGACAAAAACCAACCATTCCGCATAATATCATTTTTTACCCCACCCTTGTGGGAAGACATGATGATAAGCTAATACCTGCAAAATTTATTAGTATTTTCTTTGACTCGAAGTAATTTTCAATTATGCTGCCACTAAAATTTAAAAAAACAAAAAAAATATAATGCTGTTTGAATTTTACTAAAAATTTATTTTATTTAGATTTTATTGTAACCTATTTTGAATGGACTGGTTTTTGCATTTATTATCAAAAAAATAATGAACAAACGGGTTAGACAAATTATTACATATTCATCTCTATCAATTATTGGAACATATTTTTTTGTTATAGGCCTTGTAAAGGCAAGAGCATTTCTTATCCCACTTTTTATTGGTGTCTTATTGGCAATGGTAATGCTGCCTGTTCATCATTTATTAAGAAGATGGAAAATACCAGAAGGAATATCGGCATTGATCTCAGCTATTTTAATTTTTGCTTTGTGTATTGGTGCTTTTTTTATGATTAGTTCACAAATTCAGACTATAGCCGAAAAATGGCCAAATTACCAAGAAAAGATACAACCAAAGATCGAACAAGTACAACGTTTTATTGCACAAAAAACAGGTGTCTCTCCAGCACAACAAATTAAACAAATGCAGGAAGCATTCAATAATCAGTCCCAAAAAGGAGGAAGCATCATGATTAAAGTGGTTCCAAAAGTTGTATCATTCACGAGTAATTTTTTATTGGTATTTGTCTATATTTTTTTCTTCATGTTTTATCGAAAAAAATTCAAAAATGCAATTCTTTTTTTTATCCCGGAGAAAAACAGGGAAAAAGGGGCATCTATTATGGCAAATTTTGGTAAAGTAAGCCAACAATATCTTTTTGGAAGGTTTATATTAATCCTTTTCTTAGCTTTATTCTATGCTTTAGGATTAACAGTAGTTGGAATAAAATATGCGATATTAATTTCTGTTGTGGCTGCATTATTGAGCCTGATCCCCTACATTGGAAATATTATAGGCGTTTTTTTTGCATTATTCATGAGTTTATTAACAATTATTTCAATAAAAGTAATTGTTGGAATAATCATTGTTTTCAGTATAGCACAGTTTATTGAAAGTTATATTTTGGAGCCTTATGTAGTGGGACACCAGGTAGAATTAAACCCTGTTGTAACAATATTAGGTGTGATTATTGGCGGATTTATATGGGGCATTGCTGGGATGATTATAGCAATTCCAGTGATGGGAATTTTAAAGGTTATTTTCGATAATGTTGAACTTCTAACCCCCCTGGGGTATATTTTAGATGAACAGGATACCGGCGGAAGAGGAGGTTTTTTAAAGACCATAAAGGATAAGATTTTGAAAAAAACAACCCTTCAAAAGTAAATATCACTCTTATGGACAATTATTAAAAGCATTGCATTTTATCGTTTATTTTGTCTTTTATATCCGACAATTTTTTATTTATTTTGTTGCTTTTTATCTTTCTTTTTTGAGGAAGTTTTT
>CAYPTK010000010.1:8510-20638 GCA_964413555.1 uncultured Bacteroidales bacterium | reverse complement strand
TTTTTATTTATTTTGTCAAGCCTATTAGACAATTTTGAATTTTTGTAAAAAATGTTTTGCGAAAATGGAAAAATTAAAAAACTTGTTTCTGTGATTGCTGAAATTGTACCCTACAAACCTAATATAAGCAAGCTTAGCCAACAGGTAGAGGTGAGCCGTGAAACATTGTTAAAATATTTATATTTACTTTCCGAAGCAGATATTTTTATGCTGCTCAATCCAGATAATTATGGAATTAGCAAAATGAATAAACCGGATAAAATATACATGGAAAACCCGAATCTTGTAAATTTACTTTCTCCTGGCATTGCAAATCCGGGAACTATAAGAGAAACGTTTTTTTATAATCAATTGAAAGAATCGCATACAATTAAACACGCGGTAAATGGTGATTTTATAGTTGACAATACATTTACATTTGAAATAGGTGGGAAAAATAAAACAAAAAAACAAATACAGCAGGTTAATGATGCTTACATTGCAGTTGATAATATTGAGTATGGTGCCGGGAATAGAATTCCTGTCTGGTTGTTTGGATTTTTGTATTGATCTGTCCGGTTGTATCTTTTATGAAAAGAAAACCGGCCAGGGGTTATAACCACCTGACCAGTTGTATGTCTTGTTTATGCGGTAATAAAGGATGTTTCGGGTACATCCTGATGGCATAATCATACACTCCTGCTTTTTCGATCACGAACGAAGCATTGAACGTGACGTTATCATCAGATTTTTTGATATCATTCATTTCTTGTTTTATTACAACTGTCCTGTTTTCATCTTCATCTTCCATGTTTTGCCTGAGAATGATTTCCAGCCCAATGTCATTTTCATTGATCCCGTTTGTCTTAAGGGTAACGGAAGCGTTGAATTTATTTCCTACTTTGAGGGCTTCCCTGTGGCTCTTCGGGAGTTCTTTTGAAATCACTTCAATATTGCCCCAATGAAGGTTGATATTCTGTTTCCATTTTACAATATTTTTAATTTCTTTATTATTTTCTTTTTGAAGAATCCTGCTTCTTTCCAACAGTTTTGTATAATAAAGGTTCTGATAATCATCAAGCATGCGTTTCATGGTGAAGTGAGGAGCTATTCCCGAGATGCAGTTTTTGATCATTTTAACCCATGAAAGATCATTGTTTTCTTTTGCTTCTTCATCATTAAAATATAATGGGATGATTTCGTTTTCAAATCTGCTGTATATGACTTCTGCATCCAATTTATTCTGGATATCCTGATTTTCATAGGTCTTGTTTTCTGTAAGAGCCCATCCGGCATTTTCTTTATATCCTTCACCCCACCAACCGTCCAGGACACTGAAGTTGAGTACCCCGTTCATGATGGCTTTTTGGCCACTGGTCCCGGATGCTTCCATCAATCGTGTAGGAGTGTTAAACCAAACGTCCACTCCCTGTACCAGTTTCTTGGCTACTTCAATATTATAATTTTCAATAAAAATTATTTTTCCTAAGAATTCAGGGCGTTTGGATATTTCAATGATGTTTTTAATGACCTCTTGGCCTGCTTCATCGTGTGGATGAGCTTTCCCGGCAAACAAGAAAATAACTGGTTTATTTTTAATATTCACCAAATTTGCAAGCCGGTCGAGGTTTTGAAATAACAAATACCCGCGTTTATAAGTAGCAAAGCGACGGGCAAACCCGATAATGAGAGCTTCCCCGTTAATGGCATTTACAGTATTGATGATGAGGTTAGGGTCTTCCTGGCGTTTTGTAAGGTCATTGTTTACCCGTTTTTTTAAATAGTTTATCAGGTCTTGTTTTAATTCACTGCGAATTTGGATGATCTTTTCATCTGACACGTTATGAATTTTATTCCAGTAATCCGGGTTGCTTTGGTCCCGGTCAAAACCTTCTCCGTATACATCCGTGTATAATTGTTTCCATAATGGTGATGTCCAGGTATGGTAATGAACCCCGTTCGTTACATATCCCATGTACAGTTCATCAGCAAAATAACCTGGGAACAGGTTTTGGAACATATCTTTGGTGACAATGCCATGCAGTTTGCTGACCCCGTTTGTTTCCTGCGAGCAACGGATGGCCAGGTGGCTCATGGAGAATTCTTCATCTTTATTGTGTTTCCTGCTTCTTCCCAATGCCAGGAAACTGTCCCAGTCCAAATTGACATTTTCCACGTAATTGGCAAAGTATTTTTTCATTAATTCAGGTTTGAATTTATCATGTCCGGCCGGAACAGGTGTATGCGTGGTAAAAAGTGTAGTAGACCTGATTAATTCGATGGCTTCATCAATGGAAATATTCTGTTCTTTGATATAATTTTCGAGCCGGGAGAGAGAGATAAATGCAGAATGTCCTTCATTGCAGTGATAAAGAGAAGGGGTTATATTAAGTCTTCGCAACAGCTTAATTCCACCCATTCCAAGCAAATATTCCTGTTTCAGGCGGTTTTCATTATCTCCTCCATATAATTGATGTGTAATAAATTTATCATCATCATTATTTTCACTGATATCCGTATCCATTAAATACAATGGCACTTTTCCAATATCTAACAGCCAAATTTTAGCATATACAGTCCTTCCGGGAAAATCAAGTGAAATGACCATTTCATTGCCATGGTCATCAAATAACGGTTTGACCGCCATTTTGCTGAATCGTTGGCGCTTGTAATCGGCAATTTGGTCTCCGAACAGTGAAATTTGTTGCTTAAAATAACCGTACCTGTATAGCAATCCGACTGCTACCATATTTAAACTATTGTCACTTGCTTCTTTCAGGTAATCACCTGCAAGCATCCCCAGGCCACCTGAATAGATCGGGATATGGTCGCTCAGTCCATATTCCATGCTAAAATAAGCAATGGGAGCTTTGGGGCCAATATGGGCCCGGTCCATGTATTCTGAATAAAGCGTGTAAACACGATCAAGTTTTTGATTAAATGTTTCGTCTTTTTCAAGTTCACTTAATTGTTGGTACGATAGTGATTCAAACATTTTTACAGGATTATGCCCTGTTGATTCCCATAATTCTTCATTGATCATTTGAAACAGCTCGTACGCTTCATCATTCCAAGTCCACCATAAATTATAGATGATTTGTTTTAATTTATTAAGGTTCTCGGGAATCTCCATTTCAATAAGCATTTTTTTCCAGTCTGCCTGTTGTTCTGGTTCACTAATATTTCCAATGTTTTCAAATAGTAATCGATTTTTTATTTGTTCGCTCATATTCAAGTTTATTTTATTGAAGTCAATATTATTTCAAAAGTAACAAAGTATTTTAATATATTTTTTAAAAATTATATGCTTCTTTAGATGTTGATTTTATGTTGTTGACATCAAGTATATAAGGGAAAATTGTTTTTTTATAAAGTCAACAGAAAATATGCCCGGGTAAATTTTAAATTCCCGGTAAATATTTAAATACAGGGCCCTGGAAATTTTAACATACAAATGTATATTGATCCAGGCAATAAACCCCATACGCGGGGCATAAAAGTCTCGGGGGGTTGTTATTTGTTGAACAATCCGGGAAAAAATGGATATGACAAAAATTATACAGTACCCTTTAATTCATTTTCAGCAACATACCAGTCGTTTTCAGGCGACCCCTCGAGGCCCGATTGTTCCCTTTCCTGATACAGTGCATAGGCACGTTCGCGGACCTTGTTTTCTGTTATCCTGGGCTTACGTGTCCTGCTGGCAGATGATTTAGATTTTGAAGTTGTTTTTTTCGCGGTGGTTGATTTTTTTGTTGCCATAATTTTAAATATTAAAGTTAATTTATAATGATTTTTTTTATATTATTTGCAATGCATATATACAAATCTTATTCCAAAAAGTTTCATTTTTCGGGAGGAAAAAATGAACAAACAAAAAATAAATACGGGGCCGTATTCTTAACTTTTGAATTTCAATGCATTTAAGATTATAAAGATCGTTTACCCGCGTGAACAAGAGTTTTGTAATGAGCATAACGAATAAACCGGGCGTTAGAGTTCAACACCTGTTAATCACTGATTTTGATGAGGCCTTTTTGATACAGTTCATTTAAAAAATGCATGGTTTCTTCATTGCATTGTTCTTTTTGAACGTCGTATTCAGTTATAAGATTTTTTATTATTTCTAGCGGTGTTGTTTCATGTTCTAAAAGTTCCCATATCAGGCTTCCTGTTTCATCCAACCCGTAGTATTCTCCCTGTTCAACACTCATCATCACGTATTCATCATCCATTTTGCTGGCCAGCATGTCAGGGTCACGCGTAATCTTGTCACCAGGCTGTATGATTTTCTTTCTTTTTGTCATATAATGTAGAGTTTTTTGTAATATGTGGTTACAAAGATACAGCTTTTATCAGTTGATGAAAAACGGGGAATAAAAAATGTAAATATTATTTGTAAAAATTACAGTGATGTATTTTATTTGCAGTAATTTAAAATTAAATTGTTACGAATTAAGATAAATTTTTAAAGATTTGAAAGAGATAATGAACAAGTTAAGAAAAATGAGTAAAAAATTTTATCCATCCTTTGTATACTCTTTGTATTAATTCTTTAACGTTTATAATTTTTCAACGAAAGATAAAATGCCAATTGCTCTTCCTGCTTTACCTTCCTGAAATGAAAAGAATAAATGGTAAACCCCGGTTTTTTGGCATTTAAAATCAAATGATTGGAAAATTTGCCCGCTTGATTCAAGGTAATTGCTGGCAATCATTCTTTTCGTGTCATATAATTGCAGGATACATTTACCCCCCGAATTTTCAGCATCACATATCGTAAAACGGTATACCGTATTTTGTTTCAGTATCATTGAATATTTAGCCACGGGAGCTTTTTCTCCCGGGCCTGCAGCTTCTAATTTTACAACAAAGTCTTTTAAATATGTTGCATCATCACCAGCTTTTGTAACGCAATGATCAATCAATACATCATCCGGTTGCCCATGTGTTGGAATAATAAGTCCAAACAACATGGTAAAAAAGGCAAAGTAGAAATATATTTTATTATTCATAATTTATTATTTAACGAATTAAATACTATTTTTTGGTTATTAATTTGTTCCTGGTTTTTTTGGTTTTATTGATTATATTATTTAATTGTTCATCATTGATATGAACAACACTTTTTTCATTTTGTATAATGGTTAATTTCCCATCTTTAACAATTGATTTAGGTTCTCCAACTTGGATAGTGATTTTGATTTGGTCAAAGGCTTTTTTAATGGGTGAAATTTCATTTATAAGTTCTGCAATATATTCATTGTTTTTATAATTTTTTAATATTAACATCAGTTCGTTTAATATTGTTTTTTGTTCTCCAATGGATTGTTTCAGTTTTCCTGATTCGTCTAATTTTGCTACTTGTGTTGCAATGTAAAGGCCCTCGATCCATGCCCCGGCAATCATAATAGAACTGATATCTCCACGATCATTTTCCCTTAGATAATTATCCATGTTATTGAAATTCTGCACCGAAATATACATCAACGAGTCAAGGTTCTGACTGTTTTTAGACAACCGTTTTAATGTAGAAAACTCAAAAAACTGTCCTACATTAATCCCGTCGGCAAGGGTTTTTATTGCTTTAATATATTCAATCACTAATGATTGTTGTTGATACATGTTAATGTATCCCAGGTTTGTTCCATACACCCCCAGGTTAAGCGCTTTTCTGTTATCCGATTCCAATTGATCTACAATACCTGTTGAAGCCAGGTATTCTTTAGAAAACGGGATGCCAAGGCTTTTGATCTGGGCAGCTATTTCAACAGGTGAAGCAATATTTTGCACGATACTTTCCATGGCTTCATCAGAAACTTCTATCTCTTCTTCGGTTTCTTTTACAGAGTCCGGGATTTCAAAATTTTTTTCTCGTGCATTTTGATTGTTCGATTTACATGAACCAATAAAAAGTAAGAGCGCGAACAGAGTAAAAATCAAAGAGATATGCACATCTCTGCATGTTTTCATCATGATAAATAAATATTATATATTTAGAACAAATTTAAGAATTATTCGTGACATCATAAATTTTGATTTAATATTTTTTCGTGTTAAATGCCGTTATCATTTTTTTACCCAGGTCGTAATATAATATAAAGTAAAGGATTAATGCATAAATCCAGATCAATGCAATATTAAACCAAAATGTATCGATAGAAAGGCCTAAAAATTTTTTTTGAGGTGCAAAAAGATGTGTGCGAAAGTTTAATCTATTGACCGGTTTTGGAGACAGGTATATCGGGTATATTTTGGGATAAAGACGTTGCTGGGATTCGATGATTTTTTTATCTTCTAATAATTGTTTTACAATGTCAGCAACATTTTCATTATAATACCTGTTTTTCATCTCGTAAAATAGTTCAGGATTTTTATTCATCCAATATTGAATCATTTTTTCTTTTTGATGCTGATGTTTATTAAATTCTTTTTGATAATGTTTTTCAAGCTCGTCAAGGATTGATGTCACTTTTTTGGCAACGGCAAGGTTGAATTTATCCGCAGCTAATTCCGGGATATCGAAATTGATTTTTTGATGATGATGATTTTCATATGTTAACTCATTTTTTAATAAAACTAAACTAAGTTTTGTCGAGTCAATACCCCCGGAACGTTGAAATTCTTGCTTGCATTGATCAAGATGCTTCCTGAGTTCAGGGAGATAGTAAACTTTTTTATAATCAGCTTTGTTGATCATCTTCTCAACCGGGTAAAATTCTTTTTCAAAACGATTATCCTTAAATTGTTTAACCATTAATGCCTCGTACGACCATTTTGTAGGCATAAGTTCTGCAATAACAGGCACTTTTCCAACACTCGTGATGGCCCGGTTTAATTTGTCAAATTCAAACATGGCACCGCTTAATATCATCATCGGGATCATTGCCAGGGGGATCATGATGTATATCGTAACCACGGAGTTGAATGATGAAGAAAAAATAAGGCCTAATAAATTTGCAAATGCCGCGGTTGTAAAGAGTGCAATCCAATAATAAAAGAACATGCCTTTTATCTCGAGTATGTTATTCGCGACCAACACGAAAAGGAATGACTGGACGGCTGAAATCAGGAATAGTATGAATATTTTAGAAATCAGGTAACCGGACCGGCTAAGGTTTAAAAAATGTTCTCGTTTTAATAGTTTTTGATCCCGGAAAATTTCTTCGGCACTTACAATTAATCCCAAAAATAATCCTACAATCAATGTCATAAAGATAAAGCGGGGGATGTTTTCATTTTCCCTGAATAGATATTGTCTGATACCAGGATCTGATACATGCCTTACAATGAATGATAGAATGAACCCGAGAACAGGAGCTTCTAATAGGGTTAATAAGATATATTGTTTATTGCTGATCTTGGATACAAAATCCCGCGAAAAATAAATTTCACATTGTTTAAGCCATCCCGGGATGTTTAATGTTTTAGGTGGGGGTGTATGAATAACTGGTTTTTCTTCAATTGATATATTTTTTTTCATCCGGTTTTCCCATTCTTTTGGGCTGATTCTCCGTTTATCGGTATATCTTCCGAATTCGTCAACTACGCGGGCTTCAATTACATTAAATATGAGTTCGGGGTTAACACTCCCGCATGTTGGACATTCACCGATATCACTGTTAATCTGGGCATCCATGCGTTTAAAATACATCACGGCTTCAATCGGGTTTCCGTAGTAGATCATGCGTCCACCGATGTCCAAAACCATCACGTTGTCAAACATTTTATATGTTTCAGAAGATGGCTGGTGTATAACTGCAATGACCAATTTTCCTTTCAATGAAAGTTCACGCAATAGATCCATGACATTTTCCGAATCCCTTGATGATAAGCCTGTGGTGGGTTCATCAACAAACAGGATCGAAGGCTCACGTATAAGTTCCAATGCAATATTCAACCGCTTGCGTTGTCCGCCCGAAATGATCTTGTTTAACGGGGATCCTACCTTTAAATGTTTTTGATCTAATAATCCAAGGCTTTCCAAAGTCTTTAAAACCAACCTGTTGATATCATCCTTTGATTTATTTTTAAAACATAATTTAGCATTGAAATAGAGATTCTCATATATAGTGAGGTCTTCAATGAGCAGGTCATCTTGCGGGACCATCCCAAAAACTCCTTCAATTTTTTCGGATTCTTTGTGAAGATCGATGCCATTGATAAAAATATTTCCCTGGCCGGGTTTTTCAATTCCGCTTAATACATTTAATAAGGTGGTTTTTCCTGCACCGCTCACTCCAATGATACCCACGAATTTTCCATGATTTTCTGAAAATGTAATATGGTCTATACCCGTGGCTCCATTCGGGAATTTGTACGAAATATCATTACAATGGAATGATATTTTATTTTCCGTGATATCTTCAAGATAGTGAGCAGTAACGTCACTATAATACAATGGTTTGCCTTTGGGTAATTTAATGGTACTCCCGGTTGCAAACAAGTTGATGTTTTTTCTGCTTATTATCAAGCCGTTAAAATACAATTCTTCGTTCCCGGTGTATTTAAGGAAATAAAGGTCAACACTGTTTACATGCAGGATGAATATGTTCCCGTTCAGTTCTTCGGTTTTTATATATTTAGCATTTTCATAAGTTGTTTTTTGACTGTTGATAATCATGAAATTGCTTGAGATATCGAATTTTTCCGGGGCGTTTTGAATGATGAATGTTTGAATTTCAGATATCTCTTCGGGAGATATTTTAAAAACTTCGGCTACCGTGTTAATAATGGCCATACGTTGGGATGTAAACTTTTTATCCGCGTTCACCATTTCATATAACCTGACAATAACAATGATTTTTTGTTCCTGATTAAGCGTTTGGTTTATTTTACGGCATATACCAAGTATTTTGACGGAATCTCTTACTGACGTTAGCTTTTTTTTATCCTGTTTCCCAGCTGCTTTTTCATGAATGCCTGCATATTGATCAAACAAATTAACGTATTCATTGACAGTTTCCTGGTTAAGCTGGCTTTTTAAAAATTCAATGACAAATTTTCGTTCGTTTGAATCAATATTTATCCCTTCATCTTGTTTTGCTATAATGGCAAATAATTGCATCAGGGCTTTTAAAATTTCTTCACTCATATATTAGGTGTATGGAGTAGAGGTTTGGATGAATTCATTAAATGAAATTTATAAAAGACAAATTTGCGTTATTTTTTGAATTTCAGCAAATAAAAATAAAAAATGTTTACAGTGTTTTTGTTCAAAAGAGCTGTCATGGAGAGTGTTTGCAGGAATTATTAAATAATTGTTAACAAAGGGTTATTCTTTATAACTTATTTTTTCAAACGGGATGTCTACAATTTCAGAATATTCTTCTCCTGCTTCTTGCATATCTTCGTCATCATCCGGGTAAAACCATTTAATCAAAACATCATTGCCATTTTCATAAATCTCTTCAAGTTTCATAAGAATGTCCAAAAGTGCTTTGGAAGATGCCGTATTAAAATATTCGAGCTTAAAACTTATTACACTTTTTTCATTGGGGCTTTCTGCATATTCATCAAGCCAGTTAAGCAGTGGAGAATAAAAGTTCGCGACATCCTCGGGCATAGAACGGCCTGATATCTCAAATTTATTATTATCCGGATCAAAAATGATTTTAGGTGTATCTTCAGTTTCTTTTATAATAATTGGTTCCATAGTTGCTGGTTTTTAAAGGTTTACCCTGGGCACTGATGATGTCAATAAAAAGAATGAGGTGTACTCTGTGATAGGGAGAAAATGATAAATGAGCTGTTTCCCTGTTTTTCTTTTTATATCAATAAATCCAAGACCTGCACCACCTTTATCAGATAATTTACCTTTTTGTATTTGTTCTTTGTAAAGTTCTTTTAATCCCGGTTTATCTAATTTATTTATACGTTCCAACATGTCTTTAAGTTCTTTAATTCTTCGATTATCTATAATATTACCGGTTGTTATGTTGTATTCCTGATCTCCTTTACTTACCAAAAAAATGCCTCTTCCTGAAAAAGAGGTGTCTTCAATATTGCCGTTGTCCTCGGCATGCTTGCTGATATTTTGAAGGCATTCAACCATTACATGGAATACTCTTTTTTGCACCGGCCCTGTTTCTGCTTCTTCTTTCATGTTAGATTCCGCGAGAGAAGTGAATGCTTTGGTTATCTGGTGGGTTATTTCCCCTTCATACTCGATGGTTATTTCATGAGCTTTCATGGTTTTATATAAGTCATAAACAAACTCCAGAAACCCTTGTAATTTTTTATTTTTAACCATGGTTATAAATATATTTGAAGGCCATAAAGTTAATATTTTTTTTATTAAGTAGTTACAACTGAACAGGCCTCTTTGAATTTTTCTTTATTTCTTTAATTATTAGGCAATTATAGCTGTCTCGTTTGGTGTTGTAATAAATGCTTATTTTTTAATTATTTATGTTAAGGGGTCTTCTGCCTCCTGTTTTCTTATCGTTATTTTCCACGCGTGACAAAATATTAATCTTGGGTTGGTTAATTTCTTTATAAACGTGTAGAATTAGTGTTTTCCTAAAATGTCAAAACCAATTCCAATCAATAAAACATCATCTATTTGTTTTTTGTTATCAATCCATTGATTAAAATCTTTGTCAAAATAATTCATATATTGGGTCATCGAAAAATCGGGATGTGCCAGGAGTGCTTCACGGATCCGTTTTGGTGAATATTTTTTGTTTTCAGGGCCCCCGTATTGATCTGTTAATCCATCAGAAAAGAAGAATATTTTGTCTTTTTTATTTAATTGAATGATGTGATTCGTGAATTTTTCTTCTTTTTTCTTAAAGTGTGGTATTCCTCCAATGGCTTTTTTATCGCCTTTATATTCTTCTAATTCAGAATTTCTTAAGAGATATAATGGACGGTGCGCACCGCAATATTGCAATTCCATTTTAGCAATATCGATTTTACAAAATGCTATATCCATCCCGTCTCTTGCATAAGCATCCGGTTTATCCTGGTTTAACGCGGATCTTACACGGTAGTGTAATGTGTCGCATATCTCTCCTGCTGTTAGTTTCGAATCATGGTCAACTATATTATTGAGAGTAAAATAAGCAATGAAAGAGAGCAACGCCCCGGGCACCCCATGTCCAGTACAATCAACAGCAGCTATGTAAGCAATATCTCCCTTGAAAAACATCCAGGGAAAATCGCCGCTCACCACATCTTTGGGTTTATAAAAAATAAATGAATCAGGGAATGCTTCATGAAGACTCTTATTGGTAGGAAGAATCGAGTTTTGAATACGCTGGGCATAGTTAATGCTGTCTTCAATTTTTTGATTTTTTTGATGTATCTCTCTTTCTATCCTCTTGGCTTCCGTGATGTCATGGCCGATAAACAGGATGGTCTCCAATTCAGATTCATTAAACTCGGGGATTGCATTGATATTTATAATTTGCAGGAAATTATCTTCTTGTTGATCCGTGTTAACAGAGAATTCATCTTGTTGTTTTACAGGATCGTCTTTTATTTTTTTTATGGTTTCTTCAAAATAATCCGCGAATATTTGAGGAATATTCAATTTAGATAAATGTTTATTAACCATTGTTTCAGGAGACATGTTCAAAAAATTATTGACCACCGGATTTGCATAATAACACTCCCCGTCTATACTAAACCGGATGATCATATCAAGGCTGTTTTCAGATAATGACTGCATACGGCTTCTCATTCGTTCTTCTTTTTCTGCTCTGACACGGGCAGTAATGTCTCTCGAGTTAAAAATGATGCCTTGTATCGAGGGGTTGTTCAATAAATTCCTTCCCGTGGTTTCAAGAAAAATTTTTGTCCCGTCTTTTTTTAAGTATGCATATTGTTTGGTTATTATTTTTTGTGGATTTGATAAAAGTGTATCCAACATCTCGTTGAATTCTTTTCTCCCTTTTTTGGTTAGCCGTTCCTGATCTTTCCCTCCTTTTATCTCTTCGGTTGTGAACCCAATGATATTGTTAACAGAGGGGCTCACGTAGATTAAGTTTTTATCTTTGTTATAGATATAAATAATTTCAAAAGCATTTTCAAGTAACGAGTGAAGCCTGTTTTGTACTATTTTAACCTCTTTAATCTTTCCCTCCAGTTGATCATTTGATATTTTTAATTCTTCCTGGGTGATTTGCATTTCTTCAGCATTTTTC